>CAZPUH010000756.1:0-6536 GCA_964589215.1 uncultured Myxococcales bacterium | reverse complement strand
CGTGCACGACGTCGTCCGCGAGCTGGCCGCCGCCGGCACCGGGATCATCGTCTCCAGCTCGGAGGCCGAAGAGGTCGCCGCGCTCTGTCACCGGGCCCTGGTCCTGGCCCAGGGGAAGTCCCGCGGCGAGCTGGCCCGGGAGCAGCTCACAGACGCCAACATCCTGAGGTACGCAGCCGCATGAGCGCCAACATGAGCGACGTCCAAATTCCAGCCGAGTCGGCCGCGCCCCGTCCCGTCGCCACGATCGCGTCGGCGACGCGCCTGTCGCGGATGAAGAAAGAGATGACGATGCTGGCGGTTTTGATCGGACTGGCCGGTCTGACAGCGCTGCTGAACCCGGTCTTTCTCAGCCCGGACAACCTGCGCAACACCGTTCGCCACATCTCGCTGATCTCGCTGTTCGCGCTGGGCGAGGCGGTCGTCATCATCGCCGGCGGCATCGACCTGTCGGTCGGCTCGATCATCTGCATCTCGGCCGTGACGACCAGCTACCTGACGATGTACGCCGGCTTCGGCATCGGCGCCGCCGTCGCGGCCGCGATCGCGCTGTCGCTGCTGGTGGGCGTGGCGCAGGGGCTGGTGATCACCTGGCTGGGCGTGCAGCCCTTCGTCGTGACCCTCGGGTCGATGTTGCTGCTGCGCGGGGTCGCCGAGGTCCTGACCGGCGGCACCGACATCGGCTTTCAGGGGCAGTTCCCGCGCTTCCGCTTTCTGGGAGAGGGGGTGGGGCTGGGCATGCCCATGCCCTTCTGGTTCGCGCTGGTGGCCATCGCGGTCACGGCCTTCCTGATGCACCGGACCCTCTTCGGCCGGTACTGCTACGCGATCGGCTCGAACGCGGAGGCGGCGCGCCTGTCCGGCGTTCCCGTGCAGTGGGTTCGCCTGGTCACCTTCGTGGCCAGCGCCGGCCTGTCGGGCGTGGCCGGCATCCTCTACGTCGCGTACCTGCCCAGCGCGACCCCGTCGCTCGGCTCGGCGTACGAGCTTCACGCCGTGGCGGCCGCCGTTCTGGGCGGCTGCTCGCTGCTGGGCGGGCGCGGGTCGGTTTTCGGGGTCCTCATCGGCGCCGGCATCATGCAGGTCACCTTCAACGCCGTGAACCTGGTCGGCAAGTCGCTCTGGCAGAACGTCGTCGCCGGCGGCGTCATCCTGGCGGCGGTCATCGTGGACCGCGTCTTCGAGAAGAACGCCTCGCGGCGGCGGAGCAAGTGAGCATGTCGTCGACCACCAAGAAAATTCTCGTCACGGGCGCGACCGGCAAGGTCGGCCAGGCGTTCATCGCGCGCTTCCTGGCGGACCCGAAGTTCTCGGGGTTCACCGTCCGCGCGCTGTGCCACAACCGAAAGCTGACGCCCGGCCCCCGGCTGGAGGTCGTCAGCGGCTCGACGGAGGATCGTGCCGTCGCCGAGCGCGCCGTCGAGGGCGTCACGCACCTCCTGCACCTGGCGACCAGCAAGGAGACCCCCGAGTCCATCATGGACGTCGCCGTGAAGGGCCTCTTCTGGCTGCTGGAGGCGAGCCGCACCAGCAACACGTTTCAGCAATTCATCCTCATCGGCGGCGACGCCGGCATGGGCCACTTCTTCTACCCGCACCCGGTCCCCGTCACCGAGACGCAGAAGCACAGCGCCTACCCGGGCTGCTACGCGCTGTCGAAGGTGCTCGAGGAGGTGATGCTCGAGCAGGTGATGATCCAGTACGACCTCAACGGCTGCTGCCTGCGCGCGCCGTGGATCATGGAGAAGGACGACTTCAAGTACCAGCTGTCCTTCGGCGACGACGTCTTCGGCGGTCCGCGCTGGCGCGATCTGGTCGGCCCGAAGGCCGCGGACGACTACGTGAAGAGCGGCGCAGTCCCCCTGATGCTGGATCCCGACGGGCGGCCCGTGAAGCGCAACTTCGTGCACGTCGAGGACCTGATCTCCGCCATCTTGTGCGCGATCGACAACCCGGCCGCGCGCCGCCAGACCTTCAACATCTGCATGGACGAGCCCGTCGACTACGGCGAGCTGGCCGCCTATCTGCGCGAGACCCGCGGCGTCCAGGGCATTCCGATCCCGACCCCCTACCGCTCGACCTGGCTCGACAACACGAAGGCCAAGTTCCTGCTCGGCTGGCGGCCGCGCTACGACCTGAAACAGATGGTCGAAGCGGCGTGGGGGTATCAACGCGCAGCCAACGATCCGCGAAAGGTGTGGTACCCGGGGTGAGCTCGCTTCCGAACAACGTCACGTCGTCCTGGGCCCCCGCGCCCGCCCACGCCTCGCACGGCGTCGCCGTCCGGGCCGCGGGGCGCGTCTTTCACGAGCGGTTCGGCACTGCCCCGCGCTGGCTGGCCGTTGCGCCCGGCCGGGTCAATCTGATCGGCGAGCACACCGACTACAACGGCGGCTTCGTCCTGCCGCTGGCGATCGATCGGCACGTCGTCATCGCCGCCGCCCCGGCCGCCGCCGACGGCGGCCGCCTGCGCGTGTACAGCGCGGCCGTCGACACGACGGTCGACATCCGCCTCGACGGCTCCGAGCCTCCGGGCGAGCCGAGCTGGGCCAACTACCTGCGCGGCGTCGTCCGCGCCTTCGCCGATCGCCGCCTGGCCGTCGGCTCGATCGACGCGGCGATCGTCTCCGACCTTCCGCTGGGCGGTGGCCTGTCCAGCAGCGCGGCCCTGGAGGTCGCCACGGCGACGCTGCTGGAGAAGGCGGCCGGCACGACGCTGGACCCGCAGGACAAGGCGCGCCTTTGCCGCCAGGCGGAGCACGACTTCGCGGGCGTCCCCTGCGGCGTCATGGATCAGCTGGCCTCGGTCATCGGCGATGCGGCCGGCGCGCTGTTGATCGACTGCCGCTCGGAGCAGGTGCGGGTGATCCCGTTCGCCGACCCCACGGTCAGCGTTCTCATCTGCAACACGAACATGAAGCACGCGCTGGCGGACGGCGCCTACGCGCGCCGCCGGACCGAATGCGCCGAGGCGTCCCGCCAGCTGGGCGTGGAGACGCTGCGCGACGCCACCCCGGCCATGGTCGAGGCGGCGAACGGAAAACTGGACCCGGTCGTCGCGCGCCGCGCGCGCCACGTCACCACCGAGAACCTGCGCACCGTGGCGGCGGCTGCCCACCTGGAGGCCGGCGAGTTCGCGGAGGTCGGTCACCTGATGTACGCCAGCCACCGCTCGCTGCGCGACGACTTCGAGGTGAGCTCGGCCGAGCTCGACGCGATGGTCGACATCGCCCGCGAGATCGGGCCGGCCGGCGGCGTGCTGGGCTCGCGCATGACGGGCGGGGGATTCGGCGGCTGCACCGTCTCGCTGGTCCGCACGGACTTCGTCGCGTCGGTCGCCGGCACGATGGCCGCCGAGTACCGAAAGCGGACCGGGCGGACCGCCACGACCTTCGTGTCACGCCCCGCGCAGGGCGCGCACGTCGTCGATCCGCTGACCGTCGTCTAGGTCCCGCTCACATGGCGTTCGATCCCGAGTCGCAGACGCATCGCCGTTACAACCCCCTGAACGGGCAGTGGGTCCTGGTGTCCCCGCACCGGACCAAACGCCCCTGGCAGGGACAAACGGAAAAGACCGACGGCGCGCGACGGGCCGCGCACGATCCGACCTGCTATCTTTGCCCCGGCAATCAGCGGGCGGGCGGGGCGGTCAATCCTCCTTACAGAGGGACGTTCGTCTTCGACAATGATTTTTCCGCGCTTTTGCCCGATGTCGCGCCCCCGGTTTCCGCCGGCGAGCCCGACCCGTTGCTGCGCGCGGAGCCCGCGACGGGAACGTGCCGCGTGATCTGTTTCAGCCCGCGCCACGATCTCACGCTCGCCGAGATGCCGATCCCGGCTCTGGTCGAGGTGGTGGACACCTGGGCCGCGGAGACGGCCGCGCTGGGCCAGCGCTACCGCTGGGTGCAGGTGTTCGAGAACAAGGGCGCGGTGATGGGGTGTTCGAACCCGCACCCGCATGGCCAAATCTGGGCGCTGGACGCGCTGCCGACCGAGCCGGCGGCCGAAGATCGCCAGCAGCGCGCCTACTTTGACGCGCACGGGTCACCGCTGCTGGTCGATTACGCCGCCCGAGAGCGGTCGCTGGGGCAGCGGGTCGTCTACGAGAACGACTTCTTCCAGGCCGTCGTGCCGTACTGGGCCACCTGGCCCTTTGAGACCCTGATCACGCCGCGCCGTCACGTGGCGCGGCTGCCCGACCTGTCCCCAGCCGAGCGACGCGGATTGGCTGACCTCTTTTCGAAAGCTCTCGCGTCTTATGATCAGCTGTTCGGTGTGTCGTTCCCCTATTCGATGGGATGGCACGGCGCACCCTTCGACCAGCCCCCCCACCAGACCCCCCACGGCCATTGGCAACTTCACGCGCACATATACCCACCTCTGCTGCGCTCGGCGACGGTGAAAAAGTTCATGGTCGGCTACGAGATGCTGGCGGAGCCGCAGCGCGACTTGACCCCGGAGCAGGCCGCGGCGCGGCTACGGGAGCTCGCGCGATCGGGGTAGGGGCCCCCCGAAATCTTTCGCCTAACCCATTGCCCGAGACAGTTTCTGTGCGGGACCGCGGAAAAGGTAACTTTGTTTAAAAATTATCTCGCCGGCAGGTCTCGAATTGAGATACTGACGTTCTGGAAACGCGCTGACGAAGCTGGGCGTGCCCGGCCGAGTCGTCGCGGGAGGATCAAGGAACCCTCGCCGGGTTCCTCTCTGATCGGAGGGCAGTTATGAGAGCCACGTTCCGCTTTGGTGTTCTCACAGCAGCGGCGCTGATCGGCGCCGCCGGTTGTCAAGGCAGCATCAACGGCCAGACCGGGTCCGCAGACACCGGTAACGGCGCGTCCGGGCAAAACAGCGGCAGCGGCGCCTCCGGGCCGAACAGCGGCAACGGTGGGTCCGGGCAGAACAGCGGCAACGGCGGCTCCGGGCAGAGCACGGGCAGCGGTGGCAACGGGACCGCCTGCACGCCGCTTCCGCCGATCCCGCGGCGGCTGTGGCGCCTCTCGGTCGAACAGTGGGGGGCGGCCGTGCAGACGCTGCTGGGCCTGAAGTCGGCGCCCGTGCTCTCCAGCCGCGGCGGCGAGCAAGCGTTTGCGTTCTTCAGCGACTCCACGCTGGGCGTCGACAACGCGATGCAGTTCGACATGTACAACCAGGCGGAGGCGGTCCTCACCTCGATCGACTCCTCCGTGACGACGACGATCGCGCCCTGTACGGGAACGACGGCGACCGCCCAGACCACCTGCGCCAACACCTTCGTCTCCAGCTTCGCGCAGAAGGCCTACCGCCGCCCGCTGGACGCCAGCGAGGTCACCAACCTCATGAAGGTGTACGCGCAGGGCGCGATGCAGGACTACAAGACCGGCATCAAGCTGATGATCGAGGCCATCATCATCTCGCCTTCGTTCATTTACCGAACGGAGCTGGGTCCGACCACGACGGCGGACGCGAGCGGCAAGTACCCGGACACCACGATGACCCCGTACGAGGTCGCGAGCCAGCTGGGGTTCACGCTGCTGGGTACGCTGCCGGACGCCGACCTCCTGGCGGCGGCCGCCAACGGCAGCCTGGGGACGACCGCGGGCATCTCGACGCAGATCGACCGACTGCTCGCGCTGCCGGCCGTTCAGGCCAACCTGACCAACATCGTGCTCGGCTGGTTCAACATCAGCCAGCTCTTCTCGAAGACCAAGGACACGGCTCTCATCTCCAAGCTCCCGACGGCCGAACAGGACCTGACGGGAATCGAGAACGACCTCTTCACGTCGACCCAGCAGTTCGTCAACAGCGTGCTCTGGGGGAGCGGGTCGGGGAAGATCGACGACCTCATGACCTCGCAGACGGTCTACGTGAACCAGCGCCTCGCCACGCTCTACCCGAACGTGTCGTTCTCGGGCGGCAAGGCGCCGACCAGCGACTCGACCTTCGTGGCCGGGACCTGGGCGTCGTCCGAAGGGCGCAGCGGCATCCTCACGCAGCCGGGCTACCTCTGGTCGGCTTCCGACCCGGCGGCGACGTCGATCGTCAAGCGCGGCAAGGGCATCCACGACAACGTCATGTGCCAGGACTCGCTGGGCTCGCCCGTCGACCTGTCGACGCCGATGGCGGTGGCGGTCATCAACTGCACGAACCCCAGCGCCCCCGCGGGCACCGCGCCGGACTCGACCTGCGACAGCGAGATCCTGAAGTCCGACGCGCGCATGACGTACCAGCCGTGCAAGACCTGCCACTCGCAGATGGACCCCTACTCGCGGGTGCTGCAGAACTTCGGCCCGATCGGCAACTACCGCACCGTCGACGAGGCGGGGCGGGCGATCGACACGTCGGTGACGTTCGTGCCCAGCTCGCCGCTGGCGGGGACCACCCTCAGTGGGGCTCAGGCGTTCACGAAGGCGCTGGTGTCGAGCGGCGTCATCGACGGCTGCTCGGTCCAGCAGATGAGCAACTACGCGATGGGCGCGTCGATCCAGAAGTACAACACCTGCGAGATCAACGCGATCCGCTCGCAGACCGACGGCACCATCAAGTCGCTCTTCAAGAAT
>CAZPUH010000755.1:0-7300 GCA_964589215.1 uncultured Myxococcales bacterium | reverse complement strand
TCCTTTGATGTGCGGCGAACAGTAGCACAGGCGTCGGTTGCCTTCCGCCCACGTTGGACCGAACATCCTGCGCATGAAAACTCGCTTGTCGATGCTGGCCGCTGCGGTGGCGATCGTCTCGTGTGGGGACGGTGGCGACTCGAAGTACGCGACCACCGGGACGCTGGGAATCCCCTCGTCGGCCGTCGTCGGGGCGAACCTGGTTTTTGCGGCAGCGTCCGTCGACGGCAGCCCGTCGACCGCGCCCACCGAGTTCGGCGTCCTCATCGACACCGGCTCGCCGGTGGTGCTGATCGAGCCCGGTCTCTTCGGCCTGCCGGCTCCGGCCACCGCCGATGACGTGCAGACGCACGTCGACCTCGGATTTCTCAAGGACGGCGACACCGTCGTCACGATCAAGAAGGTCCCCGCGCTGCAGCTGTCGGCGGCGATGATGGACGAGATCGGGTTTGGCGGGATCCTGGGCGGGAACGTCATGCGCGACTTCTCGATCCAGCTGGACTACGCCGCTCCGATGATGACGGGCTTCTGCCTCGGCTGCACCAGCCAGGCGCGCGATGACGTCGACTCGCCCGGCACCGCGATCCCGTTCACGTTGCGCGGCGGCGGGCGTGGCCCGGTGCCCCTGACCAGCACCGTGCAACCGACCGTCTCGATCCCCTCGACGCGCGTGCCCGTCACGGTGGACATCGACGGAACGTCCTACCCCTTCATCCTGGATACGGGCGCCAGCGAGGTCTCGGTGCGCACGGCCGTGTTCGACGCGATGACGGCCGACGGGCGTTCCACGTTGATGGGCTTTCCCATCACGACGGTCATGGGCGACTCGGGCGCGTCGGTCACGCGCGCCCGCACCGTCACGGTCGGCGGCGAAGAGGTCACGAACGTCCCGGTCATGACCATCCCCGGCGACGACCTGCTGGACGGGATCAGCAAAGAGCTGGACGGCTCCGGTCGCACGCAGATCGACGGGCTCCTGGGCGGCAGCTTCCTGCGGAACTTCCTGGTCACGATCGACTACCCCAAGGGGCAGCTGCACCTGCAGCGCTACGCCACGCAGACCTGGCAGGACGAGTTCCAGCGCGTGGGCATCGGGCTCGCGCAGACGCCTCCTCACTCGACTCACACGTACGCGGTGGGCAACATCTACGCGGGGACGGACGCCTCGAAGAAAGGCCTCCGCGTCGGCACAGAGATCTGGTCGGTCGACGGGAAACCGCTGGACGGGCTCGACCCCATCGAGGCGGACGCCACGCTGGACGGTATGCCGGGGACCAGCAAGACGCTGGAGATCGCCAACTCCGACGACGCGGCGACGTCCATGACGGTGGAGGTGCTGGTCGACGATCTGATTCCGGCGCCCCCGCCCGCGCCCTGACGCCGCTCAGCCCGGCGGATCCAGCCAGCTACGCAGCGTCTTGACGTCGATGCCCAGCTTCTCCGCGGCCTGGGCGCGGTGCCCGCCGGTGCGGCTGACCGCCCAGGCGGCGTAGCGGCGCTGCAGCTCGCGGATGGGCAGGATCTCGCCGCTGAACTCGACGGGGTCGGCGGCCGCCGGGTCGCGCACCGCCGCCGGCAGATCGCCGAGGCCGATCTCCGCGGACGCGCCCAGCAGCACGACCCGCTCGAGGACGTGGGCCAGCTCGCGCACGTTGCCCGGCCAGGCGTGCCGCGACATCACCTCCAGCGCCTCGCGCCCCACCCGCTCGACGGGGCTCTTGGGGTAACGCGCGCGCAGATCGGCCAGCAGATGCGCCGCCAGCGCCGGCAGATCTTCGCGGTGATCGCGCAGCGCCGGCAGCTCGATCGACACGACGTCCAGGCGGTAGAGGAGATCCTCGCGGAACGTGCCCGCGCGCACCGCCGCCGGCAGATTCCGGTTCGTCGCGGCGACGATCCGCACGTCGACGGCCTGCTCGCGCGCGCCGCCCAGCGGCCGGACGGTGCCGCTCTCGATCACGTGCAGCAGCTTGGCCTGCAGCGGCAGCGGCATGTCGCCGATCTCGTCCAGGAACAGCGTGCCGCCGCGCGCCTCGGCGAAGAGGCCGCCGTGATCGCGCGCCGCGCCCGTGAAGGCGCCGCGCACGTAACCGAACAGCTCGCTCTCGAGCAAGCCCTCCGGAATCGCCGCGCAGTTGACGGAGACGAACGCCGCGGTCGCCCGCCCGCTTTCGCCGTGCAGCGCGCGCGCCACCAGCCCCTTGCCGGTTCCGGTCTCCCCCTGGATCAACACCGGCGCGGGCGCGTCGGCGACGCGCAGGATCAGGTCGCGCAGCGCGCGGATGGCCGGGCTCTCGCCGATGATGGCGCGCGCGACGAAGCGGCCTCCCAGCTCGCGTTGCAGGGCCGAGGCCTGACGGCGCAGGCGCGCCTCGTCCAGCGCCCGCTGCAGGAAGATCACCAGCTCGTCCTGCTTGAACGGCTTGGTCAGGTAGTGCTGGGCGCCGCGCCGGATCGATTCGACCGCGCTGTCGATGGCCGAGAAGGCGGTCATGATGATGACCGGGCGCCCGGGGTCCAGCCGGCGCGAGGCGTCCAGCACCGCCAGGCCGTCGACGTGCGGCATGCGCAGGTCGCTGACGACCGCGTCGATGCCGCCCAGCTCGAGCCGCGCGACCGCCTCGGCACCCGAGCTGACCGCCACGGCGTCGTAGCCGTGGTCGGCCAGCCCGTCGGCCAGCGTGCGCGCCATCTCGGGGCTGTCGTCGACGATCAGGATGCGGAACCGATCCGGCGTTCGTTCAAGCATGGGACGCCGCCTCCGTGGCCGCCGGGAGCCGCACAGTCACCACCGTCCCGCCCGCCTCGCCGCGCGCGACGGCCAGCGATCCGCGGTGGCTGCTGGCGATCTCGCGCGCGATGGCGAGCCCCAGCCCGGTCCCCTCGCCGCTCGGCTTGGTCGTGAACAGCGGCTCGGTGACCCGGCTCAGATCCGCGGCCGAGATCCCGGCGCCCGTGTCGGCGACGGTGAACACCACCTCGCCCGGGGCGGACTCGGCGCGGACCGTCACGACGCCCCCGTCACGACAGGCGTCACACGCGTTGAGCAACAGGTTGACCAGCGCGTGCTCGATCAGGCGCGCGTCGCCGCTGACGGGGGGCAGCCCGCCCGCGATCTGCTGCGCCAGCGGGACGCTCGCCTTCGCGAATCGATGCTCGACCAGGGCCACGGCGGCCTCGACCGCCTCGCCCGGCGCCACGCGCTGGCCAGCCGGAAGATCCCCGCGCGCCAGACCGAGCAGGCCGCGGACCACCTCGTCGATGCGCCGCACCTGCGCCTGGATCGCGTCCAGTCCGCGGCGCGTCCGCTCGTCGGCGGCGCGGGGCATCAGCTGCTCGGCGCGTCCCGCGATCACGCCCAGCGGCGTCGCGATCTCGTGCGCGACGCCGATCGCCAGCGTCCCCAGCGCGGCCATCCGGCTGGCGCGCTGCAGCCGCTCGTCGGCCGAGTGCTGCAGCCCCGCGACCGCCAGCTCGCGCTCGAGCACCAGCTCCTTGCGCTGTTCACGCATCGCGATGCCGCCGAACGCGAACACCAGCACCGCCGCCACGGCCACGCTGCCGATCAGCCGGCGGGCCGCCGCCCGCTCGCGATCCCGCTCGCGCTGGGCGGTCGCGACCGCAGCCACTTGCCAGTCGCCGGCGGCCGTTCGCACCCGGGCCAGGCCGGCCAGCGCGGTGCGCGCCGGCAGCCCCACCGCCGCCGCCTCGGCGCGGGACAGCCGGGTCTCGCCTTCCCCGCGCCCGAACGCCGCGTCGATCGGGGGGCAGTCGACCGGCCGCCCGCCGGGGCCCGAGAACCCGCGCTCGCCGCCGCGCCGCACCAGAACGATCGTGCCGTCGGGGCGCGGCACACCCTGGACCTCGGCGGCCAGCGCCGGGCCGGCGACTCCCGCCTTGGCCGCGACCTGCAGCACCGCCCCCAGCGCGCGCGCCAGCGTCGCCTGTTCGGCGGCGAAGTCGGCCAGGGCCCGGGCGTCCTCGCGATCGGCGTCCCAGCTGGCCAGGCCGGCGACGGTCGCCACCGCGATGATCATCGTCCCGACCAGAGCTCCACGTCTCACTCTTTTCATGGGCAGCTAGAGCAAGGTCCGCGCCGCGGCCACGGCGGCGCCCCGCGCTCCTTTCATGTCACGAACCGCCGCTCCGGGGGGAGAATTTCCCGGTCCCCCCGAAAAGCGCTCCCGGCCAGGGTGCTAGACTGCGCGCATGGCGATGAGAGCGGCGTTTCGATCCTCGAACCCTGCGCTGGGCGCGAAGTCGTTCGGCGGTTTCGTCGGCGTGGGCGGCGGCGCGGCGGCCCAGTCCCGCGCGGGCGCTATGACCATCCAGGGGACGGTCGACAAGACGGCCGTCCTGCTGGCGGTCACCACCCTGGTGGCGCTGCTGCCCTGGCGGCTGTTCTTCCGCACGGGCGATCCCGAGCTGCTGTTCCCGTGGCTCGCGCTGGGCAGCATCGGCGGCTTCGTGGTCGCGCTGGCCACCATCTTCAAGAAGAGCTGGGCCCCCGTGACCGCCCCGATCTACGCGGCCTGCGAGGGGCTGGCGCTGGGGAGCATCTCGGCGCTGTTCGAGCTGCGTTACCCCGGCATCGTCGTGCGCTCGATGGCGCTGACCTTCGCCACGCTGGCGGTGATGCTGATTGCGTTCCGCACGAAGGCGATCCGGGCGACCGAGCGGTTCAAGCTGGGGGTGGTCGCCGCGACGGGCGCCATCGCGCTGGTGTACCTGGCCTCCGCCGTGCTGAGCCTCTTCGGGGTTCACGTTGGCCTCTGGCAGTCGACGGGCGCGGTGGGCATCGGCATCAGCCTGGTCGTGGTCGTCGTCGCCGCGCTGAACCTGGTGCTGGACTTCGCGCTGATCCAGGACGGCGCCGCGCAGGGCGCGCCGAAGTACATGGAGTGGTACGGCGCCTTCGGACTGCTCGTGACGCTGGTCTGGCTGTACCTCGAGATCCTGCGGCTGCTCTCCAAGCTGAACCAGCGACGCTGAGGCGCGCGCCCGGCCTGTCCCCCTTCATTGACCTTGCCCGCCGGGTGCTTACGGTCCGCGCGTCATGCCTTTCGTCCGAACGCCCGCTGCGGCTCGTCCCCGGTTCTTCTCGAACTACCTGCGGACGGGCGTGCTCATGGCGGCGCTCATCGCGCTGCTGGCGATGGGCGGCCGCGCGATCGCCGGCGCGCCGGGCATGGTCCTGTTCGCCGGGTTCGGGCTGGTGATGAACTTCGTCATGTACTGGTTCTCGGACCGCATCGCGCTGATGGCCCACCGGGCTCAGCCGGTCACGCGGGCCGAGGCGCCGTCCATCTACGCCATCGTCGAGCGGCTGACGGCGCGCGCGGGCATGCCGATGCCGCGCATCTACATCATCCCCTCGGCGGCCGCCAACGCGTTCGCGACAGGCCGCAACCCCAGCCACGCGGCCGTGGCGGTGACTGACGGGATTCTGCAGATCCTCAGCGAGCGACAGCTGGAGGCCGTGCTGGCGCACGAGCTGTCGCACGTGAAGAATCGCGATATTTTGATCTCCACGATCGCGGCCGGGGTGGCCGGGCTGGTCTCGACCATCGGGCACGTGATGCAGTGGGGATTCATGTTTGCGGGCTCGCGCAGCGACGACGACGATCGCGGCGGCGGACTGGCGGCGCTGGCGTGGATCATCGTGGCGCCGATCATCGCGGTGCTCATCCAGCTGGCCATCAGCCGCTCGCGCGAGCTGGGCGCCGACGCCTCGGGGGCCAGCCTCTGCGGCCATCCAGAGGACCTGGCCAGCGCGCTGCGACGGCTCGAGGACGCGCAGGAGGTGCGCCCCTACGAGTTCGCCGGGCCGGCGACGGCGCACCTCTTCATCGTCAATCCGCTGCGCGGCGCGGCCGCGGCGTTCATGAACCTGCTGTCGACGCACCCGCCGACGGCAGAGCGCATCCGACGCCTCGAAGCCATGCGAATCGAAGCGGCGCGGGTCTGAGGTGCCCGCGTCCGCGCTGACAGGGCGAACGCTGGTCGTCTCCGCGTTCGAGCCGGAGATCGCGCCGCTGCGACGTCTGGTTCGCGGGCTGGCTGGGATCCGTCTGGCGCCAGTCGGCATCGGCGCCGTCGACGCGGCGGCCGGCGCGGCGCGCGCGATCCTGCAACATCGGCCGCGCCGGGTGCTGTTCGTGGGGACGGCGGGCGTGTATCCCAGCGGCCCGGCACGCGACCAGCTTCCCATCGGCGATGCGGCGGTCGCCGGCACGATCGTCTGCGTATCGACGGCGGCGCTCCGCGGGGACGGCTACCTGCCGGAACCGCAGGTCGTCCGCGCCGCCAGTGCGCCGCGGCTCGCCGCGGTGCTGTCCTCGTCGGCCGGGCCGTGGCCCACGGTGGCGTGCCCGCTGGCCATCACGCGCTCGGCGGCGCTGGCCAGGCGGATCGCGACGGCCACCGGCGCGTCGCTGGAGAACCTGGAAGCTTTCGCCGTCGCGCGCGCGGCCGCTGCCGCCGGCGTCGAGTTCGCGGCCGTGCTGGGCGTCGCGAACCGCGTCGGGCCGCTGGCGCACGAAGAGTGGCGCGCGCACCACCGGCGCGCCTCCCGCGCGGCCGCGACGCTGGTGGCGCGGTGGCTTCGTGGCGCGCCAGGTTTCCGACCGAGCGCGAGCGCCAAAGCACCATCCGCGCGAATCCAGAAAGTCCCGTAATCCTCCGGGTCCGCCGCGTTTTTTCACGCAAACTCCACGCGGATGACACACCCTCTTGACCGGTTTTGAATTAAGGTCGGCGAGGAAAAAGGAGGACTCACAGTGTTGCAAGCATCCGAGGGTGGTCGTGTGTACATGGGGAGGAGCGCGTTGGAGACGAGCCTGCGCGAGGCGCCCGTGTTCGGGCCGAACGGTTCGATTCCGGTTCCGATGGCCGCGGTCCCGACCGAGCGCATCGCGCGGCCGGCCTCGTCCGAGCCTTCGGACGAGCCAGTCGTCATCGAGAAAGGTGTTCTGATCAGCAGGAGCACGCTGGCGGGGCTCTGCCTCACGGCGTTCGCGTGCGGCATCATCACGACGGTCGCGATCAGCCACGGTGGTCGCCCGCCGGTGGTCGCGCAGCAAGCGGTCGAGCAGCAGCCGGCTGCCGAGCCGCCACCGGCACCGCCCGTGGCGGCCAAGCCCGCGGCCGCCGAAGTCGCGGCGGCTGCGCCCGCGCCGGCGGATCCGCTGGTCGTTCAGATGGCGGCAGCGCCTGCCGCGGAACCCGAGCGAGCGGTCGACAAGCCGCCGGCGCACGCCCTGGCGGCGCGGACCCCGCGTCCGCCCGTGACGCGCACGCC
>CAZPUH010000754.1:0-37767 GCA_964589215.1 uncultured Myxococcales bacterium | reverse complement strand
CCGCCGCCGCCGGCATGCCCGCCGGCGCTGCCCCCCGCACCGCCGCCACCGCGGCCCGCACTGGCGCCGCCGTTCCCCGCGCTGGCGCCGCCCACTCCGCCCCCCGCGCCGCCGCCACCGGTGTGGTTGGATTGGCTGCTGCTGCACGCACCGGCCAGGGCGATGCAACCGGCGACTGACAGGAGAGACAGGCTCGGCGAGCGACTCATGAGGATACCCTCGCGGTTGTTGGAGACGCGAAGGTACACGGCAGCTCGCGACGCCCGCGTGGATAATCTTTTCGCAGGGCGCCTCCGCGGCGGCTTCAGGGAGCGGGCGGAACCGGCTGGTCCCGAAGGCGATATCCGACGCCCGGCTCGGTAACCAGGAAACGCGGACGCGCCGGGTCCGTCTCGATCTTGCGTCGCAGCTGCGCCATGTAGACGCGAACGTAGTGGTTCTGCGCGGCGTGCCCGCGCCCCCAGACCTCCTCCAGGATCTGGCGCTGGGTCAGCACCCTCCCGGCGTTCTGGGCGAGCAGCGCGAGGAGCCGGTACTCGATGGGCGTCAGATGGATGGGCTGACGGTCCATCGTGACCTCTCGCCGCACGAGATCGATCCGCAAGGGCCCGATCTCGATCGTCGGAGACGTGCCGCTCGCCGGTTCGCGTGAACGCCGCAGCGACGCGCGGATGCGCGCCAGCAGCTCATTGACGCCGAACGGCTTCGTCAAATAGTCGTCGGCCCCGGCGTCCAGCGCCTCCACCTTGTCCGTCTCGCGCCCGCGCGCCGAGATCACGATGATCGGCACGCGCGACCAGCCGCGAATCTCGCGCGCCAGGTCGATGCCGTCGCGGTCGGGCAGCCCCAGGTCGAGCAGGATCATCTCCGGCGACTGGCTGGTCGCCGTCGCGATCGCCTCGTCGGCCGTGTCCGCCTCGGCCACGCGAAAGCCGTGGGACGTCAGCGACGCCCGCAAGAAGCGTCTCATTTGCGGCTCGTCCTCGACGACCAGAACCAAGGGGTCCACAGGGGTCATGAAGCGCGCTCGGCCGGTTGCCGGCCCGGCTCCGAGTCGGCCTCCGGCGGAACCGACGGGGCCTGGCCCTGCTGCGGCAGCGTCAAACGAAACACGGCGCCCCCGCCAGGTCGGTTCTCCGCGACGAGGCTGCCGCCGTGCGCGTGCGCGATCCCGAGACAGATCGCCAGGCCCAGCCCGGCGCCGGGCGGACCGTGGTGTTGCCCGCGGTAGAACTTCTCGAAGACCCGCGTCTCGCTCCCGGGCGGCAAGCCCGGACCGCGGTCGGCGAGCTCGACGACCACCGCGGCGCCCTCCGTGTGGGCCGACAGCTCCAGCAGACTACCGGCCGGCGTGTACTTCGCCGCATTCTCCAGCAGGTTCACGAACAGCTGCTCGAGCAAGATCCCGTCGACGGACACGAGGGGAAGGTCGGCGGGCAAGCTCGTACGCACGGGACGGTCGCCGAGCTGCTTCTCGAGACGGGTCAACGCGGCTCCCACGATCTCCTCCAGTGGCACCCAGTCCCGCTTGACGACCAGCGCGCCGGACTCGAGTCGCGTCATGTCCAGCAAGTTTCGCACGAGACGCTCGAGGCGCTCGGCCTCCTCGCAGATAGTCTCGAGCAGTTCGGCCTTGTCGCCGCCGGAGGTGACCTCGGCTCGCTCCCTCAACGTGGTCGCGGCGCCGGTGATCGCGGCCAGCGGCGTGCGCAGGTCGTGCGACATCGCGCTCAGGAGCGCGCTTCGCATCTCCTCCGTGCGCGCGCGCAGCAGCGCCTCGGTGGCGCGCTGCTCGTGCCGCCGCACGCGCTGGGTCAGGCCGCTGAACAAGAGGCCCACCACGAACATCATGACGAACGTCAGGATGTGGCGCTGATCGTCGACGACGAACGTGAAGAAGGGTGGGATGAAGAAGAAGTCATAGGCGAGGACGGACATCGTCGAGGCGACCAGCGCCGGCCCCCGGCCGAAAAGCGTCGCGGCCATCATGATGCTGAGCAGGTAGAGCATCACGAAGTCGGGCAGCGCGAGCTGCCGCCGCCCCAGCACCCCCAGTCCGGTCGCCGCCGCCACCAGCGTCACGGCGGCCGCATGGCCCCACCACGTGCGGCGCCCGTCATCGCGCGCGCCGGTCTGGGCCACCCTCTTCGGAGGACCGCTCCTCACTCCCCTAGGAGAGCACAGGTCAGAGCGCGCGGCGATCGGCCGGGGCGGAGGGCGGCTTCTCGCGGCGCCCGCTGACGACTTCGAAACACCGCCGCTGCCAGTTCCGCTCGGAGATGAACGCCAGGAGAAGGCCGACCGCGGCCACCAGCCACAGGGTCAGTGTCAGGCGTCGCGAGATCGGCGACATCCAGTCCGGCCGCGCGGCCGCCAGCCACACCGGCGCGCCCAGGACCACGACGATCCACAGCACCATCTCCCGGACGCCTCGGGCGCGCTCGTACCCAGCCTGCGCAGCCAGAGCTTCCTGCAGCTTCGTCCTCGAAGACGCCGGGCTCTCGGACGAGTGCAAGATGAAGAGGTCGCTGGGCATGACGTCCTTCCCGTCTCTGTTTACCCGCAGGGCGCATCAAGATGCCGTCAAGACCGAGGGGGCTCTGATCAAGAAGTTGTAAAGACTGCGCCGCGGGGGCCCGGCAAGTTGAAGCGGTCCCCAGCCACGCAGCCTTCGCTTTGCAAGAAAGGGGGCAGTCTCCCGGGCAGTTCGTCCCACCGCTTCCGCATTTCCTCGTCGGCACGCCGTTCGCTTCCTGGTGCCCCGTGCTGCCAGCTCGGCGACGCATATTCTTCGCGCTCGTGCTCGCGGCGGTGGCCCTGCCGGGCGCGGGGTGTGCGCGCCGGCGATTCGGACCGAACGACGCCTACCTGGACCCGCGCATGACGGCCGAGGACTGGCGGACTCTGTTCGAGAGCGACAACCGCGAGATCTACAGGGAGCGGAACCTCATCATCCAGCTCGCGGCTCCGCGCCCGGGAAGCGCGGTGCTGGACGTGGGCGCGGGGACGGGCCTGTTCTCGATGATGCTCAGCGACGCGGTGGGCCCAAAGGGGCGCGTCTACGCCGAGGAGGTGTTGCCCAAGTTCAGCGCCTTCATCGCGGCGCGCGCCGAACGCGAGCGCCGCGAGAACGTGGTCAGCGTCATGGGAACGGCCGCCAGCGTCGGACTCCCGCCCGAGTCGGTGGACCTGGTCTTTGCCTGCGACGTCTACCACCACTTCGACCACCCGGCCGAGATGCTGGCCTCGATCCGGCGGGCCCTCCGGCCGGGCGGCGAGCTGTTCGTCGTCGACTTTTCGCGGGAGGCGGGACAGAGCCCGCAATGGATCCTCGACCACGTCCGCGCGGGAGAGGCGACGGTCGTGACGGAGCTCGAGCGCTCCGGCTTCAGCCTCCTCTCCAGCCATCATGGGTTGGGCATCAACTACGCGCTCCGGCTTCGACGACGGTAGGCGGCGACGGAGGTGACAGGATGGCGCAGTCGCGTTCGTACCTCTGGCTCGAAACCCGCAGTCCAGCGATGCGCGCCGCCATCGACGCCCTGCGAGCAGCCGCCCGCACGGAGGCGCCCGTCGTCCTGAGGGCCGAGCCAGGGTGCGAGGTTTCGGAGCTCGCCCGATTCGTCCACGACGAGAGCGGACGTCGCGGCCGGCCCTTCTTCGCGCTCGGGTGCGCATCGCTCACCCACCTTCCGGTACGCGCGCTCGACAAGAGCGCGCGGGGGACGATCTTCCTTCGCGGCCTCTGCGCCCTCGCCGAGCCGCTCCAGGCCAGGCTGGTCCACCTGTTCGACGCTCTCGAGACGCGAGGACCGCCGGCCCGGCTCGTTTGTTCGACCGAGCGCGATCTGGACACCGAGGTCCGCTCGGGCCGCCTCCGGCAGGACCTCGCGTTTCGCGTGAACGTCCTCGACATCCAGATCCCGCCGCTCCGCGACCGTCGAGAGGACATCGTGCCGACGGCGCGGGCGTTGCTGGCGCTTCTCAGCGCCGATCTGGGCCGCCCGCCGCCCGAGCTGTCGGCGGAAGCCGCCGCGTGGCTGGAGGGGCACCCCTTCCCCGGGAACGTGCGCGAGCTCGGAAACCTCCTCGACCGAGCGCTGCTCGGCCCGGGGCGGCCGGTACTGGAGGCGGACGTCCTTGCCGATCCCCTGCCCGGCGAGCTGCACCTGGGAGCAGACATCACGCTGCGCGAGCTGGAGGCCGAGCACATCTCTCGCGTCCTGCGGCGCGTGGGATGCGTCAAGAAGGCGGCGACGATCCTGGGTATCGACACCAGCACCCTCTGGCGTCGACGCCAGCTCCACAACCGCGAACGGCCGACGCGCAGCACGACGCGTTGAGTGTGCGACTTGCGAGGTCGCCCACGCGCATTCTTGGCAAACGGCAACGCCTCTGTTTCCGCAACGTAAAGGCATGTGCCCTTCTTCCGCACAACAGGCCGACTTCGCGGGCGCCGGGGACGTTGGCACGACGCCTGCTGAAGGTGCACGTCGAACTGAAGCTCGTATCCGTCTGGAGGGACCGCTCATGTTGGACGTTCTGTTCGTCGTCGTCACGATTGGATTCTTTGCAATCACGCTCGCCTACGCGGCAGCGTGCGAGAGGCTCTGACATGGAGACCACCGTCGTATCGCTGATCTCGCTGGGTCTGGTCATCTACCTGTTCTGGTCACTGCTGCGCCCGGAGAGCTTCTGATGGACGCCGCCGGCTGGGTTCAGCTTCTGCTCATCATCGCCGGCTTCGTGCTCATCACGAAGCCGCTGGGCGTCTATCTCGTGAAGGTGCTCGACCCCGACGTCGGCGGCGAGCCGTGGCTCGCGCGCCCGCTCGGTTCGGTCGAGCGCCTCTCCTACCGCGTGCTGGGCGTCGATCCCAAGAAGGAGCAGACGTGGAAGGGCTACACCGTCTCGATGGTGCTCTTCACCGCGATCACCGCGCTGGTCACGTACCTCCTCTTGCGGATTCAGCACGTCCTGCCCCTCAACCCCCAGAAGCTCGGACCCGTGCGCGCCGATCTGGCGTTCAACACGGCGGCCAGCTTCACGACCAACACCAACTGGCAGAGCTACGGCGGCGAGAGCACGATGAGCTACCTCTCGCAGATGCTGGCGCTGGTGCTGCACAACTTCACCTCGCCGGCCATCGGCATCGGCATCGCCGCCGTCCTGGTGCGCGGGATCGCACGCACGTCCGGGACGACGGTGGGCAACTTCTGGCGCGACGTGATCCGCCAGACGTTGAACCTGTTCCTGCCGGCCGCGCTCATTTATGCGGTCTTCCTGATGTTCCAGGGAATTCCCCAGAACTTCCTGCCCTACACGGCGGCGAAGACCGTCGAGGGCGCCACGCAGACCATCGCGCAGGGGCCGATCGCCTCCCAGATCGCGATCAAGATGCTGGGGACGAACGGCGGCGGGTACATGAACGTGAACGCGGCGCACCCGTTCGAGAACCCGACGCCGCTCAGCAACTTCGTTCAGATCATCCTGTTCATCGCGCTCTGCAGCGGCCTCACTTACTACCTCGGGCGGATGGTGAAGAACCAGCGCCACGGCTGGGCGGTGTGGGCGAGCATGTTCGGGATGCTGATGGTCGGCATCCTCGTCTGCTGGTGGGCGGAGGCGCACGGCAACCCGCGCTTGACCGCCCTGGGCGTCGACCCGTCCTTCGGCAACATGGAGGGGAAAGAGGTGCGGTTCGGCATCGCCAACTCTTCGATCTTCGCGTCCATGACGACGGCCACGGGCTGCGGCGCCGTGAACGCCATGCACGACTCGTTCACCCCCCTGGGCGCGCTCGTGACGCTGGGGAACATCCTGATGGGGGAAGTGATCTTCGGCGGTGTGGGCAGCGGCCTCTACGGGATGCTGGTGTTCGTCTTCGTGGCGATCTTCATCGCCGGCCTGATGGTCGGCCGCACGCCCGAGTACCTGGGCAAGAAGATCCAGGCCCGCGACGTGAAGCTGGCCGCCCTTTCGCTGCTCGTCGTCTCGATCTTCACGCTGGCAGGCACGGCCTGGGCGGCGGTCGCGCCGTGGGGCCTGGCCGGCCTGAACAACGGAGGCCCGCGCGGCTTCGGCGAGATCCTCTACGCCTTCGCTTCGGGGGTCGGAAACAACGGCTCGGCGCTGGCGGGGCTCACGATGACGCCCGCAAACGGCAACATCATGTGGAACTTCATTCAGGGCCTCTCGATGCTGTTCGGGCGACTCTTTCCGGCCATCCCGGTCCTCGCGCTTGCGGGGGCTCTGGTCGCCAAGAAGGCGACGCCGACCGACGCCGGCAGCTTCCCCGTCACCGGACCGACGTTCGTCGTCCTGCTCACGTCCACGGTCATCATCGTCGGCGCGCTGACGTTCTTCCCGGCGCTGGCCGTGGGCCCCGTCGTCGAGCACTTCCTGATGACCTCATCCACCCTGACCTTCTGATCCGAGGAGATGTCATGACCGCCGCCAAGAAGCGTTCGGTGTTCGAACCGGAGATCCTCTTTCCCGCGCTGCGCGCCAGCTTCAAGAAGCTCGATCCGCGCTACATGGTCCGCAACCCGGTGATGTTCGTGACCGAGATCGGCGCCGTCGTCACCACGGTGGAGATCCTGCGCGCCAAGGCCCACGGCGAATCCCTGGGCTTCGTGGTCCAGATCTGCGTCTGGCTCTGGTTCACGGTGCTGTTCGCCAACCTGGCCGAGGCGCTGGCCGAAGGGCGGGGAAAGGCGCAGGCCGACGCCCTCCGGCGCGGCCGCAAGAAGGCGTTCGGGCGCCGCCTCAAGCCGGACGGTACGACGGAGACGATCCCCGCCGAGCTGCTCCGCAAGGGAGACGAGGTGCTGGTTCCCGCGCACGAGATCATCCCCGCCGACGGTGAGATCACGGCCGGCGTGGCGATGGTCGACGAGTCCGTGATCACCGGCGAGTCCGCGCCCGTGTTGCGGCAGTCGGGCGGAGACCGCTCCGCCGTCACGGCCGGCACGACGGTGATCTCCGATCAGCTGCGCGTGCGCGTCACCGCCAACCCCGGCGAGAGCTTCCTCGATCGCATGATCTCACTCATCGAGGGCGCGAAGCGGCAGAAGACCCCCAACGAGATCGCCCTCAACATCTTGCTGTCGGCGCTGACCATCATCTTCCTGCTGGTCTGCTTCTTCTTGCGCCCGTTCGGCAGCTACATCCAGAGCTATACGCCGACGATGGCGGCCTCGGCCTTCTCGGTCACCGTGCTCATCGCGCTGCTGGTGTGCCTGATCCCGACCACGATCGGCGGCCTGCTCAGCGCGATCGGGATCGCCGGGATCGATCGCATGGTGCAGAAGAACGTGCTGGCCATGAGCGGCAAGGCGGTGGAGGCGGCGGGCGACGTGCACGTCCTCTTGCTGGACAAGACCGGAACCATCACGCACGGCAATCGGCAGGCTGTCGCGCTGCTGCCGGCCCCGGGCGTGACGGCCGGCGAGCTGGCGCGCGCGGCGCAGCTCTCCTCCCTGGCCGACGAGACGCCCGAGGGTCGAAGCATCGTCGCGCTGGCCGAGAAGCTGGGGCAACCCGAGCTGACCGCCGGCGATCTGCCGAAGGCGGCGTTCATCCCCTTCTCCGCCCAGACGCGCATGAGCGGGGTGGACCTCGACGGCCGCGAGATCCGAAAAGGCGCATCGGACGCCGTCAAGGCGCTGGCGGGCGGCGCGCTGCCCGCGGCCGTTCAGAAGGAGGTCGACGGCATCGCCAAGCAGGGCGGGACGCCCCTCGTCGTGGCGACCTCCGGGCGAGTGCTGGGCGTCATCCACCTGAAAGACGTCGTGAAGGACGGGCTGGTCGAGCGGTTCACCCGCTTCCGGGCCATGGGGATCCGGACCGTGATGATCACCGGCGACAACCCGCTGACCGCGGCCGCCATCGCCAAGGAGGCGGGCGTCGACGACTTCCTGGCGGAAGCCAAGCCGGAAGACAAGCTGGCCCTCATTCGTCGCGAGCAAGCGGGCGGGCACCTGGTCGCGATGACGGGCGACGGCACGAACGACGCGCCGGCGCTGGCGCAGGCCGACGTGGGCGTGGCGATGAACTCCGGCACGCAGGCCGCGAAGGAGGCCGGCAACATGGTCGACCTCGACAGCAACCCGACCAAGCTCATCGAGGTCGTCGAGATCGGCAAGCAGATGCTGATCACCCGCGGGGCGCTCACGACCTTCAGCGTGGCCAACGACGTCGCCAAGTATTTCGCCATCATCCCGGCCATGCTGATCGGCGCCTTTCCGCAGATCGCGCCGCTCAACATCATGGGCCTCGGCTCGCCGTCCAGCGCCATCTTGAGCGCCGTCATCTTCAACGCGCTCATCATCATCTGTCTCGTTCCGCTCGCCTTGCGCGGCGTGAAGTTCAAGCCGGCGGGCGCGGGCGAGATTCTTCGCCGCAACCTGCTGGTGTACGGGCTGGGCGGACTCGTCGTCCCGTTCGTCGGCATCAAGGTCATCGATCTGCTCGTCCACAACCTGCTGCACATGGTGTGATCATGAAAGAGCTCATTCGCGAAACCGTCATCTCTCTCCGTGCCACCGCGCTGGTCGCCGTGCTCGGCTGCGCCCTCTATCCGATGGCGGTCTACGCCATCGGACACACCGTGCTCAGGTCGCGGGCCGACGGGTCGCTGATCGATCGGGAGGGCAACTCGGTCGGTCCCGATCAGGCCATCGGCTCGAGCCTGCTGGGCCAGCCCTTCAAGGCGCCCGAATACCTGCACCCACGCCCGTCGGCCGCGGGTTCGGGCTACGACGCAGCCAACTCGAGCGGCACGAACCTGGGCCCGCTCAGCGACAAGTTCCTCAACGGAGTGCCCGACGATCCAAAGACCAAGGACGTAGACGAGTCGTTCGCGGGCGTGAAGCAGCTGGTCGAGGCGTACCGCGCGGAGAACAAGCTTTCGGCCGGGGCCCTGGTGCCCGGCGACGCGGTGACGCGATCGGCGAGCGGGCTGGACCCGGACATCACGCCCGCCAACGCGGGCTTGCAGGCTGCTCGCATCGCCGCTGCGCGCGGCGTCGGCGTCGACGAGGTCCGTGCGCTCATTTCCCGCCAGACGACCGGACGGCAATGGGGGCTCTTCGGCGATCCCCGCGTCAACGTGCTCCAGACCAACCTGGCCCTGGACCGCGAGCTGCCGAAGCGCGGCCCCGCCGGGAAGGTCGCCACCGCTCCAGCGGTCGCGCAATAGGGAACGCGACACAACCGCTCGGTCGACCCGAGCGACGGCAACGGGGAACGCCATGCGGGACTTGGAACGTGGTGACCATCTCGATCAATATCTGCTCGTGGACGTCCTCGCCCGGACGGCGATGGGCACCACCTTCAAGGCGCACGATACGGCGACCGGACGTCCGGTCTGCGTGAAGGTGCCGCGCCTGGAAGTGGAGAGCGACGTCGTGTTCCACGAGCGACTCGTCCGCGAAGAACGCATCGGGTTGCGGGTCGATCACCGGAACGTGGTGCACGCCCTCCAGCCGCGCGAAAGGAGCCGCCTCTACCTGGTGACCGAGTTCGTGCCCGGCCTGTCGTTGCGTTCGGTCATCGACACCGGGGTCCTCTCGCCGGCGGAATCGGTCGACATCGCGCGACAGCTGGCCGAGGCGCTGGCGTACCTGCACGCCCAGGGGGTCATCCACCGCGACCTCAAACCCGAGAACATCATCGTCACCCCCGAGGGAGGCGTGAAGGTCCTCGACTTCGGGATCGCGCGCGATCGGGGCTCTCGCAGGCTCACCTGGACGAAGCTTTCGAATGTCGTCGGCACCCCCGACTACATGTCCCCCGAGCAGATCAGCGGGCGACGCGGGGATGAACGCGGCGACGTCTACGCGGTCGGCGTGATTTTGTACGAGATGCTCACGGGTCATCTGCCGTTCTCCGGCGACGCGTGGACGGTCATGCGGGCGAAGACCCGCGAAGAGCCGCTCCCGCCGGCGTACTTCGTCCCGCACCTCGACCCGGGGCTCGACGCCATCGTGTGCAAAGCAATTTCGCGCGACGCCCGACACCGCCATCGGAGCGCCGCTGAGTTGCTCGCCGATCTCGCCGCTGGGCGCTGTCGCGACGCCGACGACGAGGGGCTCCGTCCGCCGAATCATCCCTGGGTGGCTCGGCTGGCGGCGATCGCCGCCGTCGCCGTCCTGTTCGGTCTCGTCTGGCTCAGTCGAGCCGCGCCGCCAGACGGAGCGGCGTCCGTCGACCCGCCGGGGAGACCTCGGCCATGCGCTGCAGGTTCGCAGAACGTCGCCGGTAGAATTTGACGGGCCGCCGTCATTGATCAGGTACCTCCCTCGATGGCGCGCGGCGGGTCGCCGCTTAAGTTCGGGCCCATGAGCGCAAAACGACTGCAAGGGCTGCGAGTGGCTGTGCTGGCGGTGGACGGTTTCGAACAGGTCGAGGTCACGATCCCGACGCGCGCGTTGCGGCGCGAGGGCGCTGACGTCCGCATCATCTCCCTGCGGCCGGGGCGGATCCGCGGGATGAACTTCCTGTTTCGCGGGAAGAAGCTGCCGGTCGATGAGCTCGTGTCCCACGCACGTCCGGAGGAGTACGGCGCGCTGTTGCTGCCAGGCGGTTTCGTGAACCCCGATCTGTTGCGCCAGAGCCGGGAGGCGCGGAATTTCGTGCGAGAATTCGACGCGCTGGCGCGGCCGATCGCGACGCTCTGTCACGGACCCGAGGTCTTGATCTCGGCTGGTCTCGTCAAGGAGCGCCGGCTGACCTCCTGGCCGGGCATCGCCGACGACATCCGGAATGCGGGCGGAACCTGGCAGAACGAACCGGTCGTACGGGATCGCAACTGGGTGGCCAGCCGGAGCCCCCTCGATCTGGTGCCGTTCTGCAGCGCCATGATCGACCTGTTCGAGTCCCAAGGGGTGCGGGACCTGGACGCTGTTCCTCGCCGGGTTCGTTATGTGGCGCGGCTGACGCACGTCGCGACCCTGGCCGCGGGGGTAGCCGCCGTGGTCGGTGGCCGCGCCGCCTATCGGTCGCTCGGGCTCAAGCGACTCTCGATGGGTCTGCTGGGCGCCGCCGCCGCGGTCGCGGTCGCTTCGAGGATCCTGGTGCCGCGGGGCCGGCAGAATCGCCGGATGGGCCTTCGGGCCGGCGCCTTCAGTCAGACAGCGGCCTGAGCCGCCCGCTCCCGTCCGGCGTCAGACGAGGTGCCTGACCGTCAGCGTTGAGCGGTTGCGTCTGCCGAGCCGCTGCGCATGCGGCGGCTGGTCCGCCGGCGAGCCAGCTGGATGCCCAGCGCGACGAGAAGAAGCGTGGGCAGGATCATCTCGTTGCCCGTTCCCGAGCCGACCGTGCAGCTGCACCCGGAGGAGCTGTCACCGGGCGTGGTCGCGGAGCCACCGCTGCCAGTCGTCCCGCCCGACGAGCTGCCGCCAGCGCCGGACGTCGTGCCGCCCGATCCTCCGCCGGTCGACCCAGGGTTGCCGCCGCGGCCGGCCGAGCTCCCGCCACTGCCGCCTTCGCCGGCGCCGCCGGTGCCGCCGCTCGTGCCGCCGGTGCCGGTCACGCTGCCGCCGCTGCCGCCCGCCTTGCCTGCTTCGCCGGAGTGCCCGCCCGGCGCGGCACCGCCACCGCTGCCCGCCTTGCCGCCCGCCCCCGACGTGCCGGCAGAACCGCTCGCGCCACCGGTGCCTCCGCCGGTTCCCGTCGTGCCGCCGCCAGCGCCCCCGGTGCTGCCGTTGCCGAAGTCTGCGTCGAACGCGACGCCGTCAAATGGAACGACGACGACCTTGGTGCCGTGATTGGAGCCGGCGGGGATCGAGTTGTCCTTGTCCACGTCGGCCACGGCCCACGTGACGTACATCGGGTGGCCGTCCTCCAGCACCACGCCCGGTCGCTCCATCTTGTACCAGGCGGTGCAGGTGGTGGTTCCCTCGTAACAGAAGATCTTCTGGTAATCGCGCGGCGACCACGCGTACCCGTTGTCCTTCCAGCCGGTGATGCCGTCGGGCGAATAGACATGCCATCCGACGCGATCTCCGGACCCCGAGTAGATGATGTGGTAGGTCCCGCCACTGCGCCAGATGTGGGGATCCTCTTCGTAAGCGTAGGTTGGATTGGATACGCCCGGTATCGAGCTCCGCGTCGGATAGACCGTGTTGCTGTTTCGCGCCGTGTAGGTCGTCTTGGGCTGCTGCCGCACGTAATGGCCGCACAGGGTGTCCGCGATCGCGAGGCCACCGTTCCGCTCGGTGATCTCGAATTTGCCGTCGTGGCGCTCGACGAAGCTGATGTTGGACATGCCGACGTCGCTCTGCGGTGAGCAACCCGTCCAGGGGCCATCGAGTGAGCTCGACTTGTAGATCGTGAAAGGAACGATCTCGCTGACGACGACCACGTAGCTGCCGTCCGACAGCTGGGCTGCGGAGACGTTGTGCCCCTTGTGCGAGCCATTGTTGCTGTACACGTAGTCCTGTCGCACGTAGGGACCCAGGACGTTGGTCTGGCTGACGGCATGGTAGGCGTCCGAGCTCGTCCACCCCGGGTTGAAGGACTGATTGCCCGAGAAGGTGCTCATGAACATGTGGTACTTGCCGTCCACCGCCTTGATGATCTCGCCGTCCCAGTAGTAGTAGTCCGGGTGGACGCCCGCGCCCTTCGCGCTCTCGATGCCGTTGGAGATGTCTCGCGGAAGCACGCCCGCCACCCCCCAGGTGGCCGAGGTGAGCGGCGCGACCGTGGGCGTCGCCTTGATGTACTCCTCGAACGGCTTGGCTCGAGCCGCCGGGGCGAAGCCGAGACCCACCCCCGCCATCACGCTCGCCGCGACCGCGAGGTGCGCAAGTCGGGCTGCCCCGAAAGTCGCGGTCGTCGCGGGATGCCGGGCCGTGGAAAATGACAAAAACGGGCGTCGAGCAGAACGCATACCCCTGCTTGTCGACGCCCTTCCGGTATTGTCAAGGAAAGTTCGGCGTTTGCGAGAGACGGTCACGCGGCCAAACGAGGCGCGCAGGAGCCGTCTGCCGCGACGCGCTGTTAGTGGGCGCCGGCTCAGCAGATTTCAGGGTCACGCGCGGCCGTTCGAGCGGGCGAGCAGGTCGCGGATGGTGGTGGGCGGGCGGCCGATGAGGCGTTCGAGAGTGGGGTCGATCACGGCGAACTCGCGGTTTCGAGCGGCCCGGTAGAAGCTCATGCCGAAGTCGGCGGCCTGCGGGGGGGCGCCGCTCGCCACCACGTTGGCGCGATACTCCTCGTCGGAGATGAGCTTGCGTTGGATCGGGCGGCCGAGGACCTGGGTGGCGATCTCGGCCACCTGTGCGAAGTCGACGGCCTGGCCGGCGGTCAGGGGCGGCGTCGGGCCTTCGAATCGACCCTCATCCAGCAGAACGGCGGCGGCCGCGGCGGCCAGGTCGTCGCGGTCGGTCCAGGAAACCGGGCCCTCGGCCGGGGCTTCGATCACGCCAGTCTCGTGGAGGGCGCGACCGAGCAGCCAGCCGAGCGCGCTGGAGGCGTAAAAGCCGTTGCGGAGCGAGGTCCAGGCGAGGCCGGAGGCGCGCAGCAGCTGTTCGGTCGCGGCGTGATCGCGGGCCGGGAAGAACTCGGACGCGGCGGCCGTGGCCTGGTGCGCGGTGTAAACGACCCGCCGCACCCCGGCGGCGCGCGCGGCGTCGATGGCGGCGCGGTGCTGCGCCATCGTGTCACCGCCGTAGGCGGCGGCGTTCGAAGAGACCATCAAGACCTGGCTGGCGCCCTCGAAGGCGCGCGCGAGGGTCTCGGGCTGGGCGAAGTCGCCCTTTCGCACGGAGACGCCGCGCGAAGCGAGGGCGGAGGCGTCCTCGGGCTTGCGGACGCTGACGGCGATCTCGCGACCGGGGAGGCGCTCGAGCAGGCGTTCGACGATGGCGCGGCCCAGGTGACCGTTGGCGCCCGTGACGAGAATCATGGCGACTCCTTGAACGAGTGGCGACGGCGACGAGCCGGCGGATAGCGCTGCTACCAGCGTTACGGTAGCGCCTCTTTTGCGGGTGCGCTACCTCGATCGTGTTATCATCGATAACACGTGGGCGACGCACCGGTGGAGCTGCGAGACCGCATCGTGCGAGCGGCAGCCCGGCTGCTGTCCCAGGGAGGCCGCGAGGCGGTGTCCACCCGCGCGGTCAGCGCCGCGGCCGGGGTGCAGGCCCCGGCGATCTACCGGCACTTCGGCGACATGCACGACCTTTTGCACGCTGCCGCCCGCGAGGTCCTGGCCGGCTACGTGGCAGAGAAGCGGCAAGCCGCGCCGGCCGCGGACCCGGTCGAAGACCTGCGCCGCGGCTGGGACCAGCACGTCGCCTTTGGTCTGGCCAATCCAGCCGCCTACGCGCTGCTTTACGCGGACCCGATCACGGCGAATGGGCCAGAGGCGCAGGCTGGAATGGTGCACCTGACCGCGCTGGTGGCCCGCGTCGCGAAGGCAGGCCGCCTCCGCGTGAGCGTCCCCATGGCGGTGAAGATGATCCACGCCGCCGGCTCCGGGGTGACGCTGACGCTCATCACGACGTCGCCGGAGGGGCGCGATCTCAGGCTGGCAACCGCGATGCGGGACGCCATCTTCGCCGCCATCCTCACGGGCGACAGAGCCGTTGCAAACGAAGCCGCCGAGCGGGTCGTGGCGCGCGCCGTCGGTCTGCGCGCCGTGGTGGACGACACCGAGGGGGTCCTGTCGGCAGCGGAGCGTCGCCTGATGACGGAATGGTTGGACAGAATTGCCGAGGCAGAGACCGGTCGCAGGCCCCTCCCCCCGTCGCGGAGAAGGGGTCGGAGGCAGACCACCAGGCACACCGTCTGAACGCGGCGAGCGCCCGTCGATTCACTCATCGCCTCGGACCCGCAACGTCTTCGATGGAGCTCCGGCGCCGGCTGCTTTGCGGCCACCGCGCAACGCGGCGGTCTGGGCCCCCCTGCTGCCGCTCTCGCAGCAGGACTGCCATTTCCGCACGCGCACGTGTCTTGGAGCGACGGCGTTGGCAAGAAGTCCACTGTATGCTTGGACGCTCCGCGGAGCTTCCACCCACACCTGAGGTCCACCGTCCTGGCGCGCGCCTTGCTGATTGCGCGGCTGCGGAACCCGAATGCCGATCTTCGATCCCAAGCTGCGACGGTCGTTCAGCCGGCTCGGCCCGGTCGGCATCTCGGTGCTGATGGGTGTTTTCCTGGTCGCCAGCTCGGCCCTGTCCTACCGCGACGCGCGCCGGACGGCCGGACTGGTCGCAGAACGCGAGGGCGTGCGGCTGCTCCAGCGAATAGAGGACTCCCTCGATCATCGGCGGGCTGGCGCGCGCCCCGCGGAATCGATGCACGCGGTCCTGGAGACAAATCGTAGCCTGGGGCTGACGTACGTCGCTCTCTACGAGCCCAGGGACGATGGCCCGCCCGTGAAGGTGGCCGAGGCCGGCACGGCGGTTCTGCCAGACAGCGCACCGGCGGTCGGGGCACCCGCCATCGGACGCGACCGCGTGCGGATGGTCAACGGGCCGCGGGGCCCGGGCCATCCCCACGGGCCACCGCCCTGGAACGGGGACCGGATGGGTCCACCGCCCGAAGGTCCGCCGCCCGAAGGTCCACCGCCGCGTCCCCCGCCGCGCCTCGCGATCGAGTTCACGCCTCTCACGTCGACCGAGGCGGTCCATCGCGCGTTCGCGGTGCTGGTGCTGTCCGTCGGCGCCTCGCTGCTGCTCACCATTGCGGCGTTGATTCTGGCCGCGCGGGCGGCACGCGCCGAGCGCACCGAAGCGCAGCTGCTGGCGCAGCGCCACTTGGCTCAGCTCGGCGCGCTGTCCGCGGTCCTGGCCCATGAAATCAGAAATCCCCTCGCCGCGCTCAAGGGTCATGCACAGCTGCTGGCCGAACGCGTCCACGATCCGCCCATCGCCGCCCGCGTCGACCGGGTGGTCGCCGAGGCCGTTCGCCTCGAACAGCTCACGGCCGATCTGCTCGAGTTCGCTCGCTCAGGCGCGATTCACGTCGCCCCCGCGGACCCTCGCGCCGTGCTCGAACGCGCCGCGCGAGCCACGGAGCCCGCGCGCATCGAGATCGACGGGCGCGGCGCCCCTGCCACGTGGCCCATGGACGCCGACCGCACGCACCAGGTGCTGACGAACCTGATCGAGAACGCCCTGGCCGTGACGGCCCCGCCCGACCAGGTCACCGCTGTCGTTCGCCGCGAGAACGGCGCGCTCGTGTTCAGCGTGCGCGATCGCGGTCCGGGCGTTCCGGCGGGCGAGCGCGAGCGCATCTTCGAGCCGTTCCACACCACCAAGACGCGCGGCACCGGCTTGGGGCTCGCGGTGGCCAAACGCATCGTCGAGATGCACGGCGGCTCGATTCAGGTTCTGGACGCCCTGGGTGGCGGCGCGATATTCAGGGTCACGTTGCCACCCGGCCCGGAATCGCAAGCAGCATGAACGGACCCGCCGTGACGCCGGGGCACGTCTTGGTGGTCGACGACGACGACGGCGTCCGGACGTTCGTGGCGGACGCGCTGGCAGACGTGGGGCACCAGGTCGCGCAGGCGGCCGACGGCCGCTCCGCGTTGGCGCGAATGGCCGAGCACGCCTTCCACGTGGTCATCACCGACCTGCGGATGCCCGCCCTCGATGGTCTCGGTCTCCTGCGCGCCATCCGCCACGAGCACGCCGAGACGGAGGTCATCGTGCTCACGGCACACGGCTCGATCGAGACCGCGGTGCAGGCGATGAAGGATGGGGCCTTCGACTTTCTGCAGAAGCCGATCGGGAGCCCGGCCGAGCTGCGCGCCGTCGTCGCGCGCGCCGTCGAGCGGCACCGGCTGCAAGCTCTGAAGGAGATCGGCGCACCCACCGACGATCCGCCGCTGGGGTACGGCGCGCCGGCCATGCGCACGGTCGAGAGCGCGCTTCGCAAAGTCGCGCCCACCAGCGCGACCGTCCTCTTGCTGGGCGAAAGCGGCACCGGCAAGGAGGTGGCGGCGCGCGCCGTTCATCGGTGGAGCGGGCGCGCGGGCGGGCCGTTCGTCGCCGTGAACTGCGCGGCATTGTCCGCCGAGCTGCTCGAGAGTGAGCTCTTCGGCCACGAGAAAGGGGCGTTCACCGGCGCGCAGGCCCGGCAGCGGGGCCGGATCGAGCTCGCCGAGGGCGGGACATTCTTTCTCGACGAGATCGGGGAGCTGGCCGCGCCGCTGCAGGCCAAGCTGCTCCGCGTTCTGCAGGAAAAGCGCTTCGAGCGCGTGGGCGGACGGCAGACGGTCGTCGCCGACGTGCGCTGGGTCGCCGCCACCAACCGCGACCTCGTCGACATGGTTCGGCGCGGCGGCTTCCGTGAAGACCTCTATCACCGGCTGGCGGTCTTCCCGGTGGAGTTGCCGGCCTTGCGAGACCGCCGCGCGGACATCGGGCCGCTCGCCGATCGGTTGCTGCGCGGGATCGCGCCGACCGTGGGACGCCCGGACCTGCGCTTGACCGACGACGCGCGCGCCGCCCTGGCAGCCGCAGCGTGGCCAGGCAACGTCCGGCAGCTCGCCAACGTGCTCGAGCGCAGCGCGATCCTCGCCGACCGCAGCGAGATCGCCGCCAGCGATCTGGCCCTGCTCCCCAGCGAGCTGCCGGCCCCGGGCCCGGACCTTCCCCCACCCACCTCGATGGACGCCATCGAACGGACGGCGATCGAGCAGGCCTTGGGCGCGACGGGGGGCAACCGACGGCTGGCGGCAGCGCGGCTGGGAATCGGCCTGCGCACGCTGTACGACAAGTTGAAGCGCTACGGCATCGGTTGACGCCGCGCTGCCGGTTTGGCAGCACGCTGCGGAATCCGCAGGCCAGGCCGGCCCGAGATGCTGCTCCGGCCGCGCGCAGACGCTTCGATCGACGTGGCACGGCCGGTGCAATTTGGGTCCGGCAGGAGGACACGCCATGATGACCTACTCATTCGTTCGAAGCGGCCTTCTCGCTCTGACCCTCATCGCCGCCGACGGCATCACCAGCGCCGCCGAAGGCCCGCACCGCCCGCCGCAGGCGGCGTTCGACGCGTGCCAGTCGAAAGCGTCCGGCGACGCTTGCCAGGTGGCCTTGCCGGATCGCACCGCGGACGGGACCTGCGCCGCCACCCCCGAGGGTCCGCTGGCCTGCCGACCGGCGCATCCGGCCGGGCCGCCGCCGGAGATGACCCAGGCCTGCTCGGGTAAGGCGGACGGCGACACCTGCACCTTCAAGCACCACGACACCCAGGAGCAGGGCGTCTGCCGCAAGGGCGCGGCCGGCGGTCTGATCTGCCTGCCATGAGCGCCAGCCGGCAAGGCGAAGCCGAGCTCTCACGGCGCCGCGCCCTGGGTGTCCTGGTCGGAACGGGATCTGCCCTGGCGCTCGGGTGCAGCGCCGCGACGGCGGAACGGGACGGCGGCTCGGACGCGCGCCTCACGGGCGCCGACGCCGCCGGGACGGACGCCCAGACGGCAGCTCCGGACGGCGGCGCCGACGGGGCGGTCTGCGCCTCCACGCCCGAGGGGGAGATCGGACCCTACTTCGCAGATGACAGCGACGCGCGATTCAACCGCCGCGACATCCTGTCCAACATCGACGGCTCCAACACCCAGAGCGGCATCCCGCTGACCCTGACGATCGTCGTGCTCGACGGCGGGAAGGGATGCAGCCCGTACGCCGGCGCGCAGATCGACATCTGGCATTGCAACGCCTCCGGCGTCTATTCGGACGAGGCGGTCGAAAACACCACCACCGAGACCTGGCTGCGCGGGTACCAGGTGACCGACGCGAACGGGAAGGTCACCTTCCAGACGATCGTCCCGGGGTGGTATCAGGGACGAACAACGCACATCCATCTGCGCCTCCGGTCGACGTACAACATGGCGTCCTCGACGTCCGACGGCTCGAACACGACCCAGCTCTTCTTCGCGCAGACTTTCGTCGATCGGCTGGCGACGACGGTGGCGCCTTACAATGCGGAGGGGAAGAACCCGACGACCAACGCGTCGGATCACGTTTACGCGCAGGAGGAGAACGGGGCCAACGTCCTGGCGCTGGCGGGAGACGATACGACCGGCTACTCCGGGGCCATCACCCTCGTGTTGCCGATCGGGGGCGTCACCCGCTCCGCGTGACGCCTTCTGTCCTGAGGGGGGGCCTGCGCCGCGGCCTCTCCGTTTTCAGCTCGCGTGCGCGACGGAAAAGGGCAACCGCTTCCCAGCAGTATCGGGCGACGATGGAGCGATAGGGGCGGAAGCGATCTCCGAGAGGCGCGAGCTCCTTCGCGGTCGGCGTGGCTCGTAACCCCCACGCCAAGCCGTAACCTTGGCGCACACCCAGGTCGTCAACAGGCCAGACGTCCGGCCGGCGAAGCTCGAACATCAAGTACATCTCGGCGGTCCATCGGCCGATGCCTCGCACGGTCGTGAGCCTGGCGATGATCTCCTCGTCCGTGAGCTTGGAGGACGCCTCGAGGGAGACGGTGCCGTCGAGCACCTTGGAGGACAGGTCTCGGATCGACGCGAGCTTCGCCGCGGACAGACCGGCGGCGCGCAGCGTGCTGTCGGGGAGATCGATCAGTGCGCGGGGAGTGAGCGCACCGTGCACGGCGCCCTGGACGCGCTCGTGGATCGCGCGAGCAGCCGCGCCGGCGAGCTGCTGGTACACGATGGCGCGAACTAGAGCGCCGAAGTGCCCGTCGGGGTTGCGCGGCCGGTAGGCGATCGGCCCAACGCGCGCCACGAGTCTTGCCAGCACCGGGTCGCGTTTTTTCACGATCTGGATCGCGGCCGCCAAGGATGTCCGCGGGGCGCCCCGCGGCTTCGTCGCCGGGAGGCGGTCGCTGTGGATCGCCACCCGACCTTTCGGAACGCGCCGTGCGCGCGACGAGATGCGATCGATCGGCGCGTCTTCTTTCTTTGCCATGTCGAGCTCCGCCGTGCGTGTGACAATCCCGACGCCGTGAAGCTGGCCGGATCAGCCTCGCTCGTCGACGTGGAATCGCAAATAGCTGCCCAGCGCGTCTGCCGGTGTCAGCCAAATCTCTCGTTCTGAAGAAAGGACCGGCTGTACATGCCGATCTCGGAGAGTCGCGGCGGTCCGGTCGAGTTCCCCGACGGCCACTGACGCCGAAAACATGTAGGGCGAAGCCGGGACAGCTCCTGGCAGCGACGGCGGCTGCACCGGCAGGAACTCCAACTGGCCGCGATCCAGCCGGATCACTCGGCGATCGCCCTCCACCTGCGCCGGCCGCGCGGTGTAACGGCTGTATCGCGCGGCGACCCCCGCCACGTCCTGAACCAGCAGGGAAACCCCGGTCAGCGCGGTCGCACCGTTCCCGTGCTGGGTGGATTCCGGCCGCCAGAACAGCTCAGGGGTGTGGTTGGTCAGCAATTGCACCCGGCCCTCGTCCATCTGTCCGGGCTCCGGCCGGAGCACGTCGATGTGCGTGTGCTCCACTTGATTCGGCCCGGTCCGGACAGGGCGACGCAGTTGCACCACCGACTGCATCCGGAAGCCGCCGTCCGTCAGGCGTTGGCGTTCTGTATTCAAATCCGCGTGGGTGAAGGCAATGAGGTGCAGCCCCTGATAGCGCTGCAGTGCCCGCAGCAGCTCAGCTGCCAGAGGGGTGTCGCTGGTGGCCGACAGGATCTCGAGGAACCCGCTGCCCAGCATGAGCAATCGATTCGAGGTCCCCGTCTTGACCAGCTCGCCGTGCTGGTCGAACCGCATCTGAACATTGACGGGCGAAACATGAAACCCGATCCGCTCGGCGTCGCGCGCGGCGCGATCCAGGTCGTCGACGAAGTAGCCGAGGTGATCGAGGAAGATCTGATCGCCAGACGGGCTCTGTTCCATCGTCGATCGACCCGTGGTCCACCATCGCGCGGAGCGCGACGCACGGTCAAGCCTCCGCGGGCCGAGCCTCCGAATCGCTGTGGACGGCCACGAAGATCCGGGAACATTCGAGCATCGAGGGCGTGGCCATCATTTGGCCTCTTTCGGCGCGCGGCCGTACTAGATTGTCGGGCGTGTCCATCGTTTTCGTTGCTGGCGCTGCGGGCGTAATCGGCAAACCCCTGGTGACCCTGCTGGTTCAGGGTGGTCATCGTGTGTTCGGAACGACCCGGTCAAAAACGCGGGCGGCGAACCTGGAGCGATCGGGGGTGAGTCCGATCGTGCTGGACGTATTCGACCGCCAGGCGGTCGCGGACGCGATCAAGGTGGCGTGTTCGGACGTGGTCATCCATCAGTTGACTGATCTCTCCGGCGGTTTCGTGCCCGATCGGATCGGAGGACACACCACAAGCGGTCACTGCCCGGGGAGTCATCGCGCTCGAGGAAGCCGTCCTCGGCGCCGCTCCCGTCGAAGGCGTCGTGCTGCGCTACGGACGGTTCTAGGGTGGGGGGGCGGACGCAGCGCCGCCGGCCGGCATGCCGCACGCCCGGCCCGGCGCGGAGCGGCAGTGGTGATCGACAGCTCCCGGCGGTGATCGGGAACGGCGCCGAGTGTCGCCACGACGCCGACCACGGTCATGGCTTTGTGGATTCCAGTGACGCGACAGCAGAGAGGCGGCCACCGACAAGAACGGCCCAATGACCTTTCACTCGCGCGGAGCGGCATTCGCCATCGCACTGATTGCATTTGACATCGCCTGTTCATCCAGGGTGGCCGGCCAAGGCTCGAGCGGCGGGGCGATGGCGACCGGAGGCGCTGTCGGCGCGAGCGGCACCTCCGGCGCGGCTGGCAAGGGCGCGGGCGGAGCGAACGGCACGGGCGGCAAGCTTGGCTCGGGCGGCACAGCCATCGACGGCGGCACGGCGGGGATCGGGGGCCGAACGGGCTGGGGCGGCACGGCCGGACAGATGGATGCGTCCGCAGGGGGACAGTGCGCCACCCCGGCGGCGGCCGAGCCCTTCACGACGTCAATCGCGGGCATGTGGGACTTCACGCCGGAGGGCGGCACGAAGCGCACCCTTCAGGTTCCGGGGGGCGGCTGGGCGAAACAGGGGGTGAACGCCGCAAGCGGCACCTACGCCACGCAAATCACTGTCCCGGATTCGGGTAGCCCGCAGGCGACGCTGATCGAGTTCGGGGCCGTCAATTTTCAGGCCACGCTGTCCGTCGACGGCAAAGAGGTCGGCACGAACACGACGTCGTTCACGCCGTCTGTTTTCGACGTCACCAGGTTCGTGACCCCCGGCAAGCAGCACGCGATCTCCGTGCTGGTGAAGGGCGGTCAGGCGATGAAGCTCAACGGGAAATGGATCGTCCCGCAGGCGGCGGAGTGGTCACCGAACATCGCGCAGGGGATTTTCCGCTCGGCGATGGTGCGCGTCTATCCCGACGTCTACATCGCCGACGTCTTCGTGCGCACCAGCGTCACCGACGACACACTGACCTACGACGTGTCGATCACGAACACGGGCAGCGCGAGCCAGCAGGTCACGCTCTCGGGCGCGCTCAGCTCCTGGACCTGCGATCCGTTCGTTTACCCGCAGATTGCCGACAAGACCGTCACGGCGGCGCCCAACGCGACGACGACGGTGACGATCGGCCCCACGAAGTGGGCGCTAGGCACGGCGTCGTACTGGTGGCCGAACGTTCCGTACCAGGCCGACTACAAGGCGCGACTTCACAACCTGACCGTGCAGATGAGCCGCAGCGGCAAGGTCGCGCAGACGAAGGTCGTTCGTTTCGGCTTCCGTCAAAGCGAACGGAGACGCGCCGACGCCAACCACGTCTACTATTACCTCAACGGCATCCGCGTGAATCTGCGCGGGGACAGCCTGCAGGGGGCCGACTACGACAGTATCGACATCGGCGGCAAAGGGGACGCGTACGACACGGTCCCCGGCTTTCTGCCTCCGTCAGCCGGCAACCCCGGCTGGCCGCAAGCGGTGCGAAACTACCAGAGGCTGAACTACAACTTCATTCGCATCCATCAAGAGCTCGCCTCGCCCTATATGCTCGACACGGCCGACGAGCTCGGGCTGATGCTGATGGGGGAGTCGGCGATCCGCTGCAGCGTCTTCAACTCCGTGGACTTCGTGGCCGGGCACGACAACATGGTCAGCCACGTCCAGGCGATGGTGCTGCGCGATCGCAATCACCCGTCGATCATCCGATGGAGCCAGGCGAACGAGCCGAACGCCTGCACGGCGACCGGCGACTCGAATCAGTTCGAGGCCGACCTCTTCAACGCCATCACCAAGCTGGACCCCACCCGCCCCATCAGCGTCGACCTGGGGGGCGGCGGAAACTACGGCCTCCCCAGCCCCGCGTTCGCGACGATCCAGCACTACAGCAGCGGCACCGGCAAGTACTCGGAGCAGGTGAACCCCAGCCCCGACAATCCCACCGGCCAAGGCGAATACATCTGGTCAGCCGACAACACACGCCAGGGGCTGGCGTGGTTCGGGACGTCGGCGATGGCGATGCGCAGGCAAGACGCCTGCGACGTCCGCCCCTACACGCTGCTGTCGGGTTGGGCGAGCTTCATTCCGGGCGTCAAGCGCACGCAGATGACGATCGAGCAGGGGGGCAACCCCGTCTTCGGCGAGGACAACCTGCCCGACCCCTGGTCGAATCCCATCATCCGGCGTATCCAGGCCGGCTTCAACCCCGTGCTGGTCGCGGACCAGGCCTACTGGGAGGCCGCGAAGATGTCGAACGCCAACGGCGACTGGCCAGCAACGGTGCCATCGATCGCCAAAGGAGCCACCCGCGCGACGACGCTGTTGCTCTTCAACGACACCTTCAGCGGAACGACCGTGGACGTGACCTGGGAGGTCCACAGCGACAGCGCGACGGGCGCCATGACGGCGTCGGGGACGTTTTCCATCGACGTCCCGCTGGGTTCGATGGCGACGAAGTCCATCATGATCACCGCCCCAGCCTCGGGGACGAAGTGTGCGCTGGTCCTGCGCGCACAAAAGGGCGGCGTCACGGTCTTCGAGGAGAAGGACGAGCTCTTCACGCTGCAGTAGGGCCGCCCGCCTCAGCTTGTGTCTGAAAGGCCAGGGGCCAGACCGCGAATGACGCTCCGCCTCGTTGGCGCGAGTTCGGTATCCGATCTCTGGCCTCCGAGTTTCCACTGACGCGATTGCCGAGAGGCGGCCACCGACAAGAACGCCCCAATGACCATTCCCTCGCGCCGAGCGGTATTCGCTGTCGTACAGATCGCACTTGGCATGGCCTGTTCATCCAACAAGATGGCCGGCGCAGGGAACGGTGGCTCGAGCGGCGGGGCGGTGGCGACGGGAGGCGCTGTCGGATCGGCCGGTAGCTCCGGGCGCGGGGGCTATGGCACGGGGGGCGCGACGAGCGCCGCTGGAATGAACGGATCGGCCGGGTCCGCCCCCGTCGGAGGCGCGGGCGGCTCGGGTGGTGCCGCCGGCGCAGGCGGAACCGCGGGACCGAGCGACGCCGGCAGCGGCGGACAATGCGGGCTTACGACGGTGGCGGAGCCGTTTTCGAAGTCGCTCGCTGGATCGTGGGACTTCACGCCCAGCGGCGGCAGCAAGCGGTCGATCCAGGTCCCCGGCGGCGGCTGGCTCAAGCAGGGAATCAATGCGTCGAGCGGCACCTACGCCACCCAGATCACCATCCCCGATTCCGGTGCGGCGCAGACCACGTTGATCGAGTTCGGCGCGTTGAACTTCCAGGCGACGCTGTCCGTCGACGGCAAGCAGGTCGCCACGAACATGACCGCGTTCACCCCGTCCACCTTCGACGTCACGAAGTTCGTGACGCCAGGCAAACAGCACGCCATCTCGGTGCTGGTCAACGGCGGCGGCGCGCTGAAGTCCGGGGGCACATCAATCGTGCCCAACGCGGCAGGCTGGTCCAGCAACGTCACGCAGGGAATCTTCCGCTCGGCGATGGTACGCGTGCTGCCGGACGTGTACATCAGCGACGCCTTCGTCCGCACCAGCGTCACCGACGACACTCTGACCTACGACGTTTCGCTCACCAACACGGGCGCCACCAGCCAGCAGGTGGTCCTCTCGGGCCACTTGACGTCCTGGAACTGCGACTCGTTCAGCTATCCCTCGCTTCCCGACACGATGGTCACCGTGGCGGCTGGAACGACGGTGACGACCACGATCGGGCCAATCAAGTGGGGGGTCGGCCAGGCGTCGTACTGGTGGCCCAACGTCCCGTACCGGCCGGGCTACCAGGCTCGCCTTCACAACCTGACGCTGCGGGTGGTCCGCGGCGGTCAAGCGATTCACACCACCGCCGTGCGGTTCGGGTTCCGGCAAAGCGAGCGCAAGCGGGCCGACAGCACGCACGTCTACTACTACTTGAACGGCGTTCGCGTGAATTATCGCGGCGACAATATCCAGGGCGCGGACTACGACAGCATCGACAGCGGGGGCAAGGGTGACGCGTACGACACCCTGCCCGGATTCTTGCCGCCGACCGCCCAGAATGCCGGCTGGCCGCAAGCCGTGCGGAACTACCAGCAGTTGAACTACAACTTCGTGCGCATCCACCAGGAGCTCGCCTCACCGTACATGCTGGACGTCGCCGACGAGCTGGGGCTCATGCTGATGGACGAAACGGCGATTCGCGGCAGCAACAACGACCAGGACTTCTCCGTCGGTCACGACAACATGGTCAGCCACGCCAAGGGGATGGTGCTGCGCGACCGCAACCACCCATCCGTCGTCCGCTGGAGCCAGGCCAACGAGCCCAACGGCTGCAGCACGGATTCGAACCAGTTCCAGGCCGACCTGTTCAACGCCATCACACACCTGGACAGCACGCGTCCCATATCGGTCGACCTGGCCCCCGGATTCAAGACCTACGGGTTGCCAGTCCCGGCGTTCGCGACCAGCTCGCACTACAGCAGCGGACTCGGGACCTACTCCGAACAGGTGAACGTCAGCAACGACAATCCCTACGGCCAAGGCGAATACGTCTGGCCCAAAGACAGCACGAAGCAGGGATTGGCCTGGTTTGGGACCTCGGCGATGGCGATGCGCCGGCAGGACGCTTCGGACGTGCGGCCATACACGCTCCTTTCGGGATGGGCCAGCTTCGTCCCCGGTGTCCTCGCCTCGAAGATGACCCTCGAACAAGGGGGACCGCCCGTGTTCGGCGAGGACAACCTGCCCGACCCCTGGTCGAATCCCATCATCCGGCGCATCCAGGCCGGCTTCAACCCCGTGCTCGTCGCGGACCAGGCCTACTGGGAGGCCAACAAGATGTCCAACGCCAACGGTGACTGGCCCGCGACGGTGCCATCGATCGCCAAAGGAGCCACCCGGGCGACGACGCTGTTGATCTTCAACGACACCTTCAGCGGAACGACCGTGGACGTGACCTGGGAGGTCCACAGCGACAGCGCGACGGGCGCCATGACGGCGTCGGGGACGTTTTCCATCGACGTCCCGCTGGGTGCGATGGCGACGAAGTCCATCATGATCACCACCCCCGCCTCGGGGACGAAGTGTGCGCTGGTGCTGCGCGCACACAAGGGCGGCGTCACGCTCTTCGAGGAGAAGGACGAGCTCTTCACGCTGCAGTAAGGGCACCCGTCTGAGCTTTTCTCGTTTGTTATCTGGAAGGGATGCCGCTGCGACAATCAGTTCTGTGAGTCGTGACCATCGCGGTCGCAGCTCGGTTTTGGGGGGATGTCACACCGACTCGCACCCAGCGTCACCGACAGGGGGAGCTGCCGGCACCGGACCGGCCGGCCGACAACACTCCGGGCTGGATGCTGCTGTCGTTGAAGAAGCCGGCCGCGGCATCCTCCAGCTTGGACGCCAACCACACACCGAGACGGACCTGAGCTACTTCTTCACGGTGGACGCGATCAACGACTCGGGGGTCACGAAGGCGACGCAGGTCACTTCCCTCAAGTAGCGGTCACGGGCCTCCCGAACGGACAGCCCTCAGAAGCTCGCCGCCGGGATCGTCAGGGTTTTGATGTCCGCGTAAGCAGGCTCGATCCCGGCCGTCATGATGGTCATCTGTGCGTTCGTGGGGCTCGGCCCGTTGTCCGTGATGGTTACGTTCGGTCCATTCTTGTTTTGGTGCACGATATTCGGCGAATTGACGAGAACATTGTGGGAGACCATGTACCCATCGGTCCCCTCGTCGAGATACAGGTTGTTGATGCTGTAGTCGGCCCACTGGCTCGTCTGAAAGTCGTGGGCGTAGTTGTTCAACATCTCCGACGCCGGTAACTGCGCCGACAGCGTGTAAATCGACCCACAGTCCGCCAGGATCTGACACACGTCGTGGATGTTGTTGAAATCGATCTTGTTGTTCGTCATGGCGTTCGGGCCGCTGTTCCAGCCGTACCCGACGGAGACTCCCGAGTAGTTCACATGGCTCACCTCGTTGTGCTCGAGATCGAGGTAGGCCGGGTAACCGGCGGCGATCCCGATCGCGCCTTGCACCTCCGTCGTCACGTGATCGACGTAGTTGTCCTTGATGGTCTCGTGGGTGCACACGTCGTTCTTGTCGGTTGGGTTGTACGGCGTGTGGTAGTCCGTCTTGTCGTCGACGACGAACTTGCCGAGCGCGATGGCCGTGGCGCCGATGTCCGTGAAGGCGTTGCCGATGATCAGATCGTCGTGCGTTCCCGATATGACGTCCAGCCCGGTGGACGCCAGCTGCGTGAACAGATTTCGCTCGAAGTGTATGTGGTTGGCGTTCGTGACGCTGACGCCGGCCGCTGGGCGGCCCACGGTCTGGGCATTGTTGCCAGGCGCCGTCAGATTGTAGAGGCCGGCCTGCGCGTCGAGAAACCCGTACTGGCTCGCCCGCAGGTAGTTGGAGTGTGCGAACGTCAGCCCTTGAAACCAGAGATAGCCGGCCTGATCGGAAGTGCTGGTCCCGGCGATGCTGATCAGCGTCTCGAATGACGGCGCAATGACGGTCACGGTGGTCATGTCTTCGCCGGAGCGGGGCTTGTAGTAGAGGATGTTTGCCGTCTCGTCCAAGTACCACTCGCCGGGCTGATCGAGGAACTCGTAGGCGTTCTCGAAGTAGAAGCGCATCTGCGACGGAAAGAAGGCCGGGTTGGGCCGGCCGAAGATCATGTTCTCGGGGCTCTGCACCTTGATCGAGGCCGTTCCGCCGGAGTTGGTGATTGACGCGATCCGCAGAACGTTGTCCGCCCAGAGCACCATCAGGTGCATCTCGACCTTGGTGAGGTTGTTCCAGTTCGAGACCTGGGCGCTGGGCACCTGAAAGTTCTGGGCACCGCTGTCGTATCCCGTACACCGTGTAAAGTTCGGCGCGCCGTTTGCGCCCAGGTTCGGGGTGCGCGCTCGAACGGCCTTCACCCCGTTCACGTAAAGCTGCCGAAAGCGTGCGCTCACCCCGGTCGCCGCGTAGATGTTCTGGGTGGCGTCGTGCACCGTCCATCCTTTGACTGGCTGCCCGCCGGTGATCAATGGCCGCTCGCCCGGATACGCCATGTACTTCACGTAGTGCCCGTTCTGCCCGGAATCAGCGTTCGTGAAGGAGACCGTGGTGCTGATCGGGTAAGTGCCGGCCCTCAGGTAGACGGTGAGATCCGACGTCATCGAGGAGATCCGGGGCCGCACGAGGTCGCGCGCCTTGGCGAGGGTCCGCACGGGCTGCGCCAACGTGCCCGGGTTCGAATCGTCTCCGTTCGGAGCGACGTACACGGCACCATCCCCGACGACGCCGCCGCCGGCGCTGCCGCCTGTACCGCCGGCGTTACCTCCGCCCACGCCCCCGGTGCCGGTCGACCGGCCACCCGTCCCCACCACACCTGTGCCGCCAGCGCCGCCGCTTCCAGCGGTCCCCGCCATCGCGCCGCTGCCGCCCCCGCTGCCGAGGCCTCCCGCCATCCCACCGCCGGCGGCCACGCCCCCGGAACCGGGGTGACCGGCGACATTCGAGCCGCCGGTTCCCCTGACTCCTTGTGTGGTACTGGCCCCGCATCCGAGGGCGACGGCGACAACCATCGTCGACAAGTAGAGAGCACCTCGGCCTGCGGGCCGAGCACGTCCTTGAACGGGCATGTCTTCAGCTACTGCCGCGGTCGGTGCTGTGTTACACAGAACTCGTACGCACGGCCTGACGCGACCATCCCACTTCGCGCGAGCGCTCACTGACCACCCACGACGACTTCCGCCAGGCCGGCGGGTTGCCCGGCCGGCAGTCCGACGAAATTGACCCGGACGTATTGAATGTTGCTGCCGAAGCTGCCGGAGGCCCGTTGGGTCTGAGCGGTGTTGGTCGTTTGCGACTGGTCGACCGCAGTCGCCCACGTTTTTCCGTCGGAGGACGTCGTGATGGTGTACCGATAGTTGCCCATCATCGGGAATGTCACCTCGAGCGTGTTGATCGTTCGTGACACCTCCAGCTGCAGCTGCCACCACGCGCTGGCGTCGCCGCTGGCGGCGGTCCAGGACGTGCTCGTGTCACCGTCATTCGCCAGAGCGGACGTCCCCATCCCAGTGCTGCTGGCGCTGGTCGGATGGTTCAACGCCAGCGTCAGGCTGGTGGACGTCATGCCGTTCCCCGCGTACCGCGCGTAAGGGCGAATCGGCGCCGCTGGCGTGACGCCCGGGATGAACGCCGGGCTCCCTTGCGACGTGACGGTCACCGTGGCGCTCTTCAATCCAGGCGAGGTCGCCGTGATGACGCTGGTCCCCGCGTAGTAGCTGCGGAACTCGATGGCCGCCTGACCATCTTGGATCGCAATGTCCGACTGCGGGTTGTTGCTGGACGGCGGCGTGAACGTGATGCTGGGGCCGGTCGGGAACTCACCGGGCCCCGACGTGACCGTCAGCGTGACGGGAACGTTGTTGCTGATGGGCTTGCCGGTTGCGTCGAGCACCGTGACCATCAGCTGAGCGTCCTGGGTCCCGTCGACGGCTGACAGCGTCGTGGTGCTGGCGGTCAATCGCAGGCCGGCCGGCGTCCCGGGCGCCGGCCAGGTCGGAGGGGCGACCTTGGCGTACGCGTTGCGGTACCAGTACCAGGCACGCTTCGGGATCCGGAAGTTGTCGACGATACCCGTGGTCGCCAGGCTGGCTCCAAAGTGGGTGCCGTAATCGAACATGCACCAGCGCGTCTGCCCGCTCCGCCACGCAAATTCCGTCGGAACACCATTCGTCAGCTGGCTGCCCAAGTCACCCCAGCCCGGATCGTAGCTCCCGGGCCGGGTCGTCGCGTTGGAGCTGCCGTATTCGCTCACGATGTTGGCGACGCCTGGGTTCTGAAACGGCCCCAGCGTCGCGCCATCGCCGTTGTATCCGGCGACGTCACCCAGCAGATCGATGCGTGTGTTGTCGGTCGGCCGCTGTGCGCCACCGATGCCCGCCGGTCTCGTCGGGTCCAGCTGATGTGTCAGGTTCACCTCTTTCGTCAGCAGCCCGCGCATGCCGTTGATCGTGCTGCCAGCCGTGAAGAACGGTTCGTTCGACATGCTCCAGACCACGATGCTGGGGTGATTGCGGTGGATGCGGATCATGTCGGTCAGCGTGTTGAGCACGTTCGTCTCGAACGGCGCTTGATCGGCGGCGTTGGCGGGGTAAGCCCCGGCCGCGCTGAAAGAGCCCTCGCCGGTCGCGGCTGCGCCCCAGAAACAGTTTTCGGACCAGAGCAGAACGCCCAGCTGATCGCAGGCCTCCGCAAACGACGGTGCTTTCGGATAATGCGATCCGCGGATGAAGTTTAAACCAGCGTCCTTCACCATCTTCACGTCGCGCGCCAGTGCCGCGTCCGTGACGGCGTCGGCCCAGCCGGCGTGGTCCTGGTGAACGTCCGCGCCGTGAATGTAGTAGTGCGACCCGTTCAGCGAGAAGCCGCTCGTCGCCGACCACGAGAACCAGCGGAACCCGAACGGCGTCGCGAACGTGTCCACGTCGGCACTGCCGTCCGACACGGTGGTCACCGCCGTATACATCGTCGGGTGATCGGGGTGCCACAGCGCGGGATTGGCGATCGCCGGCGTGGTTTGGTCGAAGGTCACCGTCATTCCAGCCGGCACCGCCTGCATCGACGACACCGTCGCCACCTTCGTGCCACTCGCGTTCAGGATGTCGGTACGCACCGCGCAGGTGACGCTTGCGGGCCGATCGTTGCGCACCTCGGTCTTGATGTTGACCGTGCTCGACGCGCCGGCATTGGCGGCCAGCGTGGGCGTCGTGACGAACGTTCCGTACCAGGTCACGTGCAGCGGATCTGTGACCACCAGCAACACGTCTCGATAGATTCCACCGGTGAACTCGTGGTCGCCGGCGCGCGGCGCGATGCGCGCATTCCACGCGTTGCTGAGGCGCACGGCGATCACGTTGTCGCCCGCCGCCAGCTTGCTCGTGATGTCGTACGAGAACCCGGTGTACCCGCCCTGGTGTTCGCCGACCTGCGTCCCGTTGACGTACACCTGCGCGTCCTGGAACGCGCCCTGGAATTCGATGAACACACGCCTGCCGGACCAGGATGCCGGCACCGCGACGTGCCGGCGATACCAGCCGTAGCCTTGATACCAATCGGTCCACAGGAAGTACGGCAGGCTGAACGAATGGGGCAGGCCGACGTCGTTCCAGGCCGAATCGTCGTAGGTCGACTTCTCGGCCCCGTTGTAGTCGCCCAGAAGGAACTTCCAGGACTGGTTGATGTTGATCGCTTGCCGCGCGCCGACGGGGGCGCTCCCGCCACCTCCGGCTGCTCCGGCCGAACCGCCGCTGCCCGACTGTCCCGCGACCCCGGTCCCGCCGGTTGCGGAGGCGCCTGCCTGGCCGCCACCGCCAGCCGAACCGCCGGTGTCCCCTGCCACTGTCGTTCCCGCCGAGCCGCCCCCGCCGCCGCCCCTGCCAGTTCCGCCAGTCCCTGGCGCGCCGCCGCCGTAGCCGGCAGCCGGGTTCGCAGGATTGGACGAACAACCAACCGACGCCGCGATCGCCACGACTGACGCCATCCACAGGGTGGCAGAGAATCTATGCGTTACAGATCTCACCATGGTCAAAACGACGATGAAGCTGGCACCCGGGGTCAATCTCTCTCGCATGTGGACCTTTCGGGCTGTCGCTGGCCGTGGCGCTCGTCGCTCAACGCGCCCAGCACGCCGACTGAATGCGCGCGCGCAGACCTGAGTGCGGCCACGTCCGCTCGAACCGCGCGGCCTGTGCCCGCGCCTCGGTGACGCGGCCTTGTTGGCACAGCGCCAGCACCCGCGCCGCCGCGCGCTCTTGCTGTAGCCGCCCGTGAGAAAAGCGGCCGTCCTGCTCCTCGAGCAACGACAACGCCTGCCCCGGGGAGCCGTCCCTCAACGCCTCTTCGGCGAGGCGCAGGGCTGCCGCTTCGGCGCGCAGCTCGTCGATCGGTTGCGCAAGTTGCGGTGCGGCCGGCGCGGCCCGCTCCGCGCTGGTGTGGGTTGGCTTTCTGGAGACACGAGCCCGCGCGGTCTCGAGGGGTGGAGACGACGGCACCGCTTCGACAGCCGGCGGAGCTGTTGTGGCCGCTGTCGAGGCCGCGGACGATTCGGTTGGGCGCGCGTTCTCGAGGTGCGGCTGCGACGCGGGGTCGCTGGGCGACGCCGCCCGCGTCGGCACAACCGGCGGCGACGCGCGCACCGCCCGTAGACCAATCCACCCCGCCCCCACCAGCGCAGACGCCACAATCAGGGTCCCCACCGATTTGACCGTGAGCACGGGCGAACCGGCAGGCGGCGCCGCCTTCGCCAGACTGGGACCTTGGGCGAGCTTCGTATTCAACGCGGTGGCGACGTGCGCCAGCTTCGCCGGAGTGGGATCGTCCTGGCCTCGAGCCAGATCGAGCAGCCGACGGGTCGAAGGGCTGGGGTATTTCACGGCGTCCGTCCGGGAGTGTGCGCGTAGCGCGCGGCCTTCTTCTCGAACGCCGCCTGCGCCGCGCGGAGCCGGCGCTGGCAGCTCCGGATGCTCACGTGGAGCACCGCGGCCGCCTCTTTGACCGACAAATCCTCGAGCTCGACGAGCACGAAAATCTCTCGATGCGGCTCCCGAAGCTCGGAGAGCACGGCATGAAGAATTCGATTCGCCTCGCGCCGCTCGGCATCGTGATGGGGCGTTCGGGCGGATTCGGGGTTGGCGGAAACAGCGGCGGCCAGGGCTTCGGTCCGTTGCACGCGACGCTTTCGCGCCCGTCGGTAGTCTTTCGCGACGCGCAAGGCAATGCCGTACAGCCAGCTCTTGACGCTCGAGCGGCCCTCGAAATCGTCGATTCGCCGATGTGCGACGACGAAGACATCTTGCATCGCGTCTTCAATGCTCTCCTCCGTTACACCCAACCGACGAAGTCCCCTCCACACCATTGGCGCGTGGTCGACGTAAAGCTGCTCAACGGAGGGTGTTAGCGTCGTCTGTCCAGCTCCCGGCTGCGTGACCGTGCCGTTGGGCGTCCCCGGCGAATCGAACATTCCGGCGGTGCTCACGTCTCTCAAGGTCAGTGGCCGCCGGTCGGAGATCGCGTCACCTGAAAATCCAGGCTACGCCGCCCCACCCTCTGATGCCGAAAGCGGCGGGCCGGCTGACCGACGCGATCGCCTCGAGGTAAAGGTCGGGACGCGTCAGCGGCAGCAGCCCGGTCACGCCGAGCTCGATCAGGATGCTTTTCGCCGCCCGGAGCTCAACCCGCGCCGCGAGCTCCGCCGCGTTCCAGTACGCGGTGGCGTCGCGCGGGTGCAACACGCCTACGCCATGACCGTGAATCCGCGTGCCGTCGAACCCAACACAGGCCGCCGGCGTCACAGGTCCGAAGCGCGGCCCCCAGCAGCCGAGTCCACTCACGGTCGCCGTCCACAGTCGCCCGCCGACTCTCGGGTCGGTCGCGCTGGACAGGTCTTGCGGCGGGGTGGCGCTCGCAAGCAGGCGCACCGACAGACGGCCGAGGGCCAGGCCGGTTGACACCCCGAACGACGAGGTCGCGGTCGCAACGACGCCCGCCACGACTCCCCCCTCGACGCCCAGCGTCCACCGGCGGCCAGATGTCTGACGCTGGGACGCGACGAGCCCGACCGGCTTCGGCGGAGTGGCCGGACTGGGCGGCGAAGGCGGCGCGAGCTGGGGATTGAGCATCAACGCCAGGGTCAGTGCCGCCGCCTCCGCCAGCGATTCGCACGAGCCAGCTGAAAGCGTTCGCTCGCCGGTGATGCCGTCGAAGATCGTGTCCAGCGAGAGGCTCCAGCTGAAACGATCGATTCGCCGGACCGTGATGTTGGCGCTGAGATGATGCGCGGCACCGGCCTCCGGTCCGGTCAGCTGAAGCACCTCCGAACGCACGGTTCCAGCATCCGGACATCCGGGGGGGGCGTTCCACGCGAGGTCCATCGATGAAGGAATCGGCGGAGACGGCCCGGGAGCTGATTGCGCCAAAAGCCGTGCCGCCAGGAGGGGAATCACCGCTGGCAGCACCATGAGAACTATGCCACAAGTAGGCAGTCGGCCTTTCGATCGCGGACGATGCAGCGGGTATCTATCGCCTCTCGAGATCACCGCCGTCGCAGGCCGTTCTGGCCGCTGGTGGCGGGCGTGACGGTGCTTTTCGGGTCATGCCGAAGCGGAGATCAGAGTTTGGGCAGCGGTCTCCCCACCACCGACGGGGGCCTGGCTGGCTTGGCTTGTCCGCCGCTTCCTGGCGCGCCGAATCCGGTCGCTCCCGTTCCGACGGCGCAGCAGGTGGGCTACCAGCGCATGGAGTTGACCGCCCTGGTGCACTTCGGGCTCGAGACGTTCGACGGCAAGGAACACGGACCCACCGACGATTCGCCGGCTGTTTTCAACCCAACCAATCTCGACGCGGCCGAATGGGTGACCCAGTTGAAAGCGGCCGGGTTTCGGCAGGTGGATCTGGTCGCCAAACATGACAGCGGGTTTTGCCTGTGGCCGTCGCAATACACGGATTACTCGGTGAAGCTCAGTCCGTGGAAAAACGGTCAAGGAGACGTCGTGAAAGACTTCACAGACGCCGCCCGGCAGGCCGGGATGCCCGTCGCCCTGTACGTGTCACCGCTGGACACGCATTACCCGAGCACGAGCGCCAGCTACGAGACGTACTTCCTTAACCAGCTGACCGAGCTCTTGACCAACTACGGTCCCATTGCCGAGCTCTACGTCCCGAGAAGCGACATGGATACGTCGCTGACTTGGCCGGCGATCTGGCGGCTCGCGAAGAATTTGCAGCGGCAAATCCTGATCTTTGGCGGCCCGCCCCTGACCGGGAGCAACACGGACATCCGCTGCCTCTGCGAGCAGTCCGGCCAGGCGACGCGCGCGACGTCCAGCGTCACCCCGGTTGCCGACGCCGCGTCGGGAAACGCATGGGATTCCGTGGAGGCCCCGATTTCGGACCGTGGGCTCGACTGGTTCTGGCACCCGACTGGTACGGTGATTTCGCTGTCATCGCTCGAGACCACCTACTTTCATACCGTCGGAATGAATACGACGCTTGCGTTGAACGTTCCGCCGGCAACGACCGGGCAATTCGACGGGCCAGACGTCAACCTCCTCGCCGGGTTCGGCAATTGGTACACGTCCCTCTTCAAGACCAACCTCGCTCGCGGGCAGCCCGTCTCGGCGAGGTCCATGGTCGGTTTCGACGGAACGCGAGCCGTCGATGACGACGTCTGCACCTACTGGGCCGCTGATAGCAACGTGACACCGGTGCGGCTGGAGGTCGCGCCGGCGCCGTCGCCGCCATTCAGCGTCATCAGCATCCGCGAGCCGATCGAGCTGGGAGAGCGGACGACGGCGTATCACGTCGAAATCGAGCGAAACGGGACCTGGGATCGAACCCCGGTGGACCTGTCGGGCACCGTCATCGCCGGCACGGTCATCGGCCAGCGCCAGCTATGGCAGCTGAATCCAACCACGGCCGACGCCGTGGCGCTGGTCATCGATGCGGCCAAAGACGTTCCCGCCATCGCCGAATTCAGTCTTTACTAGCGTCGCATGTTGGCCGATGCGGCCACGTACCAGCTGTATCGCTTTCGTCTCGGGTGACCGACGCGAGTGCCGACAGGGAGTCGTGAACCAGGTGAATAGCTCATCGACGTGCGTCCTTGGTTGCCTTCTGGTGCTGGGCGTTGTGGGCTGCGGCACCGGGTCGCCCGTCACGCCCAGCGGAACGGGAGGGGGCGGGGAGGCTGGCTCCGGCGTCGCCGGGGCGGCCGGTCGTCGCGCGGGCAACAGCGGTACCGGCGCGAGCGGCGGCAGTGCGGGCGCGACCGGCAACACCGGCGGAGCAGGCGTCGGGACCGGAGGCCACGCGGGTGGCGGTATGGGCGGTCAGGCCGGCGGCGGCGCTCGCGCCGGCACCAATCTGGGCGGGGCGGGCGGTTCAGCCGGCGGCGTCGGTGCCGGCGGGTTGGCCAGCGGCGGCGGAGCCGGCGGCAGCGAGACGGAGCTCATTCACTACTACGGCCGCTGGAATCGCCTCGCCGATCGCGCGATCACCGTCAACACCGGGAGCCATGTTGTCGCCACGTTCTCGGGCGCGGCCGCCCGCGCGCGGTTCGACACCTCCGCGAACCAAATGCCGAACCCGACCCTCGCCTGGCGCATCGACTCGGGTAACTGGCAAGAAGGCGAGCTGGCGGCCACGGTGTCCCTGGGAACGGGGCTGTCCGCCGGAACACACGAGGTGACGCTGATGGTGCGCGGCTTCAACGAGTTTCAAAGCCGCTGGGCCCCGCCCCTGATTTCCAGCATCACCTTCCTCGGGTTCGAAGTCACCGGCGGGGCCTTACGGCCGTCGGCGCGTCCCGTGCGACCGAAGATGGAATTTCTGGGCGACAGCATCACCGAAGGCCTCTACATCTGGACGACCTACAACGGACAGACGACCGTCCCCTGGCGCGCCGACGCGCGGCGTTCGTGGGCCAGCCAGACCGCGCAGAACCTAGGCGCGGAGTGGCGTCAGGTCGGGTTCGGGGGCCAAGGGCTCCTCAAGGGCGGCAGCAGCGGCGTGCCGCCGGCCAACGACACCGTCAACTGGATTTACGAGGGTGTGCCGCGAGACGGATGGCAGCCGGACGTCGTGGTGATCAATCAGGGGACGAACGACGCGGGCGCATCGGCCGCCATGTTCCGTCCGGCTTACACGACCTTCATCGGAACCGTCCGGGCGGCGTATCCAAGCGCGAAGATCGTCGCCATGCGTCCCTACGGCGGAGCCAACGCCGCCGAGATCCAGGCCGAGGTCAGCGCGCGCAAGGCCGCCGGAGACACGCGCATCTTCTACGTCGACACCAGCAATTGGCTGGGCAACGGCGACTTCACCGACGGGACCCATCCCAACGACCAGGGCAGCTCGAAAGCCGCCACCGCGCTGACGGCCGCCATCCACTCCCTGGGCGTGCTCTAACTGCGCCGCGCTGAATCGACCACACAGTCGGCGCAGGATCCACGTTTGTCGCATGTGGCGAGCGGTTGCCCCGGAGCCGCATCGTCGACTCGATTCGAATCCGCCCTGCCGACCTCGAAGGGTTCGCGGCTGCGCGACGCGTGACGGGCCCCAGAAGCCAGCCTCACCTCAAACGTAAAGGGTGAACGCAGGGGCTGCCTCTATCTTCGGTTCCTCTAGCCGCCCTCGCGCGGCCCGCGATCGGGTGTGTGGAGATTCAGGGGCGAAAACGGCGCCGCGGCGGGCTCGCTGTCGATGTGTCCGGCGGCCTCCAGGCGGTGGTTGACGACGGCGGTCATTTTCGCCTCGACGGCCGCGCGGTTCGGAATCAGGTCCCAGGCCGGACCGTCGGAGGTGGGGACGGTCGGCTTGAGCTGCGACTCGCCAAAGCTCTCGAGCCACGCGATGCGCTTGGCGATC
>CAZPUH010000753.1:0-27639 GCA_964589215.1 uncultured Myxococcales bacterium | reverse complement strand
GAAATGATCCTCGGGACGGGGCGTAAATTTGTCGTTGGGATAGCGAGAAGTTCGTTGACTCATCGGCCCCTAAACTACTATCTCTCGCGAACAAGGGCATCATGAGAAACGGCAAAACATTCACATTTTTGGCTCTAATTGGATGTGTGGCGTCGTTTGGGGCCTGTCACCGTTCGTCCGGCGGTGCGGGAGCGGAGCCAAAACTGGTGAAGCTGGCGTTCGTCACCAACAACACCAGCGAGTTCTGGAAGATTGCCGGCGCAGGGATTCACAAGTTCGAACGCGAGGGAAAGGTCCAGGTCGACCTCAAGTACCCCTCGACCGGAACGGCCGAGAGCCAGAACCAGATCCTTCAGGACCTGGCCAGCCAGGGCTATGACGGCATCGCCGTCAGCGTGATCGCCCCCAACGACCAGGTGCCCGTGCTCGACAAGGTCGCCGAGAAGACCAACCTCATCACGGTCGACTCGGACGCGCCGAAGTCGAAGCGGATGCTCTACATCGGCACGAACAACTACGAGGCCGGCAAGGCGCTGGGCGGGCGCATCGTCCAGCTGCTGCCGAAGGGCGGCAAGATCGCCGTGTTCGTGGGCACCTTCGCGGCCGAGAACGCCGCGCAACGCCTGAAGGGGATCGAGGACGCGATCGCCGGCCACCAGATCGAGATCGCCGACAAGCGCGAGGACAACACCGACCGCGCCAAGGCCCGCTCGAACGTCGAGGACATCGTCAACGCCCACCACGACCTGTCGATGGTCGTCGGGCTCTACAACTACAACGGCCCGGCGATCGCCGCCGCGCTGTCGGGGCTCGGCAAGCAGGGCAAGGTTCTGGCCGCGGTGTTCGACGAGGACGACGGCACGCTGGACGGCATCCAGAACGGCGTCATCCAGGCGACCGTCGTGCAGAAGCCGTTCATGTTCGGCTACCTCGCCTCCAAGTGGATGAACGACCTGGCGACGAAGGGCGAGGCCGCCAAGGCGACGCTGCCGCCGACCCACATCATCGACACCGGCGTCGACATCATCGACAAGGCCAGCGTCGGGGCGTTCAAGGCCAAGCTGGCCGAGATGAAGGCTTCCTGAGGACGGCCGATCCGGACCACCGATCCTGATGGAAGCTGATCCAGGCGCTGATTCGGGTTCCGGGCGCGCGCCCGACCTGCTGGTCATGCGCGGCATCGGCAAGCGGTTCGCCGGTGTGACCGCTCTGTCGAACGTCTCGCTGGTGGCGCGCCCCGGCGAGGTGCTGGCCCTCATGGGCGAGAACGGCGCCGGCAAGAGCACGTTGATGAAGATCCTGGGCGGCGTGCAGCCGCCCGACGGCGGCGAGATCCGCATCGCCGGGCAGCCGGTCACCTTCGGCGGCGTCGGCGACGCCCGCAAGAGCGGCATCGTCCTGATCCACCAGGAGCTGATGCTGGCGCCAAACCTGGACATCGCCGCCAACGTCTTCCTGGGCAACGAGCCCACGCGCAACTGGCTGGCGCCCCTGTCCCGCGGAGGGACGCACGAAGCGACGGCCAAGCTGCTGGCCCGCGTCGGCCTGGACTGCGCGCCCACCACCCTGGTCGGGTCGCTGTCCGTCGGCCAGCGGCAGATGGTCGAGATCGCGCGCGCGCTGTCCGTCTCGGCGCGCATCATCGTGATGGACGAGCCGACCGCCTCGCTGTCGGCGGACGAATCGCAGCGGCTGTTCGCCATCATCCGCCAGCTGCGCGCCGACGGCGTGGCCATCATCTACATTTCGCACCGGATGGAAGAGGTGCTGGAGCTGTCGGACCGCATCGCCGTCCTGCGCGACGGACGCAACGCCGGCGAGCTGGCGCGCGCCGAGGCGACCACCGACAAGATCGTCGCCCTGATGGTCGGGCGCGAGCTGAGCGGAGGATACTTCCCGGCCCGACCCGATCCGCCGCCCACCGGCCGCCAGACGCTGCTGGAGGTGTCGAACCTGCTCGTCCCGGGCGCGCCGGCCGGCCTCAGCTTCAACGTCCGGCGCGGCGAGATCCTGGGCTTCGCCGGGCTGGTCGGCGCCGGCCGCACCGAGCTGGCCCAGACGATCTTCGGCGTGACCCCTGCCCGTGGCGGCAGCATGACGCTGGACGGGCGCCCGTTCGCGCCGCGGCGACCGCGCGACGCCATCGACCGCGGCGTGTACCTGGCGCCGGAGGATCGCAAGCGGCACGGGCTGGTGCTGCCGATGTCCGTCGCCGAGAACACGTCGCTGCCCGACGTCGGCCACTACAACCGCTGGGGCTGGCTGGATCGCCGGACCGAACGGCGGGTCGCCCAGGCCGAGGTCACGCGCATGGCCACCAAGACGCCCACGCTGGAGACGCCCTGCGCGTCGCTGTCGGGCGGCAACCAGCAGAAGGTCGTGCTGGGCAAGTGGCTCGCCATGCGCCCGCGGCTGCTGATCCTCGACGAGCCGACCCGCGGCATCGACGTGGGGGCGCGCGCCGAGATCTACCGGCACGTCGCCGCGCTGGCAGACGAAGGAATCGCCATCTTGATGATCAGTTCGGACATGGAGGAAGTCATGGGGCTCAGCGATCGCGTGGCAGTCATGCGCGAGCGTCGGTTGGTGGGGATCGTGGAACGGGCGGCGCTGTCCCCCGAGCGGCTGGGCGCGATGATGACCGCCAGCGTGAAGGTGGCGGCGTGAAGCGCGAGCTCGGCATGCTGGGCGCCCTGGTGGTCATCTGCCTGGTGCTGTTCCTGTCAAACGCGGACTTCCTGGGCCAATCCAACGCCATCAACACCTTGCGCCAGATCGCGATGCTGGGCATCTACGCGATCGGCAGCGGCTACGTGATCATCGCGGGGGGCATCGACCTGTCCGTCGGGTCGGTGGTCGGGCTGACGGGCGTCATCATCGCCAAGATCTCGTCGCAGGCGACGGGCGGCGGCGGCCACTCGCTGGCGCTGGGCGTGATCGTCGCGCTGGGCGCGGCGCTGCTGATCGGCCTCTTGCAGGGGCTGCTGATCACGCGGCTGCACCTGCAGCCGTTCATCGTCACGCTGGCCGGCATGCTGCTGATTCGCGGCGTGTCTCAGACGGTCGTGCAGGGCGGCACGTTGAGCCTGGGAACCTCGTCCCTGCTGAAGCTCGCCAACGGCGGCCTCATCATGGTCAACGGGGATCCTCTGCTGCCGTGGCCGCTGCTGATCTTCCTGGGCGTCATCGCGATCGGCGGCTACGTGCTGCACTACACGGTGCTGGGGCGGTACATCTTCGCGATCGGCGGCAACCGGGAGGCGGCTGCCTATTCGGGGATCAACGTGCGCGCCGTCGAGACCACGACCTACGTCGTGTCGGCGGGGCTCGCCGGCGTCGCGGGCGTCTGCTACGCGGCCTACATCGGCCAGATGTCGCAGCAGGTCGGCGTCGCCTACGAGCTGTACGCGATCGCGGCGGTCGTGCTGGGCGGCTGCTCGCTGCGCGGCGGCGAGGGGACGATCCTGGGGATCGTCATCGGGTCGACGATGATGCGGGTGATCGACAACGGCATCAACATGTTCCAGCTGCGCTACACGGACGGGGAAGGCATCCGGCGCCTCTGGCGGCTGGATCCCAACTGGACGTTCATCATCGTGGGCGCGGTCATCCTGATCGCGGTGGTGCTCGACCAGGTGGTCCACATGGTCCAGGCCGCCCGCAGCATCCGCGCCGGCGCCCCCGCCGCCCCCCCCGCCCCCAACGACCCCCCCGCCCCCGCATAGCGCCGGCGCTGGGGACGTTCCGCTCGTTATGGTTGAGGGGACGCCGAAGTGTGTGTCCCCTCCGTGCTCAAACAGGTCCTCGCGGTCCACCCCGGATCTGCTCGGCATGCGTCGTAGACGCTGCGGAACTGCGCGCGGAGGGGACACACACTCCGCCGTCTTCTCAACGCGTCACTTCGCTCCACCTTGTTGCCGCCTCCCCGCCGGAGTCGGAGTCCAATCGGGAGCGGATGCGACCCAGGCGGAGCGAGACGTAGGCGTGCAGCGCGGGTGGGCTGTGGGGTTCCCTCCCGCGCGCAGTTCCGCAGCGCCTACGACGCGTGCCGAGCAGATCCGGGCCCGACCGCGAGGACCTGTTTGAGCACGGGAGGGAACCCCACAGACCGACCGCCCCACGCCGAAGACGAGCGGAGCCCGACCGACGTATTTGCAATGTTGCGGGGGCGCCAGATCGGTTAACAGTGGGCGGAATGAAAAATGGAGTCGTCGTTGCGGTCGCGCTGGCCAGCGCGGTCGGGTGTTCGTCGAAGGCGTCGAAGAGTGACGTGACCGTGAGCTGGGCGGACGTCAAGCAGACGATGGACGGGTTCGGCGCGTCGTCGGCGTTCTTCGGCCAGAACCTCACGGACGCGCAGGCGGACCAGCTGTTCGACGCGAAGAAAGGGATCGGTCTGTCGCTGCTGCGCACGATGATCGGCCTGCCCGCCGACACGGTCGACGGCGTCGAGCCCACGACGGGCGCGAACCCCGTGCCGACCGCGCCCGAGCTGACGACCGCCCAGCAGGCGGCCGTGCGCGGCGCGCAGGTCTGGGCGGCCGCCTGGACGCCGCCGCCCATCTGGAAGACGACCAACGACAAGAACGGCTCGCAGCACACCGGCGACCCGACGGACTTCGCCTCGAACAAGCTGCAGCCCGCGTACTACCAGCAGTTCGCGGCCTACCTGGGCCAGTACGTCGACCTGCTCGCGGCGGCCAACCCGCCCGTTCATCTGGTCGCCGTCTCGCCCGCGAACGAGCCCGACTACGTCGCGACCTGGGACGGCGCGCAGTGGTCGCCGCAGGAGCTGACGACGTTCATCGGCCAGTCGATGGGCCCGCTTTTCGCCCAGAAATACCCGTCCGTGAAGATCATGGCGCCCGAGACCGCCAACTGCCCGGACTGCGACAACTACGTCACGCCGCTCCTGGCCGACTCGACGGCTGCCGGTTACGTGTCGATCATCGCCACGCACGACTACGGCTCGAACAGCAACCCGTACGACAAGCCGCGCAAGGCCGGCAAGTCGTTCTGGGAGACTGAGTGGTCGCAGGAGAACTCGAAGGGGGACACCCCCGATCCCGGCATGACCAGCGCGCTGGGCATGGCGCAGCGGATGCACACCGACCTGGTGACCGTCGGGATGACGGCCTGGAGCTGGTGGGCCCTCTACATCGACGCCAACGGCCTCAACGACCCCCAGCGCATGAACCCCGCCTTCATCCAACCTGACGCCACCATGAGCGCGCCTTACATGTTCAAGCGCGGCTACGCGTTCGGCAACTGGTCCAAGTTCGTGCGCCCCGGGTTCCAGCGCATCGGCGCGACCGAGAAGCCCGCCGGCGGCGTGCTGATCGAGGCATACCGCGACAGCACTCACCTGGCCGTCATCGCCATCAACACGAACGCGAGCCCGGTGACCCAGAAGTTCGTCGTCGACGGGGTCACGCTGAACAGCGTCACGCCGTGGGTCACGTCGCCCGACCATTCGCTGGAAGCCTCGAGCCCGATCGCCGTCGCGGACGACGCCTTCACCTTCGACCTGCCGGGCAGCAGCGTCGTCACGTTCGTCAACTGGGACGCGACCGTCGAGACGCCGGGACAGACCAACACCGGCGGGGCGGACGGCGGCGCGCCCAAGCTGAACGGCCTCGACTGCGCGGCCGCCGTGGTGCCGAACAACGTCGTGAGCGGCGGCGTGACCGACTTCACCGACTACAGCGGGGCAACGCAGAAGTGGGGCGATCCGAAGGGCCTCTACGGCACGCTTTATTCGTACGCCGGGCCCAAGTCGACGATGGGCTTCAAGGTCGACGGGACGAAGCTGCACGCCACCGGCGGCGTCGCGGCCGGCGATTACGCTGGCATCGGCGTGGGGTTCTCGGTGTGCGCGAACGTGACGGGTTTCTCTCAGATTCAGTTCGACGTGGCTGGCTCCTCGCCCGGCTGCGACCTGGAGCTGCAGATCAAGACGTACGACCAGCAACCCAACAACGCGACGCCGGCCGGCAGCTGCGACCCGAAGGCCGCCGCCGGCTGCTACAACTTCCCGGCCATCAAGCAGGTGGCGGTGCCGTCGGCCACGCCGGCGACGATCGTCGCCCCCCTGAGCACCGCCAGCAAGTGGTCCAGCACGAACGCCGCCCAGGTGGTGGGGCTGCAGTGGCAGTGGACAGGAACGAACGTCGTCGGCGACGCCGGCGCCACCTGCCCCATCGACGTCACCGTCACGAACATCAAGTTCTTGCCGTGACGGGCTAAGATGCGGGGCGTGCGTCCCGTCGCTCTGCCGATCGCGCTGCTGGCCGCCCTCGGCTGCGTCGTCCCGCGCCCGCCCGCCGACACCGTCGGAAACGGGAGCCCCGCCGGGACGGAGAACCCGCCCCTGCGCGCTGCGGCGGAGGCGGCCCACAAGCGCATCGGCACCGCGCTCATGAGCGCCCGGCTGAACAACCCGGCGGCGCGCGCGCTGGTGAGCCGGCAGTTCGACTCGCTCAGCCCCGAGAACGAGATGAAGTGGGCCTACGTCGAGCCGCTGCGCGGCGTGTTCGCCTTCACGGCCGGCGACCGGCTGGTCGCCTTTGCCAAGCAGAACGGCATGCGCATGCGCGGCCACACGCTGGTGTGGCATCAACAGCTCGCCGGCTGGGCCATGCAGTTGACCGGCGACGACCTGCGCGCCGCCATGGCCGAGCACATCGCGGGCGTGGCCGGCCACTGGCGCGGTCAGATCGGCGCCTGGGACGTCGTCAACGAGGCGCTGGCCGACGGGGACTCCGGCACCCTGCGCGCCAACTCGCCGTTCACGGCCCTGGGACCCACGTTCATCGACGAGGCGTTCCGCGAGGCGCACGCCGCGGATCCGCAGGCCCAGCTGTTCTACAACGACTACGACATCGAGGGCGTGGGCGACGCCAAGTCCGAGGCGGCGTTTGCCCTGTGCAAGCGCCTGAAGGAAGCCGGCGTGCCCATCACGGGCGTGGGGTTCCAGATGCACGTGGATCCGCGGCGCTGGCCGCCGCCCGAGACCATCGCCGCCAACCTGGCCCGCTATGCGGCGCTGGGCCTGCTGGTCGAGCTCACCGAGATGGACGTGCCGCTGGGCGAGCTCCCCGGGACGGCCGAACAGAAGCTGGACGCGCAGCGCAAGATCGCGCACGACATCGTCGCCGCCTGCGTGGCCCAGGCGGCCTGCACGGCGGTGACGTTCTGGGGGCTGACGGACCGCGACTCGTGGCTCAACAACCCGCAATGGGCGCAGCTGCGCGGCGACGGCCCGCACCGCCCCCTGCTGTTCGACGCCGACATGCACCCCAAGCCGATCGTGCAGGGCGTGCTGGACGCGTTCGCCGGCCGCTAGATTCAGCGGACCGAGCCCGAGACGAACAGGTCGCCGAAGTCGGTCGCGTCCGTGACCGTCGGCAGGATGGGCAGGCCCAGCATCTCCTCGACGGTCTTCGTCAGGGACCGGTGCGTCAGCGACGCCGGGCTCGAGTAGCCGGCCTTCACCGTCGGCCCGACTGCGAAGAAGGGCACGTGGCTCTCCTCGTCCCAGATGATGAAGATGACGCCACCCCTGGCGTTGACGAAGTCGATGAGCGGCGGCATCGCCGTGCTGAGCCAGGTGTCGCCCATCTTCACGTTGTCCGTGCTGGGACACGCCGAGTTGCCGTGCATGTCGTGGCAAAGGTCGGGGACGATGAAGACATAGGACGCCACGTCACCGGCGGCCAGGTCGCCGTTCAGCGACGAGATCAGCCGGTGGTGAGCGGCGCACCCGTCATTGGTCTTCGAGGGCGGCGCGCCCGAGACGTCCTGGAAGAAGAGGAAGGGATCGTGCCGCGGCACGTAGAGTCCCGCGTTGGCGATCGGACAGGGCGCGGCGGAAAGGTCGACGCTCTCCACGTAAGCCATCCAGTCCAGTCCGCCCCCGGCCTCGCGGATCTGCGTGGCGAGATGCTGGGTGCTGGAGGTGCTGTTGCTCGCCGAAGGGCTGTCGTCGGTCTTGAACGTCACGTCGCCGAACGCGTTGGTGCCGGCCTCCATCTGGACATAGTGCGGTTCGCTCGGCAGCGACGGCAGCTCGTCGATGAAGTTCGCCCCGCTGGCATACGTGGGCACGAGAACGCCGTTGATGTACGGGGCGTGAGAGCTGCCGTAGATGGCGCCGACGCTCTCGTTCTCCATGGCGATGACGAAGATGTGAGGGACCGCGGGGGTGTTGGCGTCCGGGGGGGGCGGCGTCGGAGTCGAGGACGAGGACGAGGACGGGGACGGGGACGGGGAGGCGCAAGAAAGGAGAAGGGGCAGGAACAGGAGCTGGCGCATGCCTCCTCAAGATGGGCATGCGCGGCGGGAGTGGGGCTTGGCAGAGGTCCCGAACGCGCTGGCGAAGAAATTCGGCCGCGGCCTGAACGGACGTATAGTACGCGGATGCCGTCCCGTCCTGCTCTGGAAACGATCCTCGAGCCGCTCAATCCAGCGCAGCGGGAGGCCGCCGCGGCGGGCGACGAACCGCTGCTCATCGTCGCGGGCGCCGGGACGGGCAAGACGCAGACGCTGACCCACCGCCTGGCGGTGCTGGTCGCGCGCGGGGCCGATCCGCGGCGGATCCTGCTGCTGACGTTCTCGCGGCGGGCCGCGCAGGAGATGACCCGCCGCGCGGCCCGCTTGATCGGGGCCCGCGCCGGCGCCGAGACGCTCCCCTGGGCGGGGACCTTCCACGCCGTCGCCAACCGCCTGCTGCGCCACCACGCCCCGGAGGTCGGGCTCGATCCGGGGTTCACGCTGCTCGATCGCGAAGACGCCGCCGACCTGCTCGATCGCCTGCGCCACGAGCGCGAGCTGTCGCGCACCGACCGGCGCTTTCCGCGCAAGGGGACCTGCCTCGCCATCTATTCCAGCGCCGTCAACACGCAGCAGCCGCTGCGCGCGACGCTGGAAGCGCGATTTCCCTGGTGCCTGGAATGGGAGGACGCCCTGCGCGGCCTCTTCGCCGCCTTCGTCGAGGCCAAGACCCAGCGTGCCGTGCTGGACTACGACGACCTTCTCCTCTACTGGTTCCATCTGATGAGCGACGGCGCGTTCGCCCGCCGCGTGGGGTTGCTCTACGACCACGTCCTGGTCGACGAGTACCAGGACACCAACACGCTGCAGGCCGAGATCCTGCGGCGCCTGCGGCCCGACGGCCGCGGTGTGACGGTCGTGGGGGACGACGCGCAGGCCATCTACAGCTTCCGCGCCGCCTCGGTCGACAACATCCTGGCCTTCCCTGCGCAGTACACGCCCCCGGCGGCCGTGGTGCTGCTGCAGCAGAACTACCGCTCGACGCAGCCGATCCTGGACGCCGCCAACGCCGTCATGGCGCTGGCCGGCCCGCGCTTCGACAAGCAGCTTCGCGCGACGCGCGCCGGGGTCGACCGGCCCGTGCTCGCCACGGTCGCCGACGAAGGGGCGCAGGTCGACTACGTCGTGCAGCGCATCCTGGAACGGCGCGAAGCGGGTGTCCCCCTGCGCCAGCAGGCGGTCCTCTTCCGCAGCAGCCACCACAGCGACGCGCTGGAGGTCGAGCTCGGCCGCCGCAACATCCCCTTCGTGAAGTTCGGCGGACTGCGTTTTCTGGAAGCGGCGCACGTGAAGGACACCCTGGCGTGCCTGCGCTGGGCCGAGAACGCGCGCGACACGCTGGCCGGCTTTCGCGTCGCGCAGCTGCTGCCGGGGATGGGCCCGCGCCTGGCGGATGCGCTGTTGCGGCACGTGACCGCCTCCGCCCTCCCCTTGCCGCCCGCGATGGCCGCCTTCGACCCGCCCGCCGCGGCGCGCGCCGACTGGCCGGCGTTCGTCGATCTCTACCGGCAGCTCTGCGATCCGGCCTCCGCTTGGGCCGCCCAGCTGGGGCTAGTGCGCCGGTGGTATGAACCCCATCTCGGGCGGCTCTACGACGACGCCCGGACGCGCCTGGGCGACCTCGAACAGCTCGAACAGCTGGCGGCCGCCGCCCCCTGCCGCGAGCGCTTCCTGTCCGACCTGACGCTGGATCCGCCCGCCGCCACCGGCGCCGAGGCCGGCCACCCGCACCTCGACGAGGACTACCTGATCCTGTCCACCATCCACTCGGCCAAGGGGCAAGAGTGGGACACCGTGTTCGTCCTCAACGCCGCCGACGGGTGCATCCCCTCCGACCTGGCGACGGGGCAGCCCGCCGAGATCGAGGAGGAGCGCCGCCTCCTGTACGTCGCGATGACCCGCGCCAAGACCACGCTGTCGCTCGTTCACCCACTGCGGTTCTACGTCCGGCAGCAGCACCGACTCGGCGATCGGCATGTGTTCACGCCGCGCACGCGGTTCATCCCGGACGCGATCCTCGACCGCTTCCAGCGGGTCACGCTCGACGTGGCTCGCGACCCGTCCGCGGCCGCCCCGGGAACGGGCCCTCGCATCGACGTCGCCGCGCGGCTGCGCGCGAGCTGGGCCGGGTAGAGCTCACCGCCGTCGGGGCGGCGACGCCTCGGGGTCGCGCCAGATGTCGGAATCCCGTCGGCGGCACGCCGATCTCCAGGAAGCGCGCGGCCCATCCTGTTGGCCCGCCGCTTGCTCCTCTGGGGAGTACACACAAAAAAGCGCCAGCATCAACTCAACTCCCCCCGAGTTGATGCTGGCGCACCTCTTCTTCAGCCCTGCCGCTTGAGCTTGTCGAGCAGGGTGGTCCGGCTCAGCCCCAGCAGCTCAGCCGCGCGGGTCTTGTTTCCGGCCGTCTGTCGCAGCGCCTGGTCGATGAGGGTCCCTTCGATCCCCGCCAGCACCGCCGGCAAATCGATCGCGCCGCCTTCGAGGTTCGCCGAGACCGTGGCCAGCGACGCCGCCCCGGCCGCCGACCTCATCCGCTCCGGCAGATCGGCCGCGCGGATGGTGCCGCTGGCGTCCAGCACCACGAGGCGCTCGATCAGGTTCTCCATCTCGCGCACGTTGCCGGGCCACGCGTAGAGCGACATCAGCGCCAGCGCGTCCTCGGCGATGGTGACCTCGCGCTGAAAACGCCGGTTCATCTCGTCGAGGAAGTGGCGGACCAACGTGGGGATGTCTTCGCGGCGCTCGCGCAGCGCGGGCAGGCGGACCGGCACGACCTCCAGTCGATAGAACAGGTCGCGGCGGAACCGCCCCTCCTGCACCATGGCGTCGAGGTCTCGGTTCGTGGCGGCGACGATCCGGACGTCGACGGTCCGCGACTGCGTCCCGCCGACCGGCGTGATCTCCCGGTCCTGCAGCGCGCGCAGCAGCTTGACCTGCATGGGCAGCGGCAGCTCGCCGACCTCGTCCAGAAACAGCGTGCCGCCGTCGGCCTGCGTGAACTTGCCCGCGTGCGCCTCGACGGCGCCGCTGAACGCGCCGCGCGCGTGGCCGAACAGCTCGCTCTCGAGCAGGGCCTCGGGGATGGCCCCGCAGTTGACGGGAACGAACGGACCGCCCGAACGGTTCGACGCGCCGTGGAGGAGCCGGGCCACGACCTCCTTGCCGCTGCCGCTCTCGCCGGTGATGAGCACCGTCGAGGAACTGGACGCCACCCGATGCACGGTGTCCAGCACCGCCTGCAGCGCCGGTGAATCGCCGATCAGGCTGACGGCCAGAGGCCGCCCCTCCGTCGGACGCGTGAGCCGGCGGCTGTCGACGGGCGCGCGCGCGTCGGCGACCTGGCGAACGACGGACTCGAGGTCGGTGTGGTGGAACGGCTTGGTCAGGAAAGTGAAGGCGCCCGCCCGCATCGCAGCCACGCAGTCGCCGATCGATCCCTGCGCGGTGAGGATGACGACCGGCGTGCGCGGCAACCTTTCGCGCACGCGCGCGAGCACCTCGAAGCCGTCGGCGCGCGGCATCCGCAGGTCGGTGATGACCAGATCGAACGACGGCTTGGACGCGCGTCCGCCGAGCGCATCGATCGCGCACTGCCCGTCTTCGGCTTCCACCACCGCGTGCCCGTCCCGAGACAGCAGGCACCGCAGGACGGCCCGCATTCCCGGGTCGTCGTCCGCAACCAAGACCTCCACGCGCGAATTTTACACGCCATCGGTCAGCCACGTAAATGTCGTGGCATTTCGTGACCCTAAATGAGCGCACGAGACTCCCGACGCGGCGTACCATCGGACATCCTAGATTGACAGGTCCTGACCGCTCGTCCACGATGACCTAGAAGTAGTCGAAATCACACGCGTTGGCTGAGCTTCGGGGGGGAGCCCAGCCAAACGACACTCGCGACCATGTCGTACAAAACCCGTCCCCCCGCCAGAGCTCTGGATCTCTCCGCGCGCCCCGGCGCGAAGGCCGGACGATGCCAGCGGCGTGGTGAAGCTCGGACGTCTCAACCGCGCAGTTTCTGCGCATGACGCTCGCCCCGATGGCCCGCTCGGCGCGCGTGACACCGGCCACCGCCGCCGATCTATTCGCGCTGCTCTGGCGCAGCCTCTCCGATCTGCTGGGGAGCGCGACGACCGCCACGCTTCTTCGGCGGAGCAAGAACGCCGTCGCCCGCCGGCTGCCGTCGGTCGGTGAGCTGGCCATCGACCGCGAGCGGCTCGAATACCGTTACACGTTGCCACCCGCGTGGGCGCACGCCGCGGGCGACGGGATCGCCGTCATCCGCGCGCTGGTCGACGAGCTGCGGCCGCTGCTGATGGAGCTGACGGGGGCCATGATCCTCGACCAGCTCGATCGCGTCGCCGGCTTCCACGACAACGGAATCGTCTTCGCGCGATGACGAACGGCGCGTCCCAGATCGCGCCGCCCAGGCCGGCGGCAGCGGACGTTCGGACGCGCGCGCTGATCGAGATTGCGCACACGCTCGACTCCAACGTCGACGAGATCCAGCGCCTGACCCGCACGCTGGCGCTGTTGAAGAACCTCCTGCAGTGCGACCGCTGCTCGATGCTGTTCGACGCGGACGGAGACGGCGATCGCAAGCTGCTGTCCGTGCCGGCCGTCGGCGACGGCGAGACGATGCGCCAGCTGGAGGCGCGGCTTCTCACGGTGCTGGGCGCGATCGAGAACAACGACCCGCTGCCGGCCGAGGGGGCCACCCACAGCCTGGCCCTGCCGCTGGTGGGCCTCGACGAGGTGCGCGGCCTGCTGGCCGTCGAGCGGCGGACCGGCACGTTCACGCGGGACGACATGCGCGTGTTCTCGATCGTCGCGGCCCAGGTGGGCGGCTACCTGACCATGCTGCACCTGCACCGCCAGGCGGCCGCGCTGGATCGGTTCAAGCGCGAGATGTCTGCTCTGGCGGCGCACGACATCAAGAATCCGCTGGCGGCCGTCATCGGGATGGTCGACTTCCTGTCGCTGGAGCTGAGCGGCAGCCCCGATTACGTCCGCAACTGCCTGAACGACATCCGCAACGCGTGCAACCGCATCCACCGCGTGACCGCGAACCTGCTGGACCTGGCCCGCCTGGAGTCGCACGAGCTCCCGCTGCGGCTGACGTCGCTGGACGCCGCGGCGCTGCTCTCGACGCTGGCGCGCCACCGCTCGGCGCAGGCCGGCTTCAAGGGCGTGCAGATCGCGATCCGCCCGTCCCCGCCCGGCCCGCGCGTCCTGGCCGACGAGGACCTGCTGGCGCGCGTCGTGGACAACCTGCTGGACAACGCGCTCCGCTACGTTCCGCCCCGCGGGCGCATCGAGATGGAAGTCCGGACGGTGGGCGATCGTGTCCACGTGCGGGTCGGGAACGACGGGCCGCCGATCCCCGCCGCCGCGCAGACCACCATCTTCGAGAAGTTCGCGCGCGCGGCCGAGTCGACGCACCTCAACCTGGGACTGGGCCTCTACTTCGCGCGCATCGCGATGCAGGCGCAGGGCGGGCGCATCTGGCTGGAACAGACCGACCAGCTCCTGACCGTCTTCGGCCTCGATCTGCCGGCCGCCCCCGTCACTTCTTGAGCCGGTAGCCGGTCTTGAACATCCAGGCCACGACCGCCAGCAGCACCAGCAAGAACACGAAGGTCATGGCCAGGCTGATCCCGACGGCGACGTCGGCCGTGTCGTAGAAGCTCCAGCGAAACCCGCTGACCAGGTAGACCACCGGGTTGAAGAAGGCCACCGTCCGCCAGTGCGGCGGCAGCATCTCGATGGAGTAGAACGCGCCGCCCAGGAAGGTCAGCGGCGTCACGACCAGCATGGGGATCAACTGCAGCTGCTCGAACCCCTTGGCCCAGATCCCGATGACGAAGCCGAACACGCTGAAGGTCGTGGCCGTCAGCAGCAGGAAGGCCAGCATCCACAGCGGGTGATGCACCTCGACGGGGACGAAGGCCGTGGCGGTCGCCAGGATGATGAGGCCCAGGATGATCGACTTCGTCGCCGCCGCGCCGACATAGCCGATGATCATCTCCGAGAAGGAGATCGGCGCCGACAGGATCTCGTAGATGGTGCCCGTGAACTTCGGAAAGTAGATGCCGAACGACGCGTTCGAGATGCTGGACGTCAGGATCGACAGCATGATCAGGCCGGGGACGATGAACGCGCCGTAGGGCACGCCGCCCACGTTGGACATCCGGGACCCGATCGCCGACCCGAAGACCACGAAGTACAGCGACGTCGTGATCACCGGCGTGACGACGCTCTGCACGACGGTCCGCACGAAGCGCGCCATCTCGAATCGGTAAATGGCCCAGACGCCCGTCCGGTTGAAGCCGACGTCGCTCACGAACGCGCCCCCGGTCCGCCGGCCACCAGGTTCACGAAGATCTCCTCCAGCGAGCTCTGGCTGGTGTGCAGATCCTTGAACGCGATCCCCAGGTCACCCAGGCACCGCAACAGCGACGGGATGTCGCGCGGGTGCCCGCTGGCGGCCGCCGCGTCCTGCGCGTCGAACGTGTACTCCAGCTGGTTGCCTCCCGCCTTCAGCGCCAGCGGCCAGCCGCTCAGCGTGGGCGGCAGCGCCGTCATCGGGTCCTGCAAGTTCAACGTCAACCGGCGCTTGCCCAGCTTCTGCATCAACTTGGATTTCTCCTCGACGACGATCAGCTCGCCCTTGCTGATGATGCCGATCCGGTCGGCCATCTCCTCGGCCTCGTCGATGTAGTGCGTGGTCAGGATGATGGTGACCCCCTGCTCTCTCAAGCGGCGGACCATGGCCCACATCTCGCGCCGCAGGTCGACGTCCACCCCGGCGGTCGGCTCGTCGAGGAAGAGGATCTCCGGCTCGTGAGCGAGCGCCTTCGCGATCATCACCCGGCGCTTCATGCCGCCGGACAGGGTCATGATCTTGTCGTTGCGCTTGTCCCACAGGGACAGGTCGCGCAGCACCTTCTCGATGTGCGCCGGGTTCGCGGCGCGCCGGAACAACCCCCGGCTGAAGCTGACCGTCGCCCAGACGCTCTCGAAGGCGTCCGTCGTCAGCTCCTGCGGGACCAGGCCGATGCGGAACCGGGCCCCCCGGTAGTCGCGCACGATGTCGTGGCCCGCCGCCACGATCGTTCCCGTGGTGGGCGTGACGATGCCGCAGACGACGCTGATGAGGGTGGTCTTGCCGGCGCCGTTCGGCCCGAGGAGCGCGAAGATCTCCCCTTTACCGATCTGGAGGTCGATCCGCTTCAGAGCCTGGAACCCCGACGCATAGGTCTTCGTCAGTCCGGAGATGGTGAGGATGGGATCGCTCATTTGTCCTTGGCCGCGCGACGAGGCAGGCCCCGAGGGAGCCGAAGAGATACCGCGCGCGGCGTGGTCCGTCGAGAGACACCGCGGGGAGGCCGCGTGCGCGCCAGGATCTCGACGGCCCGGGTCAGCTCGCTCGCGTCGGCGACCGCGAACCCGAGGCGCAGGTGGGGCGTCGAGCGGCCGTCGTGGCTGAACGCGCCGCCGACCTGGAACATCAGCCCGGCCCGCAACGCGCGCGCCTGCCAGGCGTCGACGTCGATGCCCGGCGCGGCCGTCGCCCACAGCGCCATGCCGCCGCGTGGCCGGCGGAACGAGACGGTGTCCGACAGTCGCCGCTCGAGCGCGTCGCACAGCGTGTCGCGGCGGCCTTCGTAAACCCGTCGCACGCGGCGCACGTGACGCTGAAGCTCGCCCTCCTCGATCAGCTCGGCGACCGCCCGCTCCAGCACCAGATCGCCTTGGCGATCGATGAGGGCACGCTCGGCCGCCATGCGCTGCAACAGGGACTGCGGCGCGACCACGAACCCGAGTCGCAACCCCGGCGCCAGCACCTTGGCCAGGCTGCCCACGTAGACGACGACGCCGGCCGGATCGGCGCTGGCCAGCGGCAACAGCGGGCGGCCGTCGTAGTGGAACTCGTGGTCATAGTCGTCCTCGACGACGGCGATCCGGTGGCGGGCCGCGAGATCCAGCAACGCCAGGCGCCGCGACGGCGACAGCGTCACGGTGGTCGGATACTGGTGATGGGGCGTGACGTACACCATGCGCAGCCGCTGGGTTCGCGCCAGCGCCGCCACGGCGGCCACGTCCAGCCCGTCCCCGTCGACGGGGACCGGGGCCACGCGCGCCCCGGCCCTGGCAAAGGCCCGGTGCGCCAGCCGATAGCCGGGCGCCTCGACGGCCACGACGTCGCCGGGCTGGAGCAACGAGCGGCCGACCAGATCCAGCGCCATCTGGCTGCCCCGCACGACCATCACGTCGTCGCGGTCGGCCGCCAGACCGCGCGCCTGGGACATCAACTCGGCCAGAGCCTTGCGGAGTCGGCCGTCTCCGCGGCCGTCGGACGCGTATCCGAGCAGCTCGCGCGCGCGGACCGCGCGCCGCCAGGCCCGGCCCACCGCCGCGTGAGGCACCAGCCGCAGGTCCGGAACGCCGCCCCAGAGCGCGAGCACCCCCGCCGGGATGACGGGCCCGTCGTGCGAGGGCGCGCCCGCCAGGTCGAATCCAGGGCGGCTTCGGGAGGTGAGCGCCGCGCCGCTGAAACGGCGCGGCCGCGGATCCGGCGACGCGGCGGAGACCATGGTTCCACCGCCGGGCCTGGTGGCGACCCACCCCTGCGCGGCCAGCTCCTCGTAGGCGGACACGACCGTGCTTCGATGCACGCCCAGCGTGCGCGCCAGGCTGCGGGTCCCGGGCAAGACGGCGCCCGGGCGCAGGCGTCCCCGCCGGACATCGTCCGCGATGGCGCGGGCGATCTGGGCGAACACCGGGGTCGGCGCCGCGGCGTCGAGCGCGACGGGGAAGATCCAGGCCCGCATACTGGTCGGTCGAAATTATCAGAACCGGAGGTTTTCGGCAGACCGGTACCGCGGCAGGCTGCGAGTCATGTCCAGCGACGCGCCACCAGACGGCTCACCGCACCGCCTGCGCCGGCTTCCCCAGCGCGGCTCGTACGACCGGCAGGTGATCGACGCCATTCTCGACGAGGGGCTGGTCTGCTTGGCCGGGATCGCGCCCGAGGGCTCTCCGGTGGTCATCCCGATGGCCTACGCGCGCCGCGGCGACCAGCTGATCCTCCACGGCGCTCCCGCCAGCCGCCTCCTGGGCGCGGGCGCGGCCGGGACGCCGATGTGCGTGACCGTCACGCTGCTGGACGGCCTGGTGCTGGCGCGGTCGGCGTTTCACCACTCGCTCAACTACCGGTCGGTCGTGGTGTTCGGGACCGCGCGCGAGCTGACGGAGCCCGCCGAGAAGGCCGCGGCCCTGGAGGCGCTGGTCGAGCACCTGCTGCCGGGTCGCTCCGCTGCCGCGCGCCCGCCGAACGCCAAGGAGCTGGCCGCCACGCGCGTGCTGGCCCTGTCGATCGAGGCCGCCTCGGCCAAGCGCCGCACGGGCGGTCCCCTGGACGACCGCGAGGACGAGAGCTGGCCCTGCTGGGCGGGCGAGATCCCGCTGGCCCTGACCGCCCAGGCGCCGCGCCCCACCACCCAGGGCACGCCGCCGGGCGAGCCGCCCGCGTCCGTCCGCCGCTACCAGCCCGCCCGGCGCCGGTCGGGAGCGTGATCAGGCCGCGTCGAAGCGATAGGCCGTGGCAGCGGCCGACGCGCGCGTCCCGTACGCGGCGCAGAAGGCGGTCAGCCGCGCGTACGCGTCGACCGGCATCACCTTCCGCCAGGGCAGGTGCGTGACCAGGCAGTAGAGCGCCGTCTCGAAGAAGCTGACGAGCCGGTCCGCCGGCAACGCCGCGATCGCGCCGTCGACGTGCTGGTCGAGGAAGGCCAGCGCGTTCTCCAGGCTGCGGCGCGGCTTGGCCGCCGCGCCCGTCACGGGAACGCCCGCCGCCGGTGAGGACATCGCCTGGATGACCAGGTTCACGTCGGTCTGCATGGCGTGCGTCACCATTTCCTCGGCGTTTGCGAGCAGGCGGTCGGCAAGGTCTCCGCGCAGCACCACCCGCTCCCGGCGCCCGGACCGGCGCGCCAGCTCGCGGCAGATGTTCTCGGTCCCGAACAGAGGGCCGGCCGCGTCGATCAGCACCGGCACCTTCAGCGCCGGGTTGTCGCCATAAGCCGCCGGGTCGGTCACCGTCATGTCGAGGACGGCGCGAAAGGCGACGGGCACGCCCAGGTCCAGCGCGAACATGCGCGCGGCGCGCGTGAAGTGCGAGCTGCTCCGTCCCACCAGGGTGACCGCGTCCTTGGGCTCGTCGGGCATCGCCTCTTCATAGCCGATGCGGCGGCGCGGGCGAAAGTCAGACGGCGCGGCGCTCGGCGTCGATGCTGAAGATGAGCAGCGGGCACGGCGGCTGCGACCCCAGCGCCAGCCGTTCGCCCGGCTCGCGCAGGCTGGCGGCGTTCGAGTCGAGGAACATGCGCTTGAAGCCGACCACCATGACGGGGTCCCCGTCGCGCAGCGCATGGACCTGCCACCCGGACGCGTTGACGCCGGTGGGGACCTCCAGCGCCGCCAGCAGCATCTGCACCTCGCGCCCGTCCAGCGAGACGTTGGGCGCGCCGAAGGTGCGCGCGTCCGCGACCTGCACCAGGATCGTCCGCCCCTGCTCGTCGCAGAGCTCGAAGTCGTGCATCGATTCGAGGACACCCGGGAACGTCGACTGGCAGGGAACGGCGACGCCCACCGCCGGTGCGCCTCCCACCGGCTTTTCGACGTGCTGCCGCCCGCGCACCCAGCCCAGCACCGACGCCACCTGCCCCTCCGGTTCGCGGGCCAGCGCGTCCCAGTCGTCGGCGGCGACGTCGTTGGCGCCGCGCCGAAGCAGCTCCGCGATGCGCGCCGTCTTCATCCGCAAGATCGACCGCCGCACGCCCGGCACCAGCGCCGCCGTCAGCAGACCGACCACGGTCACGGACACCCGGCCGGTGAACATCGGCGTGACGAACACGGCCAGCAACACGCGCGCGATCCCCCGCAAGAGAATCATCGAGACGACGAACGCCACCCAGACGAACCAGCCGAGCATGTCGATGCGCAGTTTTTCGCCGCGGCTCAGCCAGCCGGCGGCGGGATCGTCACGCAGAGGTGTCAGCCGGTGCAAGGGGGCCTTCGCGGCGCCCGTGTCGAACACACCCACCGTCCCATGGTAACAGGCGTTGCCGCACGGATCAGCTGCTCCGCGATGAGCTCGGGTGCGGGCAGGAGGCGGCCGCGTGCCTACCTTTCTAGGAGCAGCCCCACCCACGTGAGGTCAACCCCATGCAAACAGAGCCGCAGATCACCTTTCACCACCTGGACTCCAGCCCCGCGCTGGAGTCGCTGATTCGCGCCGAGATTGCCGAGCTGGAACAGTATTTCGACGGCATCGTCAGCTGCCGCGTCGCCGTCGAAGCACCAAATCCACACCATCGGCACGGCGGCATCTATCGGGTGTCGATCGAGCTCAACGTCCCGCGCGAGCAGATCGCCGTCGCGCGGGCGCCCGGTGATCAACCCGAGCACGCTGACGCGTATGTCGCCGTGCGCGACGCCTTCCGCGCGGCCCGCCGCCGCCTGGAAGATTACGTGCGGCGGCTCAAGGGAAACGTGAAGTCGCACGTCGCGCCGCCGCACGGGCGCATCGTCCACCTGGAGCCCGACCTCGAGTACGGCCGCCTCGAGACGGACGACGGGCGCGAGATCTATTTCCACCGCCACAGCGTGCGGGGCGGGATCGAGCGGCTGGCCCTGGGCGCCGAGGTCCGCTTTCACGAGGAGCAGGGCCTGAAAGGTCCCCAGGCCAGCACCGTCGAGCCCGTCGGCGCGCAGGGCCACCACGCCCCTTGACCGCCCGACGCGCGAATCAGATCAGATGAAGAGGCCGGGGACGGCGAGCAGGCGCTGCACCGACTCCGTGAACGACCCGACCGCCGGCAGCGGCCGCGCCGCCTCGCGCTGGAGGTGCTCGAGCATCTCGGCGATGCGGGCCCGCTCCGGCTGGGGCCGGCTGCCGGGCGCGCTTCCGACGCGGGCCTGGACGAAGGTGACGATCTTGCTCATCACGTGGTGCCGGCCGGCATGGGTCAGGCTGTCGAGGCTGGCCAGCATTTCACCGATGACGGCCACCTGGCCGGCGTAGAGCTGAGCATAAGGGACCGGGTGAGATGTGGGGGCCGGGGCGAAAGAGAGGCTCATGGGCGACCTTCCCCTTCGGAAGCCGAGCCGTGGAACTTGAGGGAGATCCGGTCAGGGGCTGCCGGCCGCCGGCTTCTTGGCGTTGCGCAGGAAGTACTCCTTCAGCAGCGCCTTGTCGGCGTCCGACAGCTTGGCCGACATGTGGAACGGGTACAGATACTTCTTGGGAGGCATGGTGCCCGACTCCACCTGGTCCCAGCACGACTCGAGGTCGTCCTGGCGCTCTTCCTCGTCGACGCTCCCCCACTCCGAAAAGTTCAGGTGGTTGCGGCCGTTGTGGACGTCCTGGGCCATGAGCCACGAGCCTGGCGCAATCCGGCTGTAGAGCGGCCAGCGCGTCTCGTTGCTGTGGCAGTCGTAACAAGACCGCCGGAGGATCGCCGCCACTTGCGGCGGCGCGTCCACGGTGAAGCGGTTCGGCGGGTTGCTCCCGATGTCCTTCACGGGCACGAACTGAATGGCAATCGCCGCCAGCACCAGCGCGAGTATCAGGAAACGCAGAATCCGCATGGACCCGGAATGTAACCGTTTTCCCCGCCTTTACGCCACCGCCCAGCAGCGCTAGCGTCATTCGATGATCCGACAAATGACCGTTTCACTGTTCATGCGGCGTCTGATGCTCCCCGTCGCCGGGGCTCTGGCGCTCACCGCCGCGCAGGCGCGCCCGGCCCGCGCGGTGGACTTCGGGAGCCTGGCCGGCAAGGCCACCGGCGCGGCGGGCAACGCTGCCCGCGACAAGGCGGTGAAAGAAGCGAACGCCCGGCTGCTGGCCGAGGGGCGCAAGGACCAGTGCAGCTTCAAGACGGACAGCGACCAGCTGATGCCGGGCTGCGACGCCAAGCTCAAGAAGCTGGCCAACACGCTGATCGACGTCAAGAAGCACTTGAACATCTCCGGCGTAACCAGCTTCAAGTTCGAGGTTTCTGGCCACACCGACAGCAGCGGAAAACCGGAACACAACAAGGAGCTGTCCGCCAAGCGAGCGGCCACGATCGCTCACGAGCTGGAGTCGCGCGGCGTGGCCGCCAGCGACATCATCTCGGTGGGGATGGGGTCGGAGCGCCCGCTGGTGACCCCGGACGACACGCCCGCCAAGAAGGCCAAGAACCGGCGCTACGAGATCCAGATCCGGTTCTGACCCGGGCACGTCCCCCTGCCCCGTCGGGCGGCACGCGGCGGCGCGAGTGCTATGACGTCCTCGTGCCGTCGCTTTCCGTGCTGGACCTGGCTCCAATCCCCGAAGGGGGCGACGCAGGCCTGGCCCTGCGGCGTTCGGCCGATCTCGCCCGGCACGCGGAGGGCTGGGGGTACGCCCGGTTCTGGCTGGCGGAGCACCACAACATGCCCGGTATCGCCAGCGCGGCGACCGCCGTCGCCATCGCCCACGTCGGGGCCGCGACCAGCCGGATCCGGGTCGGCGCGGGCGGCATCATGCTGCCCAACCACGCGCCGCTGGTCGTGGCCGAGCAGTTCGGCACGCTGGACGCGCTCTACCCGGGGCGGATCGACCTGGGGTTGGGGCGCGCGCCGGGGAGCGACGCCCTGACCGCGCACGCGCTGCGGCGGACGCTCGCCGGCGACGTCGACCGCTTTCCGGAGGACGTCGTCGAGCTGCTCGAGTACTTCCAGCCGGCGCCAGAGGCCGAGCGCGAGGGGCGGCGCGTGCGCGCCTATCCCGGCGAGGGCGCGCCCGTCGAGGTCTGGATCCTGGGCTCCAGCCTGTTCGGCGCCGAGCTGGCCGCGGCCATGGGGCTTCCGTACGCATTCGCGTCCCACTTTGCCCCGGCGGCGCTGATGGAGGCGATCGAGGTCTACCGGCGGACGTTCCGGCCGTCGCCCTATCTCCAGCGGCCGCGCCTGATGCTGGGCGTGAACGTCGTCGCGGCCGCGACCGACGCCGAAGCGCGGTTCCTGCTGACCTCGCTGCAGCAGGCGTTCGTGAACCTGCGCAGCGGGCACCCGACCCGCCTGCCGCCGCCGGTCGAAGGCTTCGCGGAGAGGCTGTCGCCCCGGTTCGCGGCGATGCTCTCGGACGTCCTGGCTTGCGCAGCCGTGGGGTCGCCGGACACCGTCCGCGGGCAGCTGCGGGCGCTGGTCGAGCGGACGGCGCCCGACGAGCTGATCGTGACCGCGCAGATCCACGACCACGGCGCGCGCCTGCGATCGTTCGAGCTGGCCGCGGAGATCGGGGCCAAGCTCGGTTCCGATTGACGACCGGCGCGCCGCGCTTACGGTGTGCCGACATCCGTGAGGCGAACGCCCACGGTCTTGACCCGCCGGGAGCTGAGGGCCCCGGCGAAAGGAGAAAGTCATGAACGACGCCAGCCAGCAGCTGAAGCGGGCCCAGCCACGCGCGGACGAGGCGGCCGCGCTGGACGCCTACTCCCGAACCGTGACCGCCGTGGCCGACGAGGTCAGCCCGTCGGTCCTTCGCCTGGACGTCGAGGGGGTCCGTCCCGCCGGCCGCGCGCGCGGCCGCGAAAGCGGGACCGGCAGCGGGTCCGGGTTCGTGTTCACCCCCGACGGCTACGTCTTGACCAACAGCCACGTGGTCAGCGGCGCCAGCAAGATCACGCTGACGACGCTGGACGGACGCCGCTTCCCCGCCCACCTGGTGGGCGACGACCCGCACACCGACCTGGCCGTGGTGCGCGCCTTCACGACGGACATCCCGCCCGTTTCGCTGGGCGAGTCGTCGAGTCTGCGCGTCGGTCAGATCGCGGTCGCGGTCGGCAACCCCTACGGGTTCGACTGCTCCGTGACGGCCGGTGTGGTCAGCGCGCTCGGCCGGTCGCTGCGCACCCAGACGGGGCGGCTCATCGACGACGTCATCCAGACGGACGCGGCGCTGAACCCCGGCAACTCGGGCGGGCCGCTCTGCGACGCGAACGGGCGGGTCATCGGCGTGAACACCGCCATGATCCTGCCGGCGCAGGGCATCTGCTTCGCGATCGCGGTCAACACCGCCGCCTTCGTGGTCGGCAAGCTGATCCACGAGGGGCGCGTGCGCCGCGCCTATCTGGGGGTCGGCGGCCAGACCGTGCCGCTGCACCGGCGCGTGGTGCGGTTCCACAACCTCGAGACGGAAAGCGCCGTGTTCGTGGCCTCGGTCGAGGCCGACAGCCCGGCCGCGCGCGCCGGGCTGCGCGACGGTGACCTCATCGTCAGCTTCGCCGGCCAGGCGACGGCCGGCATCGACGACCTGCACCGGCTGCTGACCGAGGAGCGCGCCGGACAGACCCACCCGCTGGTCGTCATGCGCGGCACCGAACGGCTGACGCTGTCGGTGGAGCCCGTCATCCGATCGCCGCGCTAAAGTAGAGCGCGTGAGCGCCCAAAAAAGCCCGCCACCCATCCAGGCCGACGATCACGTCCGCGGCGACGCGGACGCGGCCGTCACGATCATCGAGTACGGCGACTACGACTGCCCGCACACGCGCGCCGCCCAGGCCAACGTCGACCAGCTGACGGCCGGCGGCGGCGTGCGGGTCGTGTTCCGGTATTTCCCGCTGCGCAACCTGCACGCCAGCGCGGAGATCCTGGCCCGCATCGCCGAGGCCTCGGCGCGGCAGGGGCTCTTCTGGCCGATGCACGATCATCTGATGAAGCACCGGCGCGGCGTGCAGCGCGACGACATCCTGAGCGACGCCGCCGAGATCGGGCTGGACTTGCCGGCCGCGCAGGCTCTGCTGGCGGATGAGAGCGTGGCGGCGCGCATCGAGCGCGACCTCGAGGGTGGCCGGGCGGCCGGCGTTCACAGCACGCCCAGCTTCTTCTTCAACGGCGTCCTGCACGACGGCCACTACGACCTCGACACGCTGTCGGAGCAGCTGCGCCTGGCGCGAAGCCGCTAAATCGCCGGACGGTCGAGCGCGTCCGCGAGGCGCGGCAGGACCTCGCCCACGGGCGCGGAGACGCGAACGTGCGCCAGCGCGTCGCCGCGGGTCGGGCCCACGTTCACGATCGCGACCGGCATGGCCAGCTCGTGGGCACGCCGGACGAAGCGAAAGCCCGAGTAGACGGTCAGCGACGACCCGACCACCAGCAGCGCCGTGCCGGCGCCCAGCAGCGACCAGGCGGCGGAGAGCGTCGGCTCGGCGACGGCCCCGCCGAAGAACACCACGTCCGGCTTCAGCGCGCCGCCGCAGGCGCGGCACCCGACGACCTGGAAGGTGGCGACCAGCTCGGGCGGCAGCTCGGCGTCGCCGTCCGGGCGCGCGGCGCCCCGGGCGGCGTGCAGCCAATCGGGGTTCGCCGCCAGCAGGCGCGCCTGCAGCGCGGCCCGCGGCTCATGCCCGGCGCAGGCGAGACATCGCACGTCGTCCAGGGCGCCGTGCAGCTCGACGACGCGGCGGCTGCCGGCCGCGTGATGCAGGCGGTCGACGTTCTGCGTGATCACACCCGCCAGCAGGCCCGCCGCCTCGAGTCGCGCCAGCGCCGCATGGGCGGCGTTCGGCCGCGCCGATTTGAACCGCTCCCACCCCAGCGTGGCGCGCGCCCAGTAGCGCTGGCGCACCTCGGCGCGGCGCATGAACGCGTCGTGCTGGATCGGGTTGCGCTGGGGGCGGCCGGCGCCGCGGTAGTCCGGGATGCCCGACTCCGTGCTGCAGCCGGCGCCTGTGAGGGCGACAAACCGGCGCCCCGCCAGCAGCTCCGTCAGGCCGGCGAGGTCGACGCCATCGCCGGCCGCGGGGTCCTCGACGCGGGGTGCGCTCAAAGCAGCGGAATCATGCCACGGCGCACGGCCGCGCGCCGCTCAGCGCGGCGGTCCTGTCACAGCGGACCGCCCACCGCGATGCCGGCCCCGCCGCCGCCCGGGGGCGCGAAGACCGACACGCGCAGCTGCGGCGCCCGGAGGTGCAAGAGCGCGACACCCGCGCCCACGATCGTCCCCGCGGCCGCCCCCACCAGCACGTCCGAGTAGAAGTGGTAGCCGGCCAGCACCCGCTCCGCCGCCACGCTGCTGCCGATCAGCAACGTCACGACCCAGGGCTGCCAGGTCTTGCCGTAGCGCGCGTCGATCGTGACCGAAGCCGTCGAGAGCGCCGCGAAGGTGTACGAGGTGTGCCCCGAATAGAACGAGCGATAGTTGGCGACGTCGCGCGGATCGGCGTCGCCGGAGTAGACGCGCGGGATCGGCCGCTGGAAGGCGTACTTCGCCATCGTCACGAACGCGCCGTTGAGGCTGATGGTCTCGGCGAAGACCACCGCGTCCTCGAACCAGACGCGCCGATTGCGAAGCACGAACCAGTCGGCGACGGGCGGCACCGCGATCGCCAGCGCCTCGGTCACGTTGCTGGCCCAGCTGGCGACGTCGCTGGTGTTTCCGATCACCCCGCGATCGAAGGCGTTGACGGCGCTGGCCGGGCACGGGCAGCTGCGGTGAATGAAGTGCGACGACAGCGAGTACGGGATGATCCCGGCCAGAGCGCCGACCACGATCACCGTACCGTCGATCGGCAGGCTGACCTGGTAGACAGACTCGGGGTCGGCGGGCGCGGCCGCAGCGGACGCGGGACGGGCCGCCGCGAGCGCGCCGGCGGCCAGCAGGGCCACCGCACCGAGCCGCCGGGCGCACCTCACCCACGCAGGGTAGAGCCTCCCGGCCGTCACACAATGCGCGCCCGAGGACTACTGTCCGAGCGCCGTGTTCAGCAGGTTCGCGAGCCGCGCGCCGGCCAGCGCGATGCGCCGGCGGCCCAGATCCGCCGCGGCCTGCTGGTACTGGGGCGTGACCGCGAATGGCCCCTCCCCCACCCCGATGGGCAGCACGTAGACGGCGGACTGCGCGAGGTCGAGCCCTTCCTGGATCCAGACCTTCTCGTCGGCGACGGCGGCCCGCTTGGCGTCGGCCGCCGGCAGGTGGTCCGCCGCCGACTCGACGGGGCCGACGGCGTACCCGGCGCCGGCGATGTCGTCGTAGAACGCGTGCAGCTCGTTGGGCGGTCCGAACGGACAGTAGCGGGGATCGTCGCACACGGGCGGCGGCGTGTTGCCGATGATCCGCACGAGGTTGCCGCCGCGGTCGCCGTGAACCTGGGCGGCGTCGTAACGCGAGACGCAGTGGAGCGGCTGGTGCGCGTCACCCACCAGATGCAGCAGCCAGACCAGGTCGTACGACTTCACGTCGTCGCTGGTCTCCGGGGCCGCGAGCGCCGCCCGAAACGCCGCGATCTGGGTGGCCACGTTCGGCGCCGCTGCCGGCACCAGCGGCGTCCCGTCGGGCGAGAACGGCTGGTCGATGAAGTGCCAGTACCCGTGCCGAAGCAGATCGCCGTATCCGACGTTCTGAGCGGCCGTGGGGGCCGACTGCGTGTCGTCCTTGTAACGAGGATCCATCTTGATCGAGTCCGCCCAGGTCGCCGCGCGCATGAAGGCCATGCGGTCCTCGTCGCCGCGGCGCGCGCCCACGATCCAGTTGGTGTAACGCGGGTTCATCTTCAGAAGGCGCGCGACGTTCTGCCTGGTCGTCGCGTGCAGCTTCTTGAACGCGGCCGCCGCGACCTCCATGTGGCCGAAGTCGTCCCAGGCGCGCGCGGGGCGCTCCCAGACGGCCGCGCCCGCCACGACCACGGCCGCCAGAGCCGCCCGGGTCAGCCCGCGCGCGTTCCGCCTGTGGGGGGACATGTTCGATGCGCCTCCGCGGCCGCAGTATGGACCCGGGCCGCCTTTTCGTCGCGCGCCTGCGGCAGCGCCAGCCAGAACCGGCAGCCGCGGGCGCTGGAGTCGACGCCCACGCGGCCCCCGTGCGCCTCGACGATCCGGCTGACGGTGGACAGGCCCAGGCCCAGCCCGCGGCCCCTGGCCTGGGGGCCACGCACGTACGGCTGGAACAGCGTCGCCGGATCGAGGCCCGGCGGCAGCCCCGGGCCGGTGTCGGCGACGGTGATGCGGACGTCGTCGCCCTGACTTTCGACGGCGACCGTCACCTGGCGTTCGGCCGCGCCCTCGACGTACGTGAGCGCGTTCCCCACCAGGTTGCCGACGGCGCTCGACAGGACGCCGGCCGAACAGGCGACGCGCGCGCGGCACGCGATCTGCACGTCGACCTCGGCGCCGACCTGGGCGGCGCGCGCGCGCATCAGCGTGGCCACCTCCTCGGCGACGTCCGCGGGCGACGCGGTGGCGCCGGGGGCGGGCCGCGCGCCCGCGCGCGCGAAG
>CAZPUH010000752.1:0-17822 GCA_964589215.1 uncultured Myxococcales bacterium | reverse complement strand
GGCCGCTGCCGCGGAGACCGCGCCGCCCTCGTCGGCACCGGCCGCGCCGGCGAAGTGGGTCGACCCGTTCGCCGAGTGATCGCGCGCCGAGCTGGGCCTGGTGTCCTAAGGGGCCCAGTCGACAGAAGCCGCCGCCGCGGGTCCTGACAGAAGACCCGCGGCGCGCGCCTCCGCGAACAGGCGCTCGACCGCTTGTCGTCCGTCGCGCGGCAACGTGGCGGTGTCGGCGTTCGCGTAAAGGTTCAAGTATTCGTCGATCAGCGCCGGATTTTTCAGGGCTTCTTCACCTCGATCCTCGGCGGCCAACCGCGCGATCAGCTCCTCTCGATGCGCGAGGCCCCAGGCGATGCTCGACCGCAGCACGGACGAGACGCGCGCCACCAGCTGAGGTCCCAGCCCCCGGCGGATGACGTTGACCCCGAGGGGCAGCGGCATCCCCGTGCGCTCTTGCCAGAACACGCCCAGATCCACCGCCAGGTGCAGCCCGCGGCCGGGATAAAGCAGCCGGCCCTCGTGGATGAGGAGCGCGGCGTCCACCTGCCCGTCGGCGAGCGCGTCGAAGATCCGGTTGAATGGCGCGATCGGGATCTCGACGCCCACCGCTCGCGGCGCGATCAGACGGAGCACCAGCCATGCCGTGGTCGTCGCGCCGGGAATGCCGATGCGCAGGCCGTTGAGCTGGTCCGCCGCGAGCGGCCGGGGCGCCACGACGACCGGACCGTAGCCGCGTCCCACCGACGCCCCGTGCGGGAGAATTTGATAGCGCTCGGCGATCGATGGGTAGACGCCCAGGGACACCGCCACCACGTCGGTCGCGCCTTCGAGCGCCAGCCGGTTGAGCGCCGCCGTATCGGCGCGCCGGTGCGAAAAGTTGAGCCCGGCCGCGTCCACGGCGCCGACGCGGATCGCGTGGAACATGAACGCGTCGTCTGCGTCGACCGAATACGCCAGCGAGATGGTGTCCGACATGCCGCGCATCTTAGCCGGACGTGCGCCTCTCGGCGGTCGAACAGGGATGGTGTCAGGACCGAGCGCACATTGACCAGCGCCGCACGCTAAGAGATGCTGGTCTGGCGGTGCGCCTGCCCTTCCCGGCTCTCGCGGTTTCGGCCCAGCTGTTTCTGGCGGGCGGCGCGTTGGTCGCGACGCTGACCCCGGCGCACGCCCACGCCCGTCAGGACGTGCGGATCGAGGACGTCGAGGAGTCGCTGGCCCGCGACCCCTCCTTCAAGGTACGCGTCGATGCGGCGCTGATCCTCGGGCGCCTGGGCCAGCGGCGATCGATGCCCGCGCTGGCGGGCGCCCTGCGCGACCCGGACAGCAGCGTGCGCGCGGCCGCCGCGGACGCACTTGGCGAGATCGCCAGCCGGCCTGGCAACGGGACCGGCCCGCAGGGCGGCGTTCTGCCCCGCGACGCGCTGGCGGCCGCCCTGCGCGATCCCGAACCGGCCGTCCGCCGGGCGGCGCGCGCCGCACTTCACCGCATCGGCGGCGACGACGAGAACCAGCCCGCCGTGCCCGGCGAGCCGGTCATCCGGCGCCACCGCAGCGAGACCTCGTTCGAGCTGAAGACGGTGGCCGATCCGGGGCACCGCGCGGGCCCGGTCCTGCAGAGTCACATGCGGGACTTCCTGGCCGCGCAGCTGCGGACGGTCGGCGAGGTCGATCCGGGCGACCGGAGCGGTACCTACGCCGTGGACGGCGTCATCAAGGACCTGACGATGACCGCCACGGGGCGCGAGGTCGAGATCACCTGCGCCGTGCAGCTGGTCATCAGCCGGCAGCCGCACGGCGGCGTCTTCATGCTGACGAACGGCCAGGCGACGGTGCTGAAGCCCAAGCGCCAGTGGCGTCCCCAGCTTCGCCCCAGCATGGAGCTGGAGGCGCTGGAGGCCGCCGTCCGCAGCGCGTCCGAAGATCTGGTGACCCACCTCGCGCGGAGGTAGTGTCGGGCGCATGCAAGACGCGCCGCGGGTGCGGGTGCTTCCGCCCGCGCTGGCCGATCAGATCGCCGCCGGCGAGGTCGTCGAGCGTCCCGCCTCGGTCGTCAAGGAGCTGGTCGAAAATGCGCTGGACGCCGGGGCGCGGCGGATCGACGTCGAGATCGACGGGGGCGGCCGGAGGCTGATCCGCGTCGTCGACGACGGATGCGGCATGGCGCCCGAGGACGCGCGCCTGGCGCTGAAGCGGCACGCCACCTCGAAGATCGCCGAGGCCGACGACCTGTGGCGGCTGTCGACGTTCGGGTTCCGCGGCGAGGCACTGCCGTCCATCGCCGCGGTGTCCCGCCTGACGGTGGCGACCCGGCCGCCCGACGCCGACGCGGGGTTCCGGCTGACCGTCGAGGCCGGCGTCGAGACGGAGGCGCGCGAGACCGGCATGCCCGTCGGGACGCAGGTCGAGGTGCGCGACCTCTTCTTCAACACGCCCGCGCGCGGGAAGTTTCTGAAGGCGGAGGCGACCGAGACGGCGAACGTCAGCGAGGCGATGTTGCGCCTGGGCCTGGCGCACCCGGCCGTGCACCTGCGGTTGCGCGTCAGCGGCCGCGTCGCGCTGGACCTGCCGGTTCACCAGGACCTGGCCGAGCGCGTGCGGGCGGCGCTGGCCCGACGCGGGGCGAGCGCGCTGCACGAAGCGGCCGGTGACGAGGGGGGGACGCGCGTGCGGGCCTTTCTGGCGGGCCCCGAAGAGATCTCGACGACGGCGCGGTCGACGTTCCTGTTCGTGGGCGGGCGATTCGTGCGCGATCGCTCGCTGCTGCACGCGCTGGCGCTGGGGTACGGCCCACTGCTGGAGAAGGGGCGCTACCCGCTGGCCGCGCTGTTCCTGGACCTGCCCGGGCAGGAGGTCGACGTCAACGTACACCCGCAGAAGCTGGAGGTGCGCTTCGCCCGCGCGCAGGAGGTCTACGCGGCGGTCCGCCACGTCGTCGGCGCCGCGATCGCGCGCGCGCCCTGGTTGCCGTCGGCGGATCGCGCGCGCCCGCTGCACGCCTTCACGCAGCCGCCGCGCGAGGTCCGTGCCGCCTGGCCGACCCGGACCGCGGAGGTCACCGAGCGCCCGACCGGCCTGGGCTTCTCGTTCCCGCCGGCGGGCTCGTTGAAGCTGCGGGCCAAGGAGGTCGACGAGGCGGGCGCGCCGCCCGCCTCGCGCGAGCCGGAGCCGGCGGCGGCGCCGGGCTTCTTCGGCGGGCTCGACTACGTCGGGCAGGTGCACCGCACGTACCTGGTCTGTCAGGCGCCGGACGCGCTGGTGCTGGTCGATCAGCACGCCGCCCACGAGCGCGTCGTCTACGGGCGCCTCAAGGCCGCTCATGCCCGCCGCCAGATCGCGCGGCAGCGGCTGCTGTTCCCGATCCCGGTCGACGTCGGCGAGGCAGCGGCCGCGGTGGCCGGCCACGAGACGCTGGACGCGCTGGGCTTCGAGCTGGAGCCGGGCGGCCCCGGAATCGTCCTTCTGCGCGCGGTGCCCGAGCCGCTGAAGGACGCCGACCCCAAGCCGCTGCTCTCCGAGCTGCTGGCAGAGCTGGCCGAGGGGCTGCCGCTGTCGAGCGGCGACCTGCAGGGCGTCGACCGGCTGCTGGCCACCATCGCCTGCCACAGCGTCGTGCGCGCTGGGGACGTGCTCGAGCGGCCGGCGGCGCTGGCGCTGCTGGCGCAGCTGGACGACGTCGACCTGCGATCGCACTGCCCGCACGGCCGTCCCGTCATGCTGCGCATGCCGCTGGGGGAGATCGAGAGGCGCTTCGGCCGTGTCTGAGCGGCCCGTGCGCTTCCTGGCGCTGCTGGGTCCCACGGCGTCCGGGAAGAGCGCGCTGGCGCTGGCCGTCGCGGAGAAGACGGCGGCCGAGATCGTCGCCTGCGACTCGCAGCAGGTCTACGTGGGCATGGACATCGGCACCGCGAAGCCGACCCCCGACGAGCGACGCCGGGTTCCCCACCACGGGCTGGACCTCTGCCCGCCGGACCAGGCGTTTCACGCCGCGCGCTGGGCGGCGGTCGCGCGCGCGGCGATCCACGACATCGCGGCGCGCGGTCGGCTGCCGATCGTCGTCGGCGGGACGGGCCTCTACTACCGCGCGCTGACCGCCGGGCTGTTCGAGGCGCCGCCGCCCGACCCGGCGCTGCGCGACCGGCACCGCGCGCTGGCCGAGAGTGAGGGCATCGAAGCGCTGCGGGCGCGCCTGGTTGCCGTCGATCCCGAGTCCGCCGCCGCGATCGGGGCGCGCGACCTGGTGCGCATCAGCCGGGCGCTGGAGGTGTACGAGCAGACCGGGCAGACCATCGGCGCGCTCCGGCGGGAGGCGGCGGCGCCGCGGGACCTGGATCCCGTGGCCGTCCTGCTGGACCCGCCGCTGGACGTGCTGCGCGCGCGGATCGCCGCCCGCGTGCGCGCCATGCTGGCCGCCGGCTTCCTGGACGAAGTGCGGGGCTTGCGGCAGGCCGGATACGGCGCAGGATCACGGCCCATGCAGGCCCTTGGTTACCAGCAGCTGGCGGCGGTGCTGGACGGGACGACGACCACCGACGCGGCGGCCGGCGAGATCGCACGCGTGACGCTGGCCTACGCGCGCCGGCAGCGCACCTGGTTCAAGAAAGAACGGATCGCCGCGCGGTTCACCGAGCCGCCCCCGGCCGACGTGGTGCTGGAGCTGCTGGCGGCGGCTCCGCAGGCCGCGCCGGCCGGCGCGTCGGAGGCCCGCGAGTGACGGTCCCGGGCTGCGTGTTTTGCGACATCGTCGCCGAGCGGCGCCCCGCCTCGATCGTGCTGCGCGATCCGGCAGCGGTCGGGTTCCTGGACACCCGCCCGGTGTTCAAAGGGCACGTCCTGGTGGTCCCACCCGCGCACGTCGAAACGCTGGGCGACCTGCCCGCGGCCGAGCTGGGCCCGTTCTTCGGCGCGGTCCAGCGGGTCGCGCGCGGCGTCGAGGCGGGCCTGGGCGCCGACGGCACCTTCGTCGCGATGAACAACAAGGTCTCACAGAGCGTGCCGCACCTGCACGCCCACGTCGTCCCGCGTCGGCGCAAGGACGGCCTGCGCGGCTTCTTCTGGCCGCGCGTACCGTACGCCAGCGACGAGGAGCGCGAGGAGCTCGCCGCCCGACTGCGGGAGGCGATCGCGCATGCCTGAGCTGCCCGAGGTGGAGGTGGCGGCCCGCAACCTGCGCCGCTGGGGCGTGGGTCATCGGGTGCGGTCGACGGCCGCCGACCCGCGCGCGGCGCGCATCTTCCGGCCCGCGGCGGCGCGCGTGCTCGCCCAGCTGCGTGGCGCGCGCGTCGACGAGGTCCGGCGCATCGGCAAGAACCTGCTGCTGACGCTGAAGCCGGCCAAGCGCGGCCGCGCGGCGGCGCAACCGCTGGGGGTCTGGTCCCACCTCGGCATGACCGGCAAGTGGGTGCGGCGCCGCGACGACGATCCCGCGCCGGCCTCGCGGCGCCTGTCGCTGTCGCTGGACGACGGCTCGCGGCTGGACTACGTCGACATGCGCATGTTCGGCCGGTTCCGCCTGGTCCCGGGCGCCCGGTTCGAGGACGTTCCCGACCTGGCTGCGCTGGGTCCCGACCCGCTGGCCGACGGCGTGGACCCGAAGCGCCTTTTCGAGCGGCTGCAGCGGCTGCGGCTGCCGATCAAGGTGGCGCTGCTGGATCAGACGGTGCTGGCCGGGGTCGGGAACATCCAGGCCAGCGAGTCGCTGTATCGCGCCAAGATCGACCCGCGCCGCCCCGCCCGCTCGCTGTCGCGGCCGGAGGTCAAGCGTCTGGCCGCCGGGATCCGGGCCTCGATCGCGTTCACCTTGAAGAGCTTTGGCAAAGCGGGCGCGGACGGCGATGACGCCGACATCGCGTACGTCGAGGAGAACGCCCCGAACCCGTTCCTGGTGTACGGGCGCGCCGGCGAGCGCTGCCCGCGCTTCAAGCACGCCGACATCGTGCGGATCGTGCAGGCCCAGCGGGGCACCTATTTCTGTCCCAAATGTCAGAAGTGAATCGCGCGTGAACCGGAAGTGACGGCGCGCCGATCGGCTAGAGTTCCCGGATGACGAAGAGGCGCGCGGCGCGGCGACACGCGCTGGGGGTGCTCGGCGCGGTGGCGCTCGCGAGCTGCGGCGGCGGCGGTGGCGGCAGCAAGGGTCCCAGCGGACACGTCATTCTGATCGACATCGACGATCACGGTCTGGCCGGCCTCTGGGCGGCCAACGCGCCGAACCTGAAGTCGCTGATCGCGCACGGCACGCTGGCCTTCTCGCGGGTCGTGGTTCCGACCCACAGCAACCAGAACAACATCGCGCTCCTGACCGGCCAGTACCCGGACGGCAACGACGTGCCCGCCAACGACTGGCTGTCGCGCGCGAACGGCTTCCAGTCGCCGGTCTCGGTCGGCGGCGCGCTGACGATCGGCGATTACGCGCTCTACGCGAAGAACCCGCTGCTGACCCGCGGCGACAGCGTCTATCGCGCGGCCCATCGGGCCGGGGGGCGCACGGCGTACGTCGGCGAGCTGCCGCCCTTCGAGGCCGGCGCGGACGAGGCCCACCTGACCATCGTTGGGACCGAGTTCGAGACGCCGCTGGGCGTGCTGACGGTCGACAAGCCGACGGCCGAGAACATCCTGACCGGCACGCTCGGGTACCCGCAGAAGGTGGCGGACGGCTACGCCTACGATGGCCCGCCCGTGAGCGGCGAGACCCAGACGCAGTTCACGCTGCGCGCCGCGGCCGACTTCGTGCGCGCCACGTCGGCGTCGCACCCGATGCCGGCGCTCATGTTCTTGTGGGACTTCCTGGCGCTGGACGACGATCCGACCTCGACCTACGGCGCCGACGGACCGCAGCTGGCGCAGATCATCGAGGACTACGACGCGGGGCTGGGCCAGCTGCTGTCGGCGCTGGACGAAAAGGGGCTGACGGCGACCACCAACATCTTGTTCACGCTGGACCACGGCAAGGTCGACACCCACAAGCAGGTCGCCCTGGGGACGCACGGGGGCGCCGGCGCCGACGGCCAGCTGGGCGCCCTGGTCGCCGCGCAGGGGGCGGCGCTGGGCATCGACGGCACCAGCTCTGCGCTGCTGAACGAGGACGGAGACGCCCACATCTACGCGAACGTCCCGGGCGCGGGGACGCCGGACGGCGCGGCCGCGCAGGCCGACGTGACGCACAAGCTGCTGTCGCTGATCCAGTCCGGCGCGATCGCCGGCCTGGACACGACCCGCACGATGACCGCCGACGGCGCCCTGGGGACGCGCACGTTCAAGGACTTCCGCGCCACCAGCCCGAACCAGGCCGACATCCTGGTGTTCCCGCAGGACGACTGGACGCTGAACCAGGTCGACGCCACGAACAGCGCGCCCGGACCCTTCCAGCAGCACGTGCAGTATCCGTACGGCCGGCACGGCGGCTTCTCGGCCGACGAGCTCTACGTGCCGCTCATCATGGCCGGGCCCGCCTTCAAGAGCGGCGTGCTGCTGCCGCACCCCGTGCTCCACCCCGACATCGCGGCGACGGCGCTGGCGGCGCTGGGTCCGGGCGTCGCGCTGCAGACGGCGGCGCGCGGCCCCATCCACGCCGCGCTGGCGGGCGACCCCGGCGAGACGGTCCCGCTGCCCGACCCGCCCGACGGGGCCCGCGACCTGGTGCTGAACGGCAGCGGCTTCGGCGCGCCGCCCTCCCCGAGCGTTCCCGCGCCGGCCGCCACCGCCATCCTGATCGACGTGGCTGGCCTCTACGAAGACGAGCTGTTCGACGACCCGGCGACCGCCGACGCCGCCGCGCCGTTTCGCGCGCTGGCGGCCACGGGTACCCGGTTCGAGGACTGCTGGGCAGAGAGCCGCGACTGGGCCGTCACCGAGCTGCAGATGCTGGCTGGCGGCACGCCGGTGGCGCCGTTCGTCCCCTTCCCCGAAGCGGACCCGGCGGTCACGGTGGCGCCGGGAGCCGGGCTGCTGGCGATGCCGCCGCCCGCGAACCACGTCGCCAGCCCCGACGCGCTGGCGGCCTGGCATTCGACGGCGCTCTACGCGGCCGACAGCCTGTTCCAGGCCGCGCACCGCCTGAACCTGGTCACGGCGCTGGTCGGGACGCCCGACTTCCACCTGCTGCACGTCGATCCGGCGGGGGTCGACGTGACGGTCCCGGCTGCCGAGCCGGCAGCCGCCGCGACGGCCCTTGCGACGGCGGTGGCGCAACCCGCGTTCGTGGTCGTCGCGCTGGGGGACGTCCGCGCCGCCGACCGGCACGGCGCCCAGGCGGCCGCCGAGCTCGGCAAGCTGGCCGCCGCGGTGACAGGCCTGGCGGCCGCTGCGCCCGGCGCGCTCATCGCGATCACCAGCCGGGGCGCGACGCCCATCGACGCGCCGGCGGCCGACTTTTACGGCCCTGGCTCATCGCGGCACGTCCCATTGATCCTGGTGGGCCCGGGCGTCCGGGCGGGCGTCGTGACCGGCGAGCCGGCCACGCCGGCCGACATTCCGGCCACTTTGCTGTACGGCCTGGGCACCCCCAGCCGGCCGGACGTGGCGCAGGGAACCTGGGCCATCGGCACGGACGTGGGCGGCATCCCCCAGCCATCCCCGGCCGCCGCGACGCAGGGACACGCGCTCTTGCGCGCCTTTGCGCCATAAGGGATTAAATACCCCCGATGGCCGAGCCTGCCCGCGCCCCCCAGCCCCGCCCCGCCGACACACCGACGCTCGACTTCGAGCGGCCGGTCGTCGACCTCGAGCGAAAGATCGAAGAGCTGATCCGGGTCAGCGGCGGCGCCTCCGAGCTCCGCCCGCAGATCTCGCTGCTGGAGTCGCGCGCCCGCGAGCTGCAGCAGAAGATCTTCGCCGAGCTGACGCCCTGGCAGAAGGTGCAGCTGTCGCGCCACCCGGCCCGCCCCTACACGCTGGACTACGTCGAGCGGCTCTTCGGGGACTTCGTCGAGCTGCACGGCGATCGCCGCTTCGCCGACGACCCCGCCATCGTGGGTGGGTTTGCGCTGTTCGACGGCAAGCCGGCGCTGGTGCTGGGCCACCAGAAGGGGCGCAGCACGAAGGAGAAGGTGCTGCGCAACTTCGGTCAGCCGAAGCCCGAGGGCTACCGCAAGGCGCTGCGCCTCATGGAGCTGGCCGCGCGGGCCGGCCGCCCGATCGTCTGCTTGATCGACACGCAGGGCGCCTACCCCGGCATCGACGCCGAGGAGCGCGGCCAGGCGGAGGCCATCGCCAAGAACCTGGAGATCATGGCCGGGCTCCCCGTCCCCATCGTCTGCGCGGTCATCGGCGAGGGGGGCTCCGGCGGGGCGCTGGCGCTGGGCGTCGCGAACCGTATCCTGATGCTGGAGTACGCGACGTACTCGGTCATCTCGCCGGAGGGCTGCGCCTCGATCCTGTGGCGCGACGCCAACCGCAAGCCGGACGCGGCCGCCGCGATGAAGATGACGGCGACCGACCTGCAGCGGCTGGGCATCGTCGACGAGGTGATCCCCGAGGCGCCAGGCGGCGCCCACCGCGATCACGACCGAACGGCCGCGAATCTGGGCGAAGCGCTGCGCCGGCACCTGGCGGAGCTGTCGGCGCTGTCGCCGGAGGCGCTACGCGACGATCGCTACCGCAAGTTCCGCCACATGGGGGCCTTCGTCGAGTCGGGGGACAAAGGGACCGCGACCGCGACGTGAACGGCGGCGCGCGCGACCGGGCGTGGACCGACGAGGCCCTGCGCCTCAACGCGCGGTACGTCGAAGAGGTCGTCATCGGGTGGGGGCTCTGCCCCTGGGCGGCCCAGGCCTGGCGGACGGGGGCCGTGAGGCGCCGCGTGCTGCTGCACGGCGCCGCTGAACCGGCCGCCGTGCTGGACTTCATCGACGAGCTCCAGGCGGCGAGCGCGGCGCCGCAGGCGGCGATCGGGCTCGTGATCTGGCCGCGACTGGCGCTGGATGCGGCGGCCTTCGCCAGCGCCGCCGAACAGATCCGGCGGGCCGACCGCGCCCGCCGCGCGCCGGACGCGGCGCCGCCGTTCCTGATCGCGGCGTTCCACCCCGATCTGCGCCAGGAACCGCCCGCCGACGCGCCCTCGCTGGTCCCCTTCATCCGACGCACGCCCGATCCCACGCTGCAGCTGGTGCGGACGACCCTGCTGGACGCGCTGGCGGCCGGCGGGCGCGACGTCTCGTCGGAGATCGCCGCGGCCAACCTCGCGACGGTCGCGGCCCGCACGCCGGCCGCGCTCGACCAGGCGCTGGCCGACATCCGCCGCGACCGCGACGACAGCTATCGGCGGCTGCGCGGCAGCTGAGGCCCGCGCGCGTCAGGCGCGCGCGCGCGGCAGAAACAGCGACACCGTCGTGCCGGCGCCGGGCGCCGAGTCGACCTCGACGTACCCGCCGCCGGCGCTGACAGCCCCCTGCACCACGGCCAGCCCCAGGCCGGTCCCCTCCCCCTCCGGCTTGGTCGTGAAGAAGGGCTCGAACACGTGGGCCCGCACCTCTTCCGTCATGCCCTGCCCGGCGTCGCGGACGTCCAGGCGGACGAACTCGCCCGGCGGCCGCGCGCGCGCCGCCGGCGTGCCGTTGGCGGCGGCGACGTTCTGCGCCGAGATCGCGATGGCCCCGCCGCTGGGCATGGCGTCGCGCGCGTTCACGACCAAGTTCATGACCGCCTGTTGCAGCTGCGCGGGGTCCATGAAGACCGCCCACAGGTCGTCGGGCAGGCGCGGCGGCGGAATCGTCGACGGGCGCGCCAGGCGCCGCAACATCGCCTCGATCGGCGCCAGCGTCTCGGCGATCGACAGGCGGCGCGGCGACGCCGGTTGTTTCCGGCTGAACGTGAGCAGCTGCCGCGTGACGCCCGCGGCGCTGTCGACGGCCTGCAGAGCCTCGCCCAGCAGCGCGACGGCGGGCGACGCGGGCGGCAGCTCGCGGCGGGCCACGTCGATGCTCGCGGAGATCACGGTGAGCAGGTTGTTGAAGTCGTGCGCCACGCCCGCCGCCACCCGGCCGATGGCCTCCAGCTTCTCTGCCTGTTGCAGCCGCGCCGCGAGCGCGGCCGCCCGGGCGTGCGCCTCCTGGACGGCGGTGACGTCGCGCCCCTCGGGGATGATCTGGACGACCTGCCCGTGCGCGTCCCGGACCGGCATCAACGAGAAGTCGATCGCCCGCCGCTTCCCGGTGGCGTCCAGGTGCGTGGCGTCGAACCGGACGAACTCGCCGTCCGCCGCGCGCGCCAGCGATTCGCGCAGGCGTGCCTGCTGGCCGGCGTCGTGGGCCCACCAGGGCGTCTCCCACAGCGGGCGTCCCAGCACGGCCGGCAGCTCGGCGTCGATCATCTGCAGCGCGGCGCGGTTGGCCGCCAGCAGCGTGCCGTCGCGATCGACGAGCCCGATCAGCTGGAAGGTCTCGTCGAACAGGGTCCGGAACCGCCCTTCGCTGACCGCCAGCGCCTCGGACCCCTTCTGCACCTGCTGCTCCAGCACCAGGCGCGCCTGCCGCAGCGTGCTCACGTCGCGCAGGACCAGCGTGCCGCCCAGCCATCGCCCGGCGCGATCGCGCAGCGGTGCCCAGCGCGCGTCGTACCAGCGGCGGCCGAAGCTGCTCGGTGACGACACCTCCTGTTGCCGCGCCTCTTCGCTGCCGAGCAACGCGACCAGGCCGGGCCAGGCCTCCAGCACCTCGACGGCGGGTTTGCCGACGCCCCCCGCGGCGTGCGCGTGCAGCAACGCCGTCGCCACCGGATTGGCGTCGATGATGCGCCCCAGGCGATCGACCACCAAGACGGCGTCCGTCAGGTGCTCGAAGACCGCCTCGCGCGCGACGGGCACCAGGTCGAAGAGCCGTCCGCGCGCGAGCGTCCAGGCCGTCACCAGCGAGCTGATCGCGAAGCCGACGTGGCTGATGTCCCGCTCGCCCTGCAAGCGCAGGTCCAGCGCCAGCCAGCTGAAGCCGAAGAACAGCGGGAACGCGACCGCGATGGCGACCCCCGCGGTCTGCGCGCGGAAAGGCGCGCGCTGCTGCAGCAGCAGCCCGACCAGCAGGCCGACCGCCGCCAGCGCGACGGCGAGGAGCGCCGCCAGGTACGCCGTGTCCCAGGACGTGAAGTCGTAGAGCAACGCGCCGTAGGGCGGCTCCAGGGTGGCGCTGGCCCGCAACGCGCTGCCCGCGGTCAGGGGCGCGGCGACGATCACCAGCGTCGGGACGGCCAGCGCGACGCCGATGGCGGCGATCAGCCAGGCCGGCACGCGCCGCCCCGTGTAGCGCGCCGCGAACAGCAGCATGAAGAATCCGGTCGCGACGGCCGGCAGCGTCTCGAAGCAGTCCCACGCCACCTTGGCGGCCAGCCCCGCGCTCGCCAGCTCGGCCAGGTGCCCCGCGTTCCAGGCCGCCTGCGCCAGCGCCATCGCCGCGAACGGCGTCGCGGCCGGAGAAGCCGCACGGCGGCGCCACGCCCACACGGCGATGGTCAGCGTCGCGGCCAGACTGACCGCGCAGAGGAACAGCGCCATCCAGGCGGGCCGCGCCGCAAACCCACCCGCGGCGCGGACGTCCAGTGCGGCCACGGCGCCCATCGCCTCAGTGTCGCGCGGGCCGTGATTTCGAGCAAACTGCTGGTTACGGCGTCGCGCGCTCGTAGATTTCGAGGTCGCCGGCGGCGAAGGTCCGCCGGTAGGCAGCGGGGATCATCGCGTGGCTCGCGGCCGGCATGGCCCAGGTCAGCACGTGCGTGTACCGCGGCTCGGCGTCTTTCCAGAATCCGTCCCAGATCTCGCGCCAGGCCGCCGTGCAGTACGAATCGACCGCCGGCTGACCCAGCGCCTTGCACACCTCGGTCGGCGTGGCGTAGTGCGACGCGAACTGGTCCAGCGTCGGCTCGATGAGCTTGGCCGGCGGGTAGCGAGCCCAGGTGATCGGCGTTGAACGCTCGACGGCGAACACCAGGGGGACCATCGCGTCCTTCTGGACGGTGTAGTAGCCCCAGTCGTGGGCGATGCTGGCCACGAAGTCGGCCGTCTTCTTGGGCTTGAACAGCAACGGCATCAACAGCGCGCCGCGCGGCACCGCGCTCATGCCGGCCGTGAACTCCGCGCGATCGCGGTCCAGGCGAACGTAGTCCAGGCCCAGGACCGCCGAGAACGACACCGCGCACGCGACCAGCACGGCCGGCAACCGCCGGGGTAGCGAATCGGGAAGGCGCAGCGCCAGGCCGACCCACAGGAACGGCACCAGGCGGCAGTTGAGGTAGCACCAGTTGCTCATCATCATCGGCAGCGCGACGTAGGCCACCGCCAGGCCGGCCATCGCGCTGTTCGAGAACAGCGGTCGCGCGGTGTGCCGGCCGCGCCACGCGAAGACGGGGAGCAACAGGGTCGGAACCAGCGTCATGCTCCCCCAGCGAGTCAGCGCGCCGGAGACGTCCCGCCAGAGGTGCACGAGCATCTCCCAAACGTTCTGGTACGACGCCAGCGGGTAGAAGATCGCCGGCGCCCGCTCGGCCTTGACCAGATGCTGCTCGGCGCTGAAGACGGACAACAGGCCCGCGGGCACCAGCGGCAACAGGATCGCCACGCCCGTCGCGATCCGCGCGCGCCAGCCGGGCTGGCGGAGCGCCTCCCACGCGACCAGCGCGCTGACCACGACGAGCGGGAACAGGTGCGCGTACCAGACGGCGCCGGCGAGGACCATGATCGTCACCGCGCGCGGCCAGCTCGGCTCGCGGCGCTGGCGGTCGATGACGATCAGCAGGAGCAACGACAGGCCGAACGCGGCGGCGAAGTTCAGGAAGCCCATCGACACGAAGAACCCGTGCGCCAGCGGCCAGGCGAACAGCATCGCGACCAGCATCCGGCGGCGCCCGGCGAAGTGCAGAAAGACCGCGGGCAGCGCGACGGCGTTGATTGCGATCGTCAGGGCCGTGATCAACCGGCCGGCCAGAAACAAACGTTGATCGCCGAACAGGTGGAACCACAACGCGAGCAACGAGTTCGATTTGAAGAACCCGTTGAACGCGAACTGCGGAAACAGCTCGGGGTGCTCGACGATGTGGGCGGTTGCGACGTGGTTCGGCAGGTCCTGGAACGGCGGCAGCTCGACCAGCGTCAGCGGCCAGGCCGACAGGACGAACACCACCGCGGCGGTCAGCGCGCCCAGCTGCGCGTCGGTCAGCTCGGAGATCCAGTTCGCCAGGACGCGAGAGAACGGCGCCGGCTGTTGATGATGGGAGACCGGGGCGTAAACGTCCGGTTCTGGCACGGCGGCAGTGTACCTCCGGGGGTCCGCTAAACGCGGGAAAAACGCGCGGTTACGCCCCACATTTCCCTGCCACCGGGGCCTCTTTCGGCCTAACATCGCCGCCGCGTTCGCCCCGGATGACACGACAGCCAGACAGGTCGCTCATGGATGACGTTGCGCGCGACGCGGAGGCCGGCGCCGGCCGTGCGTCCGCCAGCCCCTGGCCGGACTGGGTGCCGCGGGTTCTGTACCTCGCGATGGCGGCCTTCTTCGTCGCGTTCGTGCCTCTGGTGGTCCATCGGTTCTTCGATCCGGACGAGTTCCAGCACGCGCACGCGGCCTGGTCGATCTCCCGTGGGTTGGTGCTCTACAAGGATCTGTTCGAGCACCACACGCCCTGGTACTACGCGCTGATCCGGCCGCTGTTCCGCTGGTTCCCCGCCGCCGCGTCGTTCGACGACGCCCGGCGGTTCCTGATCGTCGCGCGCGCCGTCTCCGTCGGGCTGGCGCTGGGATCCGTGGCGCTGCTCGCGCGCGTGGGACGCCTCTGGGAGAGCCGCCGCGTCGGGTTGCTGGCGGCCGCCCTGATGGTCACGCAGCCGTTCTTCATCAAGAAGGCCGTCGAGATTCGCCCCGACTGGCTGGCCCTGCCCCTCTTTCTGGCCGCCCTGGGCGCTCTGCTGCGGGGCGTGTCACCGCGCGGCGCGGTGAGCGGCCGGCGCGCCGTGTGGTTCGCGCTGGCCGGCCTCGCGCAGGGCAGCGCCATCATGTGCACGCAGAAGATGCTGTTCGTCCTGCCGGGCGTGCTGGCGGGGCTGGGCTTGTGGGTCCTGGCCGAGGAGCGCCTGTCCAGAGCGGCCCACGTCCTTCTGTTCCTGGTGGCGGTCGCGCTCCCTGGCGTCGCGACGTGGCAGGTCTTTCGGTGGCTGCACGCCGGCGACTACTTCATCCTCAACAACTTCCTGTTGAACGCGCGCTGGGCGCGCATCCCGGCCGAGCAGCTGATCCGGTTCGTGGGCACCAGCGCGCCCGTGGTGGCGCTGGCCGTCTACTGGGCGGTGCGCGCGCTGCCCAGCCTGACGCGCGCGGACCGCCGCGACCCGGGCGAGGCGCTGCTGCTGTGCCTGGTGGTCTGGCTGTTCGTCGCCATCGAGTTCATCCCCGCGGCGCAGATGCAGTACTACCTGATGCCGCTGCCGATCGTCTGCCTGTTCGCCGCGCGCGCGCTGGACGACCTGGCCCACCGCCTGGGCCGGCGCGTCTGGCCGTGGGCGCTGTCCGCGCTGGCGGTTCTGCCGCTCGTGAACCTGGGGATGGATCTGTCCATGACCAACGGCAAGCAGCTCGCCCGGCTGCGGCAGGTTGCGGAGACCACCAAGCCCACGGACCTGGTCATGGACGGCTGGCAAGGGCTGGGCGTGTTCCGGCCCAACGCGTTCTACTACTACTTCATCAACGACGAGATCCTGCTGATGATCCCGCCCGCCCGGTTCAGCGCGTTCATGGACGACATGGAGGCGGGCCGCCTGCGGCCGGCGCTCATCGTGCTCGACCGCCGGCTGGTCGCGCTGGGCCCGCGCTTCCGCGCGTTCGTGAACGCCCACTACGGCAGCCGCGACGGCCTGCTTTACTACTGGGCCGGCTGAGCGGCCGGTCTCGCTGCGCGGCGCGTGGCGACGGCGAGCAGAAAGCCGCCGCCGCTCAGAACCGGAAGCCGGCGCCCAGCGTCAGTCGGACGTAACGGGTGCCGTTCTCGGCGGACTCCGAACCGACGGTGATCGCCTGGAAGCCGTACTGGTAGCCGCCGCCGATGCTCGCGAAGATCCGGTCCGTCAGGTCCATCATCAGGCCCACGCCGAACGCGATGACCGCGCCCTTGGGCGACTTGCCGGCCGGGGGCGCCAGCACCGAGTAGCCCGGCAGGGCCTCGGCGTAGACGGAGATGCCGTCGACGAGAAACTGCGTGTAGGCGATCCGCAGCAGCAGGTCGTACTCCTTGCTCGCCCCCGGGCTCGCCAGCTGGTTGGGATTCACCTTGGGCTGAACGTTCCAGATCACCTGCGGCGCGAGCCCGACGGAGAGACCGCGGATGATTCGCGCGTTCACGTTCAGGGCGAACCCGTAAGCGAACGATGCGTCGGAGGTCACGGAGGTGCCGAGCATGGGCGTGCTCGTGTACTTGCCGCGCTCCATCGGCAGCAACGACAGCGTGACGTCGAAGCGACGCTTCGACGCCGCGGACGGGACCGCCGCAGGGGCCGCCGTCTCGACGGCCGCCGGTGCCGGCGGGGGCACGGCGGCGTCCGGAGCGCCCGCCCCGGCAGCGCGCGCGGCTGGCGCCGCTCCCAACAACGTCAGAGCAACCAGGGTGCCCGCCAAGCGGATGTCTTTACGCGTGTTCGCCATGATGGTCCGCATTAGAAGTAGAACGAAAATCGCAACCGCACGCTGTACACCTCGTCGTCGAATTCCAGCGGCGGGTTTGTGCTGGCCGTCTTCCAGTGGCCGCGGGAGTACCCGCCCACCAGCTTGATGTACAGCTGGTCGAACGCGACGTACTGGATGGCCGCGAAGCTCTGCCACAGCCAGTAGTCGTCGACCACGCCCGGGATCGCGACCGCGTTCTGGTCGACGTGGCGGGTGAACACACCGCCGACCCCGAACAGCAACGGATGGTGCACGCTGCCGTTCGACACGTTCATGAACCCGCCGTAGCTCGTGCGGGTCAAGCTGCCGAGCAGGTTGCGCCGGCCCAAGTTGTCGACCGACTCGATCGTGCCCTGGGCTGCGTTGAGGCCGAACTCGATGTGCGGCTCGAAGACGAACTGGATCGCGCCGCCGACGCCCTTCGACGTGACGTCGGTCTGGTCGGACGCGCTCTGGCCGGTGATGTGCTGCCACTCGACGCCGCCCTTCAGCTTCAGCCAGCCGAAGTCCACGATCGCCACGGGTCGGGCGGCCACGGCGGGCTCTGCGGGGAGCGTCCCGGCCATCCCCAGCAGCTCGAACCGCAAGAAGCGGAAGGGATAGTAGTGGAACGCCAGGTTGCCGGCGGCGCCCTGCGGGCGGAACTGGTTGTCGGTCAGGCCGTAGAATCCGATCGAATAGGCGCTCTCGCCGAGGCCCGACGCGCCCTGGCGCTCGAACGTGTTCTGGTCCAGGCCCATGCCCAGGTGGAAGACCTCCCAGCCCTCGAACCGGCCGATCATGAGGTCCCACTTGTTCCACTGGCCGACCCGCAAGTAGAGGTCGTCCGTGTCGGCGCCGCCGACGTCCGAGCGGGAGATGGTCTGGTCCTCGGTGCCGACCAGCTCGACCTGCCCTTGCACGAACCAGTCGTCGAACGAATAGGTCGGCGTCACGCGCAACAACATGCGCGCCTGCTGCTTCCAGTAGGCGACCCGGCTCGATTCGAGGTTCGGGTTGGGTCCCCACGGCGCGAACTTCTCGTACGAGGTGTCGACCCATCCCCAGCCGGAGATGCCGACCACGAACCGATCGCGCCCGAACCTGGCCGGCAGATACGGCCACTGCAGGCCGTGGAACGTGAGCCAGAGCGAGCCATACGCGAGGCCGCGCGTTCGAGGCTCGGGATAGGCAGACCCGGGGAGGCGCTCGATCCCG
>CAZPUH010000751.1:0-4632 GCA_964589215.1 uncultured Myxococcales bacterium | reverse complement strand
GGGGCGGCCGGCGGCGTGAGCGGCGCCGCCGGCCGGGGGGGCGGGGGCGGGGCGGCCGGCGCCGGGTTCGCGACGTCGCTGAAGCCGACGGCGGTCGGCGGCGCGTCGGCGGTCACCGACGCCACGGCGTCCGGCGGTTCCTCGGTCGGATTGGGCGCGACCGGACAGGGCGCTCAGATCACCGGCACGCCGGCGGCCAGCAAGCTGGCCATCCACTACGCGTCGACGTCGGTGGGGACGATCAGCGTCTCGGTCAACGGGCAGGCGGCCGTGAAGGTGAACGTCCACTCCTCCGGCGCGCTCACCGGGTCGTTCCTGTACGCGATCATCAGCGTCACCATTCCGGCCAACGCGATGGTCGCCATCAGCCACGCCTCGGGTGACGTCGCGGTGAACGTCGACGAGGTGATCGTCGGCGACGGCGATCTGGGGCTGCCGCCCGACATCTGGAACCTGCCGACCTTCAAGCCGGCCGCCGGGCCTTACATGGCCGACTGGACGTCGCTGGGCTCGGCGTATTCGACTCCCGAGTGGTGGCGCGACGCCAAGTTCGGCGCCTGGGCCCACTGGGATCCGCAGTCGATGCCGGAGCAGGGCGACTGGTACGCCTACTACATGTACCAGCAGGGGTCTGCCGACTTTAACTACAACGTCAGTCACTTCGGCGACCCGTCGGTGTACGGGTACAAGGACATCGCGCAGAACTGGGTCGTGGACCAATGGAACCCCAGCGCGCTCATGGACCTCTACGTGCAGATGGGCGCCAAGTTCTTCATGGCGATGGGGTCGCACCACGACAACTTCGCCTGCTACGACAGCGTCTACCAGCCCTGGAACACGGCGAAGGTCGGCGTGAAGCAGGACATGGTGGCGACCTGGGAGCCGCTGGCGCGCAAGGCGGGGCTGCGGTTCGGCATCGGCTTTCACAACACGCCCGCGCGCACCTGGGGCCAGTGGATGCCCATCCGTTATACCAGCGACACCAAGGGCCCTTACGACGCCCTGCAGACCGTGCTCGACGGCAAGGGCAAGTGGTGGGCGGGGATGGATCCCGTCGATCTGTACGGCTATAAGCACACCACCGACTGCTCGAACAACTCGTGCAACAACTCGCCCTACGGAACGCAGTTCATGTATCGGGTCGATGAGGCGATCGACAAGTACCACCCGGACGTCGTCTACTTCGACGACCACGCCGGTGATTCGCAGGTCGACCTGGGCGTCCACATGGGCCTCGGCGCCATCGCGCCGACGATCCTGGCCAACTACTACAACAAGTCGCTGGCCTGGAACGGCGGCAAGACCGACGTCGTGATGAACATGAAGGGCGTGGGCGGCCAGTACGACAGCTTCCAGAACAACGCCGCCGCGCTCTCGTACGCGCAGCGCGCGCTGGTGCGCAGCACGGAGGCCAGCACCGAGCCGCAGATCAGCGCCTACCCGTTCCAGACCGAGCTGGATATCCAGGGCGGCAACTGGCACTACAAGACCGGCGCCGCGTACACCGACGCGGCGAGCCTGGTGACGACGCTCATGCAGAACGTCTCGCGCAACGGGAGCCTGCTGCTGAACCTCACGCAGCACGGGCGCGGCAACCTGGATCCGCAGTGCACGCAGATCGCGCAGGACATCGGCGCGTGGCTGAAGACCAACGGCGAGGCCGTCTACGCCTCGCGCCCGTTCGAGGTTTCGGGCGAGACGTCCGGCAGCACGCAGACCGTCGCCTACACGCGCAACAACGGGAACGTCTACGCGGTCCTGCTGGCCTGGAACGGGGGCGCGATCTCGCTGCCCGCGCTGAAGTCGGGCGGCGCGACGGTGGGGACGGTGTCCAAGGTGGAGATGCTCGGCTCGACGGTGGCGATGACGTTCGCGCAAAGTGCCCAGGGGCTGACGGTGACGCCCGGCGGATCGGTTCCGGCGCTGACGGGGATCTCGAACTCGCAGCTGGCGTCGAAGATGCGCGTTCTGCGGATCACCCACAGCAAGGGTTGGGTCAACGACGACGATCCCGGCTCGGCGGCGCCCGGCTGGCTGCGGACCTGCAACCTGGGCACGGGCGACTACAACAACGACCTGACGACCAGCACGACCGTCGGCGCCACCTGGACGACGTCGTTCACGGGGCAGGGCGTGACGATCTATGCGCCCAAGCAGTCGGGCGCGGGGAAGATCGAGGTCCAGGTCGACGGGCAGTCGCAAGGCACGGCGGATCTGTCCACCACGGGCGCGCGGCAGCCGCAGCAGGCGGTGTCGACCGTGACGGGCCTGGCCGCCGGCAACCACACGCTGAGCATCATCAACAGAGGCCCGGGCACCGTCGCGGTCGACGCCATCGTCGTCCAGTAGCGAGGGGACCGCGGCCCGCGTTATCGTCGTCCGATGGGACAACGGACGCGGCGTCACGTCCTTGGCTTCCTGGCCTGCCTGTTGGTGGTCGGGTGCGGCGGATCCGGCAAGGTCGTCACCGGCGCCACGGGGACGGCCGGCGCGTCGGGGAGTGCTGGCCTCGGCGGAGCCGGCGGCGCCGGTTTCGTGGAGCTGACGTTCCCGGGCAAGAGCAACAACAACCTGGACGTGCTCTTCGTGATCGAGAACGCGTCGAGCGACGTGCAGCAGAAGCTTGCCGCGCAGGTAGAGGTGTTGATCGAGGTCCTTCAGAGCCTGCCCAGCGGCCAGCCGAACCTGCACATCGCGGTCGTGTCCACCGACATGGGCGCGCCCAGCGACGTCGCAGGGGGCTGTTCCGCCAAGGGTGACGACGGGCAGTTCCGCGCGCAGCCGCGGGGAGCGTGCACGGCGACGACGCTCGCCAGTGGGGCGACCTTCATCTCCGACGTCGACGGCCAGAAGAACTTCACGGACCCCATCGAGAAGATCCTTCAATGCATCACCCCGATCGGCGTGAGCGGCTGCGGGATCGCGAGCCCGCTGGCGGCGATCGAGCGGGCGCTGGGCGCCGACGGCCAGGCGGCCCCGGTCAGCAACACGGGCTTTCTTCGGCCGGACGCCTACCTGGGCATCGTGATCGTCACCAGCGAGGACGACTGTTCGGCGCCGGCCGACACGAAGTTGTACTCGCTCAACGGCGGGCCGCAAAGCCTGGCCAACCCGCTGGGCCCGGTCGCCAAATACCGCTGCAACCGGTTCGGCCATCTCTGCCGGGACTCCAGCGGTGCGACCGTGATGCCGCCGCTCACGGCGCCGGCCACCGGCGGCAGCCCGCCGATCGTCAACCTGACCACCTGCACGTCCAACGAGACGAGCAGCGGCCTGCTGACGCCGGTCAGCACGTTCGTCCAGCACATCAAGGCGTTGAAGGCGGAACCCGACAATCAAATCGTGGTCGCGGCCATCACCGCGCCTGCCGATCCCTACGCGGTCGAATGGGTGCCGCCCGCCTCTGCGCCGCCCGAGGCATCGGGCGAGCTCTGGCCGCAGATCATGCACTCGTGCGGCGTGCGCGGCGGCGACGACGTCAACCCCAACGCGACCCAGAACCCTGTCGACGGGACGTTCGGCGATCCGGGCGTTCGCATCGCCCAGTTCGTGCACAGCTTCACCAACTCGGTCCTCGGATCGGTGTGCGACCCCAGTTACGCCAACACCATGTCCGCGGTGGCGACCAAGGTCGGTGGGCTCATTCGCGGGCCCTGCGTGGTGGGGCACATCCAGGCTTCACCCGCGGGGCAGCCGGCCTGCACAGTCACAAACCACCTGGCCGACGGCAGCGGCGCGACCAGCGACACCGACGTTCCGAACTGCATCCTGAACGGAAATCAGCCGCCGTGCTGGACGCTGGCGACCGATCCGACCCAGTGTCCGAGCGGTGGAACCTCCGTGCGTCTGACGACCGGCGGCGCCGTCCCGTCCGGCGCCAAGCTCAGCACGACCGTGAAGTGCGCGCTGTGTCCGGACGGCGCGACCTTGCCCGGCTGCTGAGACCACAGATCTGCGTCGTTCGGTCGATGAGTCACCGAGTGGTCCGCACGTCTATCCGCCATGGCCGTGACGTTGGCAGTTGCCGGCCCGGCGTGGGCGCAAGCTCAGCCGCAGGCTGGCCGTTTCGCCGTCGATAGGTTCGAGCCGGCGGGCGCCGGCAGCGAGTGGTTCACGCTGGAGTCGCTGGACCTTCGCGGTCACCTGCGCTTCGGCGCGAACCTGACGGGCGAGTGGGCGAACCACCCGCTGGTGATCTTCGATCAGTCGGGCAATGAAGTCGCGCCTCTGGTTCGCAATCAGGTGGTCGCGCACGCGGGCGTCGGGCTCGTGCTGTGGGACCGCGCCCGCCTGGACGCCAGCTTCCCGGTGGTCCCGTTCCAGAGCGGCGCCGGCGGCATCGTCGCCGGGCAGTCGTACGCGGCGGCCGGGCGGGCCGCGATCGGCGACCTGCGGCTGGGGCTGGACCTTCGCCTCTTCGGCCGCGCGCACGACGAATTCACGGCGGCGGTGGGCGTCCAGGTGTTCACCGCGACCGGGAACGCCGACGCTTACACCAGCGACGGCCGCACGCGGTACTGGCCGCGCCTGTCTCTCGCCGGCGAGCACGGCGTCTTCGTCTGGGCCGCGCGCGTGGGCTATCAACTGCGCTCGAGCGCCGCGCTCGCCCCCGGCGACGAAGTGACGGGCGGG
>CAZPUH010000750.1:0-4199 GCA_964589215.1 uncultured Myxococcales bacterium | reverse complement strand
GCCGGCGACCTCTTTGGGGGCTAAATCCAGTCGCGGCCCAAGGACCGCGGCTACGCCCGGTCCCTGTCGTTCCGGCGGGGGCGGGGGCCCGCGGCGACCCCCTACCTGAAAGAGGCGGCCCGGCGTGACCCGAATGCGCGGGTCCGGGAGCGGTCCGCCGAACTGCTGGGACGCGGGCCCGAGCGGCGGGGCGGGACCCGGTCGTCGGGCGGCTCGATGTTCAGGCGCTAGTGTACAGATTTTGTACAGTCAGAAAAAGTAACTTCCCTTGCATTCTTGACGCCTGATATTCTACCGCCGTGAGCGAGCTTGGACTCTGCCGCGGGAGGTGGTCCGGGTGGCGACAGTAAGGGCGGCCGATCTGGTTGTGGCTCGGCTGGAAGAGCAGGTGCGCGAGCTGCGCGCCGCGCTGGAAGACGCGGCCGAAGGGATCTGCCGCATCGACGGCGCGGGGCGGGTCGTCAGCGTGAACCGCGCCTTCCTGCGGCTCTTCGGCCTGACGGCGGAGCAGGCGCCCGGCCGCATGTGGGAAGAGCTGCTGGTCGAGGAGGATCGCCTGGCGACGCGCGCCGACCTGGTGGCGGCGGTCGAGAAGATCGAGCGCGAGCGGACCGGCGTGCGGGCGGACGGCTCGACGTTCCCGCTGCAGCTATCGATCGTGCCGGTCGCCGATGGACCGGGCCGGGCGGGCGTGATCGGGCATTACCTGTTCATCCACGACCTGTCGGACCGCAAGCGCATGGAGAATCAGCTGATCTTCGCCGGCCGCATGGCCGCGGTCGGCACGCTGGCGGCCGGCGTCGCGCACGAGATCAACAACCCGCTGGCATACATCGTCGCGAACATCGACTTCGCCCGCCACCAGATCAACACGGTCGCGTCGCGGTTGTCGCGCAGCGCCGTCGCGGGTGGTCCGGCCCACGTGCTGGACGAGACGGGTGAGGCGCTGACGGAGGCCCGGCAAGGCGCCGAGCGGGTGCGCAACATCGTCCGCGACCTGCGCGTCTTCGCGCGCGGCGACGACGACCAGAGCGGGCCGGTGGCGGTGCGCCGGGTGCTCGACTCGTCGATCAACATCGCCTGGAACGAGATTCGCCACCGCGCGCGGCTGGTGAAGGACTACGGGGAGACGCCGCTGGTCGAGGGGAACGAGTCCCGGCTGGGGCAGGTGTTCCTGAACCTGCTCCTCAACGCCGCCCACGCCATCCCCGAGGGGGAGACCGAGCGGAACGAGATCCGCGTGACCACCCGCACCGACGGCCGGGGCTACGCGATCGTCGAGGTGCGCGACAGCGGCATGGGGATCCCCGTCGAGATTCGCGAGCGCATCTTCGACCCGTTCTTCACGACCAAGCCGGTCGGCGAGGGGACCGGGCTCGGCCTCTGGATCTGCCACGGCATCGTCAGCGCGCTGGGCGGTGATGTGAAGGTCGACAGCGAGATCGGGCGCGGCAGCACGTTCCGCGTGACGCTGCCGCCCGCGTTGATGGACGCGCCGGCGACCTTCTCGACGCCGACCATCCCGGACGTCGACGCCAAGGGCGGGCGCCTGCTGGTCGTGGACGACGAGGCGATGATCCTGGGCGCGCTGCGGCGGTCGCTGGGCGCCGACTACAACGTGACCTGCGTCGGCGACGGGCGCCGCGCGCTGGAGCGGATCAAGGCGGGCGAGCGCTTCGACGTGATCCTGTGCGACCTCATGATGCCGGAGCTGACCGGCATGGACCTGCACGCCGAGCTGGAGCGGATCGCTCCCGATCAGGCGGGGCGGATGGTCTTCGTCAGCGGCGGCGCATTCACGCCGCGCGCGCGGGAGTTTCTGGAGCGGGTTCCGAACGCGCGCGTCGAGAAGCCGATCGACTTCCAGAACCTACGCGTGCTGCTGCGTAACCTCTCGCAGTAGTCAGAGGCACATCCCGCTGGCGGTGTCGCAGCTGGCCGACGCGCAGTCGGTGCCGGCCGCGCAGGCCGTCGGGCAAGCCGCGCCGCCGTTGCACACGAAGGGCGCGCACGCGGTCACCGGCACGCTGGTCATGGAGCACATGCCCGCGCCGTCGCAGTAGCTGGCGAGCTGGCTGGTCGACCCGGCGGGGCAACTCGTCGCGCAGACGGTCGTCGCCGGCCAGGACTGGCAGCCGCCCAGTCCGTCGCACAGGCCGTCCAGGCCGCAGCTGGTCGGAGGCGAGGCGGGGCAGGAGTGGGTCGCGTCGGGTGTGCCGGCGGGCAGCGGCGCGCAGAGACCCTGCAGTCCGCTGACGCCGCAGCTCAGACAGGGGCCGCAAGTGGCGGCTCCACAGCAGAAGCCGTCGGTGCAGTGGCCGCTGGCGCACTGGTCGTCGCCCGTGCAAGCGACGCCGACGGCGGCCCGGGGCACGCAGGTTCCGCCGACGCCCGTGCAGTAGTGGGTGGCGACGCAGTCGCCGTCGCTGTCGCAGGTCGTGGGGCAGCCGCTCGCCCGGCAGAAGTAAGGCGTGCAGTTCTGGGCCGTGGGCGTGCCGCAGGTGCCCGTGCCCGAGCAGCTCGCGCCCGGCGTGTAGAGGACGGAGCCGGGCGTGCAGCTCGCGGCCGCGCACGGGGTGCTGCTGGACGCCAGCGCGCACGCCCCCGCGCCGTCGCAGGTCCCCGTGAAGCCGCAGGTGGTCGTCGGGCCGCACTGGCCCGCCGGCGCCGGCTGGCCGGCGGCGACGTTGGCGCAGGTCCCCAGCGCGTTCAGGCTGCAGGACTGGCAGGTGCCGCAGGACGCGGTCGAGCAGCAGACGCCGTCGACGCAGTTGCCGCTGGTGCACTCCTTGCCGGCGGCGCAGACGGCGCCCAGCGCCTTCTTCGCGGCGCAGCTGCCGCCCGTCCCCGTGCAGTAGTTGCCCGCCACGCAATCGGTGTCGGCGCTGCAGGTCGTCTTGCAGGCGGTGCTGCCGCAGACGTAAGGGGTGCAGGCGGTCGTCGCCGCGAGGGGGCACGCCCCCGTGCCCGTGCAGGTGACGGCCGCGGTCGCGACCCCGCTCGTGCACGAAGCGGCGCCGCAGCTCACCGTGGCGGCGGCCTGGGTGCAGGCGCCGGCGCCGTTGCAGGTGCCGGTGTTGCCGCAGGTGCCGTTGGGGGTGCACCGGCCGTGCGGGTCGGTCACGCCCCCGCCGACGGCGGAGCAGGTCCCGAGCCCGTTCAGGTTGCAGGCCAGGCACGTCCCACAGGAGCTGGTGCTGCAGCAAACGCCGTCGACGCAGTTGCCGCTCGAGCACTCGTGGGTGGCGCCGCAGGCCGCGCCGTTGGCCTTGAGGGGCAGGCAGCTGCCGCCCGTCCCGGTGCAGTAGTTGCCGGGCGCGCAGTCGGTGTCGCTGCCGCAGGTCGTCTTGCAGGCGCCGCCGCTGCCGCAGACGTAGCCGCCGCAGGTCGTGGCCGTCGCGGGCACGCAGGCTCCCGCGCCCGAGCAGGTCGGGGCGGGCGTGAACGTCGTCCCCGTGCAGGTCGAGCTGCCGCAGGTCAAGGCCGCTGCCGCTTGCGTGCAGGCTCCCGCGCCGTTGCAGGTCCCCGTATTGCCGCAGGTCGTGGTCACGGGGCACTGGCCGGACGGCGCCGCCACGCCGGCGCCGATGAAGGCGCAGCTGCCGGCGCCGTTCAGGTTGCAGGCCTGGCACGTTCCGCAGGCGCCGGTGCCGCAGCAGACGCCGTCGGTGCAAAAGCCGCTGATGCACTGGTTCGCCGCGGTGCAAGCCTGCCCGTTGGGCTTGCGCGCGCAGCTCTTGCTGGATCCGCTGCCCTGGCAGGTGAACGGCGCCACGCAGTCGCCGTCCGACGCGCAGGTCGTGAGGCAGGCGTTGGTGGCGCCGCACTTGAAGTTCCCCGAGCAGGTCGACGGCGTCGCGGCGGCGCAGGCGCCGCTGCCGTTGCAGTGTGAGACCGGCGTGAACGTCGCGCCGACGCAGGTGGCGGCGCCGCAGGCGACCGTGGTGCCCCCCAGCTGGCACTTGCCGGCCCCGTCGCAGGCGCCGGTGTTGCCGCAGGGCGGGTTGGCCGGGCACAGGTTGTGCGGCTCGGGCTTGTTGGCCGACACGTTGGCGCACGTGCCGGCGCTGCCGGTCACGTTGCAGGCCTGGCAGGTCCCGCAGGCGCTGGTGCTGCAGCAGACGCCGTCCACGCAGTAGTTGTTGGTCAGACAGTCGTCGCTCGACGCGCAGGCCTGGCCCAGGCGTTTCTTGTCGCCG
>CAZPUH010000749.1:0-4502 GCA_964589215.1 uncultured Myxococcales bacterium | reverse complement strand
GCCGCAGAACGTACTTCGTATAGACGACGGGTCGCTGGTCGTTTCGGACTTCGGGCTGGCCACGGATCGCACGGAGGGTGCGAGCAGCGTGCAGGGCGGCACGCCGGCCTACATGGCGCCCGAGGTGATTCGTGGTGCGGGCGCGTCGACGGCGTCGGACATCTGGTCGCTGGGGATCGTGATCCACGAGTGCGTGTTCGGGGTGCGCCCCACATGGGCGGCCAACGGGCAGGACGTGGCGCGCCCGGCGCTGGGCCGCGCGCTGACGGATGCGGAGCGCCGCGCGTTCGACATCTGCCGCGCGTGCCTCAGCGTCAACGTCGACGAACGTCCGCGCTCAGCCGCGCAGGTCGCCGACGCGCTGTCGAAAGGTACCCGGCTGCCGGCTCCCCCCCGCCACCGGCGCGCGCGCTATGCGGTCGCGCTGGGCGGGATCGCCGGGCTCGTGGCGGTGACCGGCGTCGTCGTCGCCGCACGTCATGTCGTTCGCGACCGCCGGAACGCGACCGCGCCGCGGCTCTCGCCGGAGGTTGTGCCCGTCAGCGGCACGGCCCAGGATTGGACCAACAAGGCCAAGGTACTCGCCACCGTCCCCAGCAAGATTCGCTGCATGACAGTGCTGCCGGACCAGCGGACCGTCCGCTTCGTCTGGGGGACGCCGCCGCATGCGGAGGATCTGGACACCGTCACCGGCCGTCGCGTGCCCTCGCCGCTGGTCCCGGCCGCCTACGCCGAGGGGTGCCCAGACGTGACGCGCGACGGATCGAAGATCGTGTTCGCGGGCCACGACCGCGATCTCCGGCCCGCCGCGTTTGTGTCAACGCACTTCGACGGGAGCGATGCCGTTCCGGTCGTTGGCGCCGGCGAACCGACCCTTTCGACCGATCCAGCCTGGCTGCCGGACAACCAATCGTTCCTGTACACCGTCGACCCCAACCATTCCGCCGTCTTCTCGATGACGAATCGAACGATCATGGTGGTCCCCGCCGACACGCGTCGGGGGTTCAGCACCAGTTACCAGGTGGTTGGCGACGCGCTCATCGTCGGGACCATTTTTTTCGACTTCACGACGGTGGTTCGGCGTCTCCGCCTTCCTCATCTCGACGAAGACCTGCAGTTGCGCATCGAGGGAGCCTTGCTCAACGCGGCGACGCCCGACGGAGCGCGATATTTTCTCGCTGGGGTCTTCGGGGATAGAGAAGATCACCTCTTGACCATGGACGCGGCGACACACGTCGTCCGGGAGTCGGGGTTTGTCGTCCATCACCGAATCCAAAGCGCGGTATTCACCGTTGCCGGCCTGGCGTTTGCCGCAGTGTCGTATCGGCCCGTTCTGGTTGTCACATCCGCAGGCGGTGCGCTGAAACGATTCGATCTGCCGCCGGACGTGTTGACGGTCTCCGCTTGTGGTGACGCGATCGTCGCCACGCGTGGCGTCGGTCGAGACACTGCGCTCGAGCGGCTCGACTGGCAGGGTCGCGTCGTGGGCCCGCTCGACGTCGGCCGTTCTCCGCACGGTGCGGTCTGCTCCCGAGATGGACGGGTGCTCTACTATCACGAGTGGGACGGCTCTCGGGAGCTGATGAGGTGTGAGAATTCCCGGTGCCGGCCCATCTACCACGGCGCGGTCAACGGGTTCCAGCTGTCGGCGACCGGTGATCGAATGGTCGTTCTCACCGTCGGGGACGACGGGGTCACGGTGCGCGCGCTGGGCGCAGACGGGAAAGGACCGGTTCACGACGTCGTCAAGACTGACTTGTCCTGCAGCCCAGGTTGGTCGGCTGCTGACAAGGTGTGGGTCGCCGTGCATCAGGGGGGAGAGATCGTCTGGCGGGAGTTTGTCGCCGATACGGGCGAGCCCACGGGCGTGACCGCCCCGGCTGGCTCGAGCTGCGTGGATGGCACTGACGACCCGCGCTCTCCGGTCCGGGAACCGGCGAAAATGGATTGGACGTGGCAATCGGAGGTGCGCCTCTTGTCCTCCAGCGACGTCCGCAGGGAATCGGCAGCGCACGTGCCATGAGGGGCGGCAAGGACGATCTGGTGTCGGCAGAAAGCTGGACGGTGCGCGACCGACCGGACGCGCCGCGGGCGCGGGCGAGCGCGCTCGTGTTCTCGCCGGGGGACGTCGTCCTCGAGCGGTACGAGCTGCGGGAGGTTTTGGGGCGTGGGGGCATGGGAATCGTGTTTCGGGCGTACGACCGGGTCCTGGACCAGGAGATCGCGATCAAGATCGTCCGCGCCGAATACGCGGGGGATCGGGTCTGGGCCCAGCGACTGGCGCGGGAGGTGAGGCTGGCGCGTCAGATCAACCACGCGAACGTCTGCCGGGTGTTCGACGTCGGCCAGGCCGACACGCACCCGTTCTTGACGATGGAGCTCGCGGGCCGCGGCACGCTTCGCCAGGAGATCGCAGCGGGACGAGCCGCGCCGGTCGAACAGCGCCTGTGGGACGCCCAGATGATCGCGGCGGGGTTGGCCGCCATTCATCGGGCCGGGATCGTCCACCGAGATCTGGCGCCGCAAAATGTCTTGCGGATGGACGACGGCTCGCTGGTTCTGTCGGACTTCGGCCTGGCCACCGACCGCGCGGACGGGAACAGCAGCGTGCAGGGCGGGACGGTCGCGTACATGGCGCCCGAGTTGGTGCGCGGCGCCAGCGCGACCGTCGCCTCGGACATCTGGTCTTTGGGTGTCGTCATCCACGAATGCATGTTCGGCGTGCGGCCGAAATGGGCGCCAAACGGACGCGAGATGTTGCGGCCTTCGATCGCGAGGCCGCTGACTGACGTCGAGCGCAGGGTCCTCGAGATCTGCCGCGCTTGCGCCAGCGTGTCACCCGACGAGCGCCCGCGCTCTGCGGACAGGGTGGCACACGCGCTGATGACCGGAGGGCGACTCTCGAAGCGCTTGCGACGCTTGCCGGCGCTGTACGCCGCCGCGCTGCTTGCTTTCATCGGCTTCGCGGCCGCCCTGGCACGCACCTATGTTCGCGACCGGCGCGGCTCCCGTGGCGACGCTCTTGAATCGGAGGTGGTGGGGGCGAGCGGGACGGCCCAGGATTGGACCCGCAAAGCCAAGATTCTCGCCAGCATCCCCGACAAGATCCGCTGCATGACCCTGCTGCCGGACCGCCGGACCGTCCGCTTCGTCTGGGGAACGCCGCCGCGAGCCGAGGACCTCGACACGGTCAGCGGTGAGCGCGTGCCCTCGCCGCTGGTCCCCGCGGCCTACGCCGAGGGGTGCCCGGACGTGACGCGCGACGGATCGAAGATCGTGTTCGCAGGGCATGATCGCGATCTACGGCCCGCTGCCTTCGTCTCCTCACACCCGGACGGACGTGACGCGGTGCCGGTGGTTGGTGCCGGCGAACCATCCCTTTTCTCCGAACCGGCTTGGTTGCCGGACAATCAATCCTTCCTGTATTCCCTCGACCCCAGCCATTCCGCCGTGTTTTCGACGACGACTCGAACGAGCGTGGTCGTCCCCGCCGATACGCACCTGACGTTCACGACGGGTTACCACGTCGTGGGGGACGCGATCTTCGTCACCACGTACCTCGCCGGTGAAAGGATCGGGTTTCGCCGGCTCCATTTTCCTCACCTCGACCAGGATCTGCGGTTTGTGGTCGAAGGATACCGGGACAACGTAGGCACCCTCGACGGGCGGTTCTACTATCTCGCCGGAATGTTCGGGGACCGGGGAAGCGAGCTGTTCGTATTTGACTCCGCGACGCGCACGTTACGACGGTCCGGATTCATTGAAGATCGTAATTTGCAATATCTCGTGGGTGCGGACGCCGGGTTGGTGTTCGCGTCGACCTGGTCTCAGCCCAGACTCGTCGTGAGCTCTCCGTCGGGGGAAGTGCGCCGCTTTAATCTGCCGTCCGACGTGTGGCAGGTGGACCCGTGTGGCGAAGGGCTGATCGGCAGCCGTGGCCTCGTCGGGAAGACTCATCTCGTGCGACTCGACTGGTCGGGACGGCAGGTCGGCGAATTGAAGGTGGGTCGTTCGCCGCGAGCGGCGAGCTGCTCGAGCGATGGCCGCGTGCTTTACTATCAGGAGAGAATCGACGAGTCGGCCCTGGTGCGCTGTGAGAGCTCACGCTGCGAGTCCATCTACCGTGGCTGGGTGCTGAATTTCCGGTTGTCGCCGGGGGGTGACCGGATTGCCTTTCTCGGCATAGGCGACGATGGGCTGACGGTGCGTTGGGTGCGGGCGGACGGCCAAGGAGGCGCGCATGACATCGTGAAGACCGACGTCCCCTGTCCCCCGGGCTGGTCCTCTGAAAACACCGTCTGGGTCGCATCACGTCGCGGTGCAGACGTTGTCTGGAGGGAATTCGTGGCCGACACGGGAGCTCCTACGGGAATGACGGCCCCGGGCAGCTACGATTGCCGCGACGCCGAACAGGATCCGCAGTTCCCGGTCCGTGAGCCTGCAAAGGTCGAGTGGACGTGGCGTTCGGAAGTCCGCCTCATGCCCGCGGACCAGCTGCGCAG
>CAZPUH010000748.1:0-1193 GCA_964589215.1 uncultured Myxococcales bacterium | reverse complement strand
GTCATCGCCGAGATCGACCAGGCGGCCCAGGGCAAGGCGGCACCTGCCGCGGCAGCGCCGCCCGCCAAGGCGGCGGCCGGCAAGACCGGCAACGGCCGCACCAACGGTGGCGGCGCCAAGGCCGAGGCCGACACGTCGCTGCGTGCCGGGCCGTCGGCGCGGCGCGCGCTGGCCGAGAGCGGCCTGCACGCGGAGGACGTCCAGGGCAGCGGCCGCGGTGGTCGCATCCAGAAGCAGGACATCGACCGCGCCGTTGAAGACCGCAAGGTCGCGCACCCGGCGGCCCCCGTCGTGCCGATGGTCGAACCGGCCCCGCTGGTTCCGGAGGACCTCACGCTGGCCGAGACGCGCGAGCGGATCGTCCCGATGTCGCCGCTGCGCAAGACCGTGGCGCGCCGGTTGGTCGAGGCTCAGCACACCGCCGCCATCCTGACCACGTTCAACGAGGTCGACATGTCCGGCGTGATGGCGCTGCGCGAGCGCCATCAGGAGCGCTTCCAGAAGCAGCACGGCGTGAAGCTGGGCTTCATGTCCTTCTTCGTGAAGGCGGCCATCGAAGCGCTGCGCGCGTTCCCGGCGGTCAACGCCGAGGTCCGCGGCACCGACGTCGTCTACAAGGACCACTACGACATCGGCGTGGCGGTGGGCGGCGGCAAGGGGCTGGTCGTGCCCGTGCTCCGTGACGCCGACCGGCTGTCGTTCGCGGCGATCGAAAAGGCGATCGGCGAGCTGGCGGGCCGCGCTCGCGAGAACAAGCTGGGTCTCAAGGAGCTCGAAGGCGGCACCTTCACCATCTCGAACGGCGGCATCTACGGGTCGCTCCTCTCGACGCCGATCCTGAACCCGCCCCAGAGCGGCATCCTGGGCCTGCACGCCATCCAGAAGCGGGCGGTCGTCGTCAACGACGCGGTCGTCGTGCGCCCCATGATGTACGTCGCGCTTTCGTACGACCACCGCCTGGTCGACGGGCGCGAGGCTGTTCAGTTCCTCGTGCGCATCAAGGACTGCGTCGAGGACCCCGAGCGCCTGCTGCTCGAAGTCTGATCGTCAGCGGCTCTGGCTGGCCCCAGGACTCAGTTGGTCTTCCGGGGTGTGCGTGACGCTGTCGAGCGGTTGCTGAGCGCCGCCGGCGTTGTTGGGCTGAGCGTGGAAGATGTCCTTCACGCGGGAGGGGCCGCCGCCCTTCTTCGTGC
>CAZPUH010000747.1:0-1253 GCA_964589215.1 uncultured Myxococcales bacterium | reverse complement strand
CCGCGACGACAACTTCGCGCCCGTGTTGCAGGACGAATACTTCACGATCCGGTCGGACCGGTACGTGCTGCCGCTGAAGGCCAGCGCCAAGTCGATGGGGCTGGGGATCGTGCACGACACGTCGCGCACGGGCGAGACGGTCTTCGTCGAGCCGACCGCGCTGGTGGGCGCCAACAACCGGCTGAAGGTGCTGGAGCTCGACATCCGGCGTGAGTCGCGGCGCATCCTGGAGGCGGTCACGATGGAGGTCGCCATCGCCGCCAAGGCGCTGCGGCGCACGGCGGAGACGCTGGGCGTGCTGGACGCGCGCACGGCGGCGGGGCGCCTGGCGGTCGCGTACGGCGGCAACGCGATCGCGATCGACGACGGCGCACGCGAGGGCAACGGCCAGGGGCCGTCGCTGCAGCTGAACCAGTTGCGCCACCCGCTGCTGGCGCTGGCCCGCGGCGCGGACAGCAGCAAGGTCATCAGCAACGACGTGGCGCTGGGCGGCGCGGCGGCGCGCATCCTGGTCGTCAGCGGCCCGAACGCGGGCGGCAAGACGGTCCTCATGAAGGCGATCGGCCTGGCGGCGCAGATGGCGCGCGCCGGCCTGCTGGTGGCGGCGGCGCCGAACAGCCGGGTCGGGTTCTTCGACGCGGTGTTGACCGACATCGGCGACAAGCAGTCGGTGCTGGGCGATCTCTCGACGTTCTCGGGGCACCTCGGCAACCTGGTGCGCATCCTGGACGGCTCGCGGCAGGGCGCGACGCTGGTGCTGCTCGACGAGCTGATGGCCGGCACCAACCCGGACCAGGGCGCGGCGCTGGCGCGGGCGACGGCGGAGGCGCTGGCGGACCGCCCCGCGCTGGCGGTCATCACGACCCACTACGACAGCCTGAAGGCGCTGGGCGAAGGGGACGCGCGGTTCGCGAACGCCGGCATGGAGTACGACCTGGACCACCTGCAGCCGACGTTCCGGCTGATCGTGGGCGCGCCCGGCCGGTCGTACGCGTTCGACATCGCGGCGCGCATGGGCATGCCCCAGGAGATCTTGCAGCGGGCGCGCGAGCTGGCGGGCGCCCCCAGCGTCAGCCTGGAGTCGGTGATCGCCCGGCTGGAGGCGCGCGAGGCGGCGCTGGCGAAGGAGGCCGAGCGGCTGGCGGACGCCACCGCCGAGGCCGCGGCAACGGCCGACGCGCAGCGCACGGCCGCCGAGGCGCTGGAGCGGCGCGAGCGCGAGCTGGGACGCCACGCGCGCGAGGCCGTCGAGG
>CAZPUH010000746.1:0-2253 GCA_964589215.1 uncultured Myxococcales bacterium | reverse complement strand
GCGCGCTCGATCTCCTCGATCTCCCTCTCGTCGAGTAGTCCCCGCGTCGCGGGAGAAGTCGATGAGAGAGCTCGTTTCATTATCCGATTTTCAAAGTAATCTATTGAATAGAATCTCCTCAATAGAAAAACGACTGTGAATATGTTCAGCGGTGCTCGTCGCGCGGAGATTTTGAACCGACTCTCGCGGACGAAGCTGGTCTTAGACCCGTCGTCAGCAGGCGAGCACGGCTCTCGACGAGTGTTGGTCGGCCTCTATACTGGCCACATGAACTGGTCCCGTGGCGCGCTGCTGGCGACGCTCTCGCTTGCGGCGATGATGCTGGCCGCGCGGCCGTCCGCCGACGCTGCGCGCGAGCGTCGCTTCTTCAGCGCGCGCGCCGGCGTCGGTGTCGAGGCGCCTCCGGGATGGGCGCTCTCGCTGCACACGGGGTACCCGAAGATTCTCTGCCTGCTCGTGCATCCCGGCGGCAGCCGGATCTCGCTGGCCGTCGACGACGCCGTCACCGCCGCAGACGCCGGGTCGCTGGTCGAGCAGAGCCGCCCTGCCCTCGCCGCCGAGGGCATCGAGGTCACCGCCGTCGCGCCCGCCGCGCGCGGCGGCGTTCAGGTCGACGCGCGCGCGTCGCGCCGCGGCCAGCAGCTGCGGCAGCTCTACTTCGTCCGCCCGGTCCCGTGGGGACGGCAGGCGATCGTGCTGACGCTGACGACGACGCCCGCCGACGCAGCCGGCGCCTTCGGCTCCCTCGATTGGGCCGCCGCCCGCCTGGAGCTGCAGCCCCCGGCGCGCCCCGACGACAAGCGCGCCGCCGCCGACGGCGGAACCTGACCCGCCGGCTGCTCGCTCGCGTTCGGCCGCGGCGCGGCGGCGCTAGCTGGTGAGCTTGCCGGCGGCCGGCGACGGCGGCGGCTCTTCGCGGATCAGCCGGCCGAAAGCCGCCAACCGATCGGCGCCGATCGCGTCCGCGGGCGGGCGGCCGAACGGCGCCTCCATGTACTTCCACATCTTCTTCCACCAGCGCACGGGCCCCTTGTCGCTGCAGCCGAAACGGCGGTCGCCGAGGCCGCAGTAGAGCCGGATGTGCATGTGGTCGTCGTGCGGCTCCGAGTCGCTGGGTTGGTGCAGGATGAACGCCGCGCGCGCCAGCAGCGCCGGATCGTCCCCTTCGGCGGCAGCCTCGCGCAGCAGCGCCGCGCCCAGGCTCCGCTGCACGAAGATCCACTGCACCTCGGCCTGCGGATCCGTCAGCAACGCGCGCACGAACGCCCAGTTCCGGCGCGCATCGAAGCGCAGGCTGGGGACCGGACGCGGCGGCGGCCGGACACCTTGCGGCGGCGACCAGCGCAGCGCGCGCCCGTCGGACGAAAAGTGCAGCATCGCCTCGTTCAGGCGAGCCGGCCGGCCGGCAGTGTCGGTCGCATAGAAGAAGATGTCGACGTCGCGACCGTCCTGGTGAGACTTGTGCTGCGCCGACCCGCCGCCGCTGCGCCGCGACAGGTCCCCCACGGCGGCGACGCCGCCCGGCGCGTCCCGCTCGACCGCCCGCGAGGCTCGCGCGACCAGATCGACCAGCGCCTCGGTGCCGTAGTTCGCGTGCCTGTTCCGCCAGGGCGTCGGCACCGCATACCCGTCACCGTCGAACGGAAGCGACGCCGGGTGGCGCAGCGTCCCGTCAGCGCTGGTCCCCAGCGAGGCGCTGCTGAACGTCGTCGCCAGCGGGCCGCTGCACCCAGCGCCCGCCAGCGCGAACAAGAAGACCCAAGGCCGGCCGTTCAGCCGTAGGCTTTTTCGATTCGCTCCTGGTCTTCCTTGCAGCGGATGCACAGCGTGGTCTCGAGACGCGCTTCGAGCCGCTTGATCGAGATCGGTTCGTCGCATTGCTCGCAAACCCCGAAGCTGCCGGCTTTGATCTTTTCCAGCGCGTGGTCGATCTTCTGAAGAAAGACCTTCTCCCGCCCACGCAGGCGGAACGTGAACGAGTGTAGATACTCGGACGACGCCAGGTCCATCTCGTCCGGCAGGTCGTCGGAGTCCAGCGTCATGTCTTCGTTCAGCGTTCGCTGCGCGTTGCGAAGGATTTCCTTCTTCTTCGCGAGCAGAATCTCGCGAAAACGCTTCAAGTCCTTCTTCTTCAGCCCGGTCCCTTCCATGAACTTCCCCGCGCCCATCCAAGGCGCACCTGATACAAACGAGCCGCGGACCCAGAACTACGCTTCAGAAAAAACGAAAATGGGCGGGTAGGATACGCGTTCA
>CAZPUH010000745.1:0-2502 GCA_964589215.1 uncultured Myxococcales bacterium | reverse complement strand
GATGAAGGTCGGCTTGCCCTTGGCGGCCTTGGCCTGGCCGAAGGCCTCCGCGATCTGCTGGTAGTCGTGCCCGTCGATCGTCAGCACGTTCCAGTTGAACGACTTCCACTTGTCGGCGATCGGCTCGATGTTCATGACGTCCTTCACGTAGCCGTCGATCTGCCCCTTGTTGTGGTCCAGCACCACGCAGAGGTTGTCGAGGTTGTACTTGGGCGCGGCCATCGCCGCCTCCCAGATCTGCCCCTCCTCGGACTCGCCGTCGCCGATGAGGGCGTAGACGCGCGACTTGCGGCCGTCGAGCCGGGCGCCCAGCGCGAGGCCGATGGCGACCGAGAGCCCCTGGCCCAGCGACCCGGTGGACGCCTCGATGCCCGGCAGCAGGAAGGTGGCCGGGTGCCCCTGCAGCGGGCTGCCCAGGTGCCGCAGCGTCGGCAGCAGGTCGCGCGAGAAGTAGCCGGCGTGCGCCATCACCGTGTAGAGCGCCGGCACCGCGTGCCCCTTCGACAGGACGAACCGGTCACGATCGGGCCAGAGCGGCTCCTTCGGACGATGGTTCATCTCGACGAAGTAGAGCGTCTGCAGGATGTCCATCGCCGACAGCGTGCCGCCGGGGTGGCCGCTCTCGGCGGCGGCGATCGCGGTCAGGTTGTCGATGCGTAAATCGAAGCTGCGGCGGCGCAGCGTTTCCAGGGTGGCATTGTCGAGCATGTGCACCGCGAGTTTTCCCCGAGGGTCGACGGCGCATCAAGCAAAACTTGTGATACGCCGCATGTGATTACTTCTCAATGAGCTGCAAATGACGCCCGCCGCATAGGTTGCCGCGCCCCGCCGGAACGGGTCATTCGGGGGTGCTATGTTTCGCGCCGTGCTGGGTCTCTTGATTCGATTCACCGTCGGGGCGGCGCTCGCGCAATCCCTTTCGGGCCCTCCCGGCGCCGCGCGCGTCGTGGCCCGCAGCTTCCCCGTCATGGGCACCGAGGTGACGTTCTCGGCCTACACGGCCGATCCCCAGGCCGCCGAGCGCGGCTTCGCCGCCGCCTACGACGAGATTCGCCGCGTCGAGCGCTTGATGACCGACTGGGAGCGCCCCGGCGAGCCCGAGAGCGACATCGTCCGCATCAACAAGGCCGCCGGCAAGCACGCCGTGAAGGTGACGCCCGAGACGCTGGAGGTCATCCAGGAGTCGCTGGACATGTCGCGCCGGTCGGACGGCGCCTTCGACATCACCTTCGCGGCGATGAAGGGGCTCTGGAAGTTCGACGAGGACATGGACAAGTCCATCCCGTCTGCCGACGAGATCGCCCGCCGCCGCAAGCTGATCAACTGGCGCGACGTCTTGGTGGACGCGGGCGCCGGCACCGTGAAGCTGCGGCGCGCCGGCATGAAGATCGGCCTCGGCGGCATCGCCAAGGGGTACGCGGTCGATCGCTGCGCCACCGTGCTGCGGGGCGCCGGCCTCCACGACTTCATGGTGCAGGCGGGCGGCGACCTCTACGTGTCGGGACGCAAGGGGGCGGTCAACTGGGTGGTCGGGATCCGCGACCCGCGCGGCGGCCCGCGCGACATCATCGCCCGAATGCCCATCCAGGATCACGCCTTCTCGACGGCGGGCGACTATGAGCGCGGGTTCGTCTTCAACGGGCGGCGCTACCACCACATCATCGACCCGGCGACCGGCTATCCAGCCACCGCCTCGCGCGAGGTGACGATCTTCGCGCCGACCGCGTTCCTGGCCGACGCGCTGGACGATTCGGTGTTCATCCTGGGGCCGCAAAAGGGGATGGCGCTGGTCGACTCGCTCCCCGACTGCGCGACGGTGATCGTCGACGCCCACAACCAGGTCTGGATGTCGAAGTCGCTGGAGGGCAAGCTGCAGCGCACGGCGGCGCCGACGGACGGGATCTGAACGTGCCAGACGTCGCGATCATCGGCGGGGGGATCATGGGGTCGGCCGTAGCGCTGCGCCTGGCCCAGGCGGGCGTTCCGGTCACCGTCATCGAGCGCGGCATCCCCGGCGCCGAGGCGTCCAGCGCGGCCGCCGGCATCCTGGGCCCCCAGATGGAGGCCGACGGCCCCGGCCCGCTGCTGGAGCTGGGGCTGCAGAGCCGGGCCCTTTATCCCGCTCTGGCCGCCGAGCTGCGCGAGCTGACCGGCATCGACGTGGGCTACGCCCGCTCGGGCGTGCTGGCCGTGGCGTTCGACGAGGCGGGCGCGGCGGCACTGCAGGCCAGGCGCGCCTGGCAGGTCGCGCGCGGCCTGAAGGTCGACGCGCTGTCCGGCGAGGCGGCGCGCGCGCTGGAGCCGGCGCTGGGCCCCGCCGTGCGGGCGGCGCTGGCGTTCCCCGACGACGCGCAGGTGGTCGCGCGCGAGCTGGCGCGCGCCTTCTCGCAGGCCGCCGCGGTCGCGGGCGCGCGCTTCTTGACGGGCCGTTACGTCCGCCGCGTGCGCATCGAGGGCGGCCGGGCCACGGGCGTCGAGCTGGACGGCGAAACGCTGCCTGCC
>CAZPUH010000744.1:0-2052 GCA_964589215.1 uncultured Myxococcales bacterium | reverse complement strand
GATCGGATGGCGGGCCAGTACCATTCCGTGTTCAAGGGGCGCGGCATCGCCTTCTCGGAGGTGCGGCAGTACATCCCGGGCGACGACATCCGCCTCATCGACTGGAACGTGTCGGCGCGCATGAACGACACCTACGTGAAGCTGTTCACGGAAGAGCGCGAGATGACCGTGCTCCTGCTCTGTGACATGTCCGCGTCGGGACTGTTCGGCTCGCGCGTGCGGGAAAAGCGCGACCTGGCCGCGGAGCTGGCGGCGGTGCTGGCGTTCTCGGCCATCCGCAACAACGACCGCGTCGGGCTGATCATCTTCACGGACCACGTCGAGAAGTTCGTGCCGCCCAAGAAGGGCAAGCGGCACGTCCTGCGGGTCATCAGCGAGATCCTCTCGTTCCGCGAGAAGAGCCCGCGCACGTCGCTGGCGACCGGGCTCGAGTTCGTGAGCCACGTCGTCCGGCGCCGCGCGGTGACGTTCCTGATCTCCGACTTCCTGGCGCCCATCGCCAGCTACGAGCGGGCGCTGCGCATCACGGCGCGGCGGCACGACGTCATCCCGGTCGCGATCGGCGATCCGCTGGAGCAGGGGCTGCCGCGCGTGGGCCTGGTCGAGATGCAGGACCCCGAGAGCGGCGGCACCGTCGTGTTCGACACCAGCGGCCCCGAGGCGGCGGCGTTCGCGCGCTCGGTGCGCGCCGTGCGCGAGGCCCGCGCAAACCTGTTCAAGCGGCTGTCGATGGATCCGATCGAGCTGTCGACGGACAAGCCCTACCTGCCGGCGCTGACCAGCTTCTTCGAGTCGCGCGCGCGGAGGCTGCGGCATTGAGACGGGCCGCCGAGCGGGCCGCCTGCGCCGCCGTCGCGTTCGCCGCGGTGGCCGTCGTCGCCGCCGGGGCCGCGCGCGCGGAGGCCGACGCCGCCGCGCCCGAGACCCCGGACCCGGACGCGCCGACCGTCACGGCCCGGGTCGATCGCGCCGTCGCGAACGTCGGCGACCCCATTCACCTGGAGGTGGTCGCCATCGCCAAGACGGCCGTCCCCGTGAACCTGCCGTCCACCGTCGCGCTGGAGCCGTTCGCGCTGCTGGACCGCAAGGAGAGCGAGCAGCCGCTGGGCGACGGCCGGATGCGCCGCCTCTACACGCTGACGATCGCCGCCTACGCGCCGGGCGAAAAGACCGTGCCGCCCGTGGAGGTGACCTACCTGGGCACGCGCGGCGACGTGCGCACCGCGCGCACCGCGCCCGTGCCCGTGAAGATCGCCAGCCTGATCGCCAACGAGCCGGAGCCGGCGCTGAAGGACGCCGCGCCGCCCGTCACGGTCATGGTGCAGAACCTGTGGCCCGCCTACCTCGCGGGCGCGCTGGTCGCGGCCGGGCTGGGCGCGCTGGTCGCCATGCTGGTGCTGCGCCGCCTGCGAGCCCGCCGGGGCGCGCGCCCGGCGCCGCCACCCCGTCCGGTCCACGAGGTGGCGATGGAGAAGCTGGATCGCCTGGGCGCGTACGGGTTCCTCGAGAACGCCGACAACCGGCCGTTCTACTTCGCCGTCTCCGAGGTGATCCGCGAGTACCTGGGTGGCCGCTACGGGTTCGACTCGCTGGAGCTGACCACCGACGAGCTGATGGCCGAGCTGCGGCGGCGCGCCGGGCGCGAGCTGGTGCTGAGCGAGGCCGAGGGGTGGCTGGCCGGGTGCGACCTGGTCAAGTTCGCGAAGATCTCGCCGTCGGCCGCCGAGGCGCGCGGGGCGCTGGAGAGCGCGATCCGCATCGTCGTCACGACCCGGCCCGTCGCCGCGCCGCTGGGAGGCACCGCGCTGGCGCAGGAGGCTGCCCATGGCTGAGTCGCGGCGGGCGGACGGATCGTCGCGCGCGATCCCCTACGCGCTGATCGCGGCCGTCTGCGTCCCGATCGCGGTCGCGTACTTCGTGGCGCTGCGCAACGTCGAGGGCTTCCGGTTCGCGCACCCGTTCGCGCTGACCCTGATCCCGCCGGCCGTCGCGCTGGTCGCCTGGGCGGGGCTGGTGCGCGCGCCCGAGCGGCGCGGCCTCTTCACCTATTCG
>CAZPUH010000743.1:0-4795 GCA_964589215.1 uncultured Myxococcales bacterium | reverse complement strand
CGCCGGCACGCGATCGACGCGGCTTGCGGCAAGCTGGGCGCGCTGTCGCCCACCCAGGTGCTCGAGCGCGGCTTCAGCCTCACGCTGCGGGCCGACGGCCACATCGTCACGCGCGCCGCCGACCTGGTCCCGGGCGAGCGCGTGCACGTCCGCGTGCGCGAGGGCGCGTTCGACGCGACCGTCGCCTCGCCCGCGGAACAGGCGCCGGGCGAAGGCGGCCCTGCGCGCAAAGTCGGGAAAAAGGGGCGCGCCCCATGATCCGCGCCGCGGTGCTGGGCGCCGACGTCAGCAAGAGCCGATCGCCGGCCATCCACAACGCCGCGTACCAGGCCCTGGGCGTCGACGGCCAGTACGAGGCGTTGAGCGTCGACGCGGCGGGGTTCGACGCGCTCGCGCGCCGGCTGCGCAGCGAGGGCTACCGGTACCTCAACGTCACGATCCCGCACAAGGCGGCGGCCGCCGCGCTGGCCGACACGCAGGGGCCCGAGGTGGTCGCGTCGGGCGCCGCCAACACGCTGCTGTTCGAGAAGAGCGGCTCCGTGCGCGCCGAGAACACCGACGGCGCGGGTTTGATCGCCGCGCTGGCCGACCTCAGCGTCGTCGTCCGCGCCGGACAGTCGATCGTGATGGTGGGCGCGGGCGGCGCGGCCGCCGGGGCCGTCGAGGCGCTGACCCGCGCCGGGGCGCGCGTCGTGGTGGTCGCGCGCCGCCCGGAGCAGGCCCAGGACTTCACGCAGCGGCTTCCGGCGGCGCAGGCCGCCCTGGTCAGCGCGCGGGGCTGGACGCCCGCGGAGCTCGCCGACGCGGTCGCGGGCGCCACCGCGGTCGTCTCCGCGGTGCCGGCCGCTGCGTGGGCGGACCCGGCGGCGCGCGCGGGACTGACCTCTCTCAAACGCGACACCGCGGTGCTGGAGATGGCGTACGGCGCCGAGACGCCGCTGGGGGTGGCCGCCCGCGTCCTGACCCCGCTCTACGCCGGCGGCCTGGGCATGCTGGTCCACCAGGCCGCCCGCGCCATCGAGCTCGCGCTGGGCCGCAAGCCGCCGCTGCCGCCGCTCTTCGCCGCTGCCCGCGCCGGCTGACCGGCCGCCGCTTCACGCGCCGGCCGTGTCGACCTCCAGCACGTCGATCTCCAGCGTGCCGCCCAGGATCTCCGCGTACGGCTTGCAGAGCGCGACCGCCTCTTCGATCCCGGACAGCTCCATGATCGAGAACCCGCCGATCAGCTCCTTCGACTCCGAGAACGGCCCGTCGATCAGGCGCAGGTCGTGGTTCTTGAAGATCAGCCGCTTGCCGGTGGCGCTGCTCTTCAGCTTCAGCGCCTTCACCAGCACGCCGGCCTTCGCCATCTCGGTCTGCAGCCGCGTGAGCTCCGCCTTCTGCTTGGCGCTGCGCCCCGCCCCCTCCGTCGCCGCGTCGGCCTTCTCGATCAGCAGGAACTGCAGCGGGGGGTTCTCGGGCTCCGGCACGACGCCCAGGTCCCAGGGCTCGACGACCTTCCCCAGCTCGATCTCGCCGTCGCCCAGGATCTTCCCGTAGCGCTGCGCCCAGCCGAGCGCCTCGTCGCGGGTCCGCACCTTCAGCGTCAGCATGGCCGCCGGCTGCTCGTGCTCGCCCCGGTAGGGGCCGTGCTTGATCGTCGCCTCGCCGTTGCGGAACGTCAGGCGCGAGCGGTTCTTGCTGGCGCTCAGCCCCGCCCCGTCGATGAAGCGGCCCGCCTTCGCGTGACCGCCGACGAACTCGCCCATCTTCTGGATCAGCTCCAGCGAGGGCTTCTCGCCGGCCTCGGTGTGAGGGTCGTTCTTGTGCATCACGATGAATCGCATGTGGGCTCCTTTCGCGTCCTCACCCACGCGACGAACCAGCGACGGCGTTCTCGACGAACCCCGCGAAAAAATCGCAACCGCGCGAAATCGCTAACGTCGTCCGCTCACCAGTAGTGCTGAACGTACGGCTTGATCTTCTTGTCGTAGAGCGTCCGAACCTCGGACATCGTCTCGTCCGAAAGCGGCGGCAGCGCGGCCGCCGCGCAGTTTTCATCAACCTGGGTGGGGCGCTTGCCGCCCGGGATTGCGCAGGTGACCGCTTCGTTCATCAGGATCCAGCGGAGGGCGAAGCCGGCCATGGTGGCGCCGGCGGGGACCAGCTCGCGCAGCTCCTCGACGGCTTGCAGGCCGACCTCGAACGGGACGCCCGAGAAGGTCTCGCCGCGGTCGAACGCCGCGCCCTCCCGGTTGAAGCTGCGATGGTCCTCGGCGGCGAACGTGCTCTCGCGCGTCATCTTGCCGGCCAGCATCCCCGACGACAGCGGCAGCCGCGCCAGGATGCCCACCTTGCGGCGCCGCGCCTCGCCGAAGAACAGGTCGGCGGGCCGCTGGCGGAAGATGTTGTAGATGATCTGCACGGACTGGACGCCGGGGTACTCGATCGCCTTCAGCCCCTCCTCGACCCGCTCGACGCTGACGCCGTAAAAGCGGATCTTCCCGGCGTTCACCAGGTCGTCGAGGATGCCGAACGTCTCGGGCTGGTAGTAGAGGTCCGTGGGCGGGCAGTGCACCTGCAGCAGGTCGATGGTCTCGACCTCCAGGTTCTTCAGGCTGCGCTCGACCCAGGTCGTCAGGTTCTTGCGCGTGTACCCCTGGACGGTCTGCTTGGGCAGCCGCCGCCCCGCCTTGGTCGTGATGTAGAAGGGGTCCTTCCGCTCGCGCCGCAGCCGGGCGAGCAGGCGCTCGGCCAGGCCGTCGCCGTAGATGTCGGCGGTGTCGAAGAAGTTCACGCCGCGGTCCACGGCGCGGTGCAGCGCCGCCATGGACTCATCCTCGTTGATTGGCCCCCAGCCGCCACCCAGCGCCCACGTTCCCAGGCTGACCGTCGAGACCTGCCAGTCGGTCCGACCCAGCGTCCGATATTCCATCATGCGGGCCGGACCCTAGCACGACGGCACCGCGGTCGTCAGCGTCGGGCGATCCCCCGATTTCGCGTCAAATCAGGCGCGCCAGGGCCGCCTCGACCGACCCCACGTAGCCGCCCCCGAACAGGTTCACGTGCACCATCAGCGGGTACAGCTGGTAGAGCGGAATCCGCTGCGCGGCGCCGTCCGCCAGCGGCCAGGCCTCCTCGTAGGCCGCGAAGACGCGGGCCCCGAAGCCCCCAAAGAGCCGCATCATGGCCAGGTCGACCTCGCGGTGGCCGCCGTAGACGGCCGGGTCGATCAGGCAGGGGGCGCCGTCCGCGTCGCACAGCAGGTTCCCGCCCCACAGGTCGCCGTGCAGGCGCGCGGGGGGCTCGGCGGGGCCGACCAGCCCGTCCAGAGCCGCGAACAGCCGCTGGAACCCCTGCCGCAGGCGGGGGCTCGCCAGGCCCGCGTCGACCGCCTGGCGCAGCTGCGGCTCCAGCCGCCGCGTCCGGTAAAAAGCCGGCCAGGTCGCTTCCGGGGCATTCGCCTGCGAGAGCCGCCCCACGAAGTTGTCGTGGTCCAGGCCGAAGGCCGGCGCCCCGAACCGGTGCAGCGCCGCCAGCCCCTGCCCCAGCCGCTCGTCGAAGTCGCGCGCCGGGCGCCCCGTCTCGACCAGCTCCAGCACCAGGAACTGCGCCGCGGCCTCGGGCTCCGACACGGCCACCACCGCCGGGATGCGCAGCGCGCCGGCCTCGGCCAGCCAGGCCAGCCCGCGCGCCTCGGCGGCGAACATGCCGCGGGGCGAGCGCGCGTTGGTCTTGGCGAACAGCCGCCGCCCGTCGCCGAGGCGAATCTCGTAGGCCTGGTTGATGTCGCCGCCGGCCATCGAGCGCGCGTCCGCGACGTCGCTGCCCAGCGCCGCCGCCAGCGCCGCTCGCAGCCCCGCCTCCACCTCAGACCCCGGCTTCGCGCTTGAGCTGGGCCAGCAGGCCGCGGCAGGCGCGATCGCAGATGTCGAAGACCTCGTCGAATCCGCGGGCCCCGCCGTAGTAGGGGTCGGGCACCTCGGCGTCGGCCGGCGCGGTGGCGTCGAATGACCTCAGCAACGCGACCTTGGCCCGGTCCTGCGGGCCGCGCGTCATCTTCAGCAGCTCGTCGCGGTTGGAGCGGTCCATGGCGATGACGTGCGTGTAGCGGTCGAAGTCGGCCGGCACGAACTGCCGGGCCACGCCCGACAGCGGGATGCCGCGCGCCTCGCCGACGGCGCGGCTGCGCTTGTCGCGCGGGTGGCCGACGTGCCAGTCGCCCGTCCCCGCGCTCTCGACGACGATCCGGTCGCCCAGCCCCTCGGCGGCGACCAGGTGCCGCATCACGGCCTCGGCCGTCGGCGAGCGGCAGATGTTGCCCAGGCAGACGAAGCAGATCCGGACCACGCCCATCGCCTGAACCCCGCCCCGCCCGCGGACCTACGTCTGGGGGTCGCCCGGCGGCTCGTCGGTCGGGGCCAGCGACGCCGGCGGCGCGCTCTCGCCGTGGTCGCTCCGCTCGTGGCGATCGCCGCCCCGGTCGTTCGCCTGTTGCCCGTGCGAATGGTGCGCCATCGACTCGGGGTCGATCGCGTTGGCTTCTTCTTCGGCCAGCGCCGCCTCGACCTCGGCCGGCGGACCCAGGTGCCGCCGCCGGCGCCTGCGGCGCCCGCCCTTCGGCCCTTCCTTGGCGTCCTCGCGCGCCGACCCGGCGATCTCCGACTTCTCGATCGGCGCCTTGTCGTTCGGCGACCGGATCTCGAAGTCCTCGACGTGGAACGACCCGCGCGCCTTCACGACGATCCGCTTCTGGAGGCGCTTCTCCATCTCTTCGAGAAACGGACGGTCCGACGTGGCCAGCACCTGCGCGACG
>CAZPUH010000742.1:0-1303 GCA_964589215.1 uncultured Myxococcales bacterium | reverse complement strand
GGCGGAACCGGCGGCAGCAGCGGTGCCTCCGGTGCGGCCGGCAATGGTGCTGCGGCAGGCAATGCCGGCGGCGCTGGAAGTCGCACCGATCCTTGGCCACCGCAGCCAGGCATTTGCTCCAATGCGGTCTCGGTGGGGGTTCTCACTCCGCCCGTCGTGTTTGTGAACGACTTCGAAAGTTACCCGTCGGCGGGAATCACCGGAACCTGGGTCGTCGATAACTCGTACGCCCAGACGGGCTCGCGCGGAATCCACCCGCCCATTCAAACCGCGGGCAGTACCAGCGAGCTGACATTCGCGTGCAACGAGTTCGCGCACAGCGAGCTGTCTTTCGGGTACGCGGGGATCAATCCGGGCACCAACCAGCACCTGTTCTTCTACGTCGACGACGTCCTCTACGCCACATACGGGGACACCTCCGACGCCGGTGTCGCCTGGGGTCAGGTCGATGTCGTCGTCCCCACCGGCAAACACAAGTACCGATGGGACGCGACCACGGATGTCCCAGGCCAGCCGCCTTACGTCCTCGACAACCTGGTGTGCCGGAACTACCCCGTCGCCCCGAACACGTCAGGGCAGTTCAACTTCGACACGGGCTTCATGGCGCCGGAGCTCGGGGGGGAGTTCCGGATCGACGACGCGCTGTCTCAGTCCGGGGCATTCTCGCTGAGGCCGTGGGCTCTCGCCGCGGGTCAGACGACCAGCGTGTCGTTCAGCTGCGGCTGCAAGCCACACAGCGAGATCTCGTTCGAATACACCGGGGTCAACCCCACGGCGGGGCAGAAGCTCGACTTCTACGTCGACGGTGCTCTGAACCACACCTTCGGAAACACGTACGACCAGGGGTACGTCTGGGACAAATGGGACGTCGTGTCGGTGACCCGGTCCATGCACACCTACGAGTGGCGATTCGCGACCGACGTCGCCGGGCAGCCTCCCTTCTGGATCGACACCATCCAGTGCCAGTGATGTAATCTGGACTGAGTGGGCGATCCGGAGCAGCCGTCCCCGGCGGACCGATCTCGGTACGAGCTGGGGCAGTTGGTCGCCACGTCGCGCGCGATGGCGTCCGAGCGCGACATCGGCAACCTGCTGGCGCTGATCCTCGAGAGCTGCCGGCACGTGACCGGCGCCGACGCGGGCAGCGTCTACGTCGTCGAGGACGATCCGGCGGCGCCCGAGCAGAAGCGGCTGCGCTTCATGTTGTCGCAGAACGACTCGATCGCCATCAACTTCCGGGAGTTCACTCTCCCCGTCGACGAGAGCTCGATCGTCGGCAAGGCCGCTCTGTCCGGGCAGCCCA
>CAZPUH010000741.1:0-6366 GCA_964589215.1 uncultured Myxococcales bacterium | reverse complement strand
CGGCCACCAGCTCGCCGGCGCTGGCCAGGTGGGTGATCGAAGGCGCGACGGTCATACGGCCGGCTCGACGGTCAGCGCTCCGCGGTGGGACCGGGCGACCGGTACTGCTCGTACCGGCGCAGCACCGACGCGACGTAGGCGTGCGTGGTCTCGTAGGGCGGGATGCCGCCGTACTTCTCGACCGCGGCCGGCCCCGCGTGATAGCCGGCGACCACCTTCACCCGCTCCTCGGGCGAGCAGACGGCCAGCGGCGCCGCGTCAGTGCCTGCCGCGGTGCCTGCCGGCGGCGGCGTCTTGCAGAAGCGGCGCGCCAGCACCTGCAGGTAGCGGGCGCCGCCCATGATGTTCTGGCGCGCGTCGAACGGGTCCGTCACGCCCATGAGGCGGGCCGTCGACGGCAGCAGCTGCATCAGCCCCTGCGCGCCGGCGCTGGAGACGACGTGCGGGTCGAAGTCGGACTCCGTCTTGATGACGGCGCGCAGGAACGCTTCGGGGATGCCGTAGAACGCCTGTCCGTCCAGGATGTCGCGGTCATAGCGGCTGGTGCGGGCCGGCGACGCGTCCCGGGGCGGCACCAGGTCGGTGGCCCCGCGCAGCGCCGCGGCCTTGCCGGGGCCGGTCTTGAAGAGGACCTTCCAGTGGCCCCCGGCGGGCGTCTTGTTCGTGAACTCGACGACGCCGTCGGCGCGCTCGCGCGACCAGAACGTGCCAGCCCGCACCGGCGCCGCCAGCACGGCGACGAGGGGGGTGAGCACGAGGGCGGCGGCCCGCTTCATGGCCCTGATCGTAACACGGGCCGGCGGGCCGCGCGGCCGCTGACCCCGGGCAGGACGGAGAGCGCGGGGAGAGCTAGAGTTGGGGGGTGCTGGAGACGGATTACCTGGTCATCGGTTCGGGACTTGCCGGATTGACGTTCGCGCTGCGGGCGTCCGCGCACGGGCGGGTCGTCGTCGCGACCAAGCGCGCGCCAGCGGACGCCAACACCTGGTACGCCCAGGGGGGCGTGGCCGGGGCGATGGACCCCGAGGACGCCGTCGCGGCGCACGTCGAGGACACGCTGCGCGTCGGCGACGGCCTGTGCCGCCGCGAGACGGTCGAGATCTGCGCGACCGAGGGGCCCGAGCACATTCGGTGGCTGGCCAACGAGCTGGGGGTGCCGTTCGACCGCGACGCGGCCGGGCACCTGGCGCTGGGGCGCGAAGGCGGGCACACGGCGCGGCGCATCGTGCACGTGAAGGACACGACGGGCGCCGCCATTCAGGAGGCGCTGCTGCGCAAGGTCGCGGAGCGCGCGGACCGGATCACGCTGCTGCCCGACCACCTGGCGATCGACCTGCTGACGACGGCCAAGTACGGTGGGCCGAACGCGGTGTTCGGGGCGTACCTGCTGGATCAGCGCACGGGCGAGGTCGTGACGGCCGTGGCGCGCGCCGTGATCCTGGCGACCGGCGGGTCGGGCAAGGTCTACCTCTACACGTCGAACCCGGACGTCGCGACGGGCGACGGCGTGGCGATGGCGTACCGGGTCGGCGCCCGCATCGCGAACATGGAGTTCTTCCAGTTCCACCCGACGGTGCTCTACCACCCGGCCGCCAAGTCGTTCCTGATCAGCGAAGCCTTGCGCGGCGAGGGCGGCATCCTGCGGCTGCGCGACGGCACGGCGTTCATGCCGCGCTACCACGAGATGAAGGACCTGGCGCCGCGAGACGTGGTGTCGCGCGCCATCGACGCCGAGATGAAGCGCACCGGCGACGACCACGTGGTGCTGGACATGACCCACCTGCCGGGCGACTTCCTGGTCGAGCGGTTCCCCAACATCCACCGCCAGTGCATGGCGCTGGGCATCGACATGCGCACGCAGCCGATCCCGGTGGTGCCGGCCGCGCACTACAGCTGCGGGGGCGTGCTGGTCGACGAGCACGGCCGCTCGACGGTGAAGAACCTGTACGCGATCGGCGAGGTCTCGATGACGGGGCTTCACGGCGCGTGCCGGCTGGCCTCGAATTCGCTGCTGGAGGCGATGGTGTTCGGGTCGCGCGCCGCCGACGACGTGCGCGACGTGCGCGTCGATCGACCTCCGCAGGTCGCCCCCTGGTACGCGGGCGAGGCCGGCTCGCCCGACGAGGCCGTCGTCGTGAGCCACAACTGGGACGAGATCCGGCGGCTGATGTGGAACTACGTCGGCATCGTGCGGACCGACCGCCGGCTGCAGCGGGCGGCGCGGCGCATCGAGCTGATCCGGTCGGAGATCCGCGACTACTACTGGAACGCGAAGATCACCGGCGACCTCGTCGAGCTGCGCAACATCGCGCTGGTGGCCGAGCTGATCATCGAATCGGCGCGCCGCCGCCCCGAGAGCCGCGGGCTGCACTTCAACACCGACCACCCCGACAAGGATCCGCGCCTCGCGCGCGACACCGTGCTGGCGCGAGGCGACGGACCGGTCGTCTAGCCGCGCCGCGAGCGCCCGGAGAAGGTCAGCCGGGGTCGGCGACCAGGGCGAAGTAGCGCGTGCTTTTGTGGTCGGTCGCGGCGAACTCGTCGACCAGCGGCCCCTTCCAGACCGACTTGATGTTGGACGTCAGCTGCAGCTTGTGGACGTCGCCGACGCGGAACGCGCGCAGCTTTCCCGAGACCACCGACTTCATCTTGTCCTTGATGGCCCCGCGCGGCTGGCGCGGCTTGTAGTGCGCGACGAAGATCGTCTGCTTGTCCATGGGGCCGCCGATCACCTGGTAGCGCATGACGTAGGCGTAGTCGTAGAGCTCGTCGTCGGGGAACTTGCCCGGGATCTCGACCAGCTTGGCGGTCACCGTGATCGGCGCGGTTGCCGGGGGTGTCGCCGGCGGCGCGGCGGCCGGGCCGTCGGCGCGCGCGGCGCCCTGTGAGACCAGCGCCGCAAGCAGCAGCAGGGCGCCCGCGGCCAGGCGGGGGGCGCGGTGGGAAATGAGCAGCGTCATGGCGATCGGTTCCTTTCTCATTCGGTGTCGCGGGTGACCCGCTCCTGTTTGAGCAGAGCGAGGTTGCGGTCGAGCCCCGGCAGATCCGGGCGCACGCGGGCAGCCTGGCGATAGGCCGCCTCCGCGTCGTCGAGCGCGCCCGCCAGCTGACGCACGGCGCCCAGGCTGGCCTGCGCTTCGGCGAACGCGGGCAGCGCGGCGGCTGCCCGCTGGTAGGCGACGGCCGCGCCGGCCAGATCGTGGGCGCCGCGCAGGTGGTTGCCGGCGTTGTACCAGTGAACGGCGGCGACCTCGGCGGGGGCCAGCGGGCGCAAGTACGGATAGCCGGGAGAGCCGGGAGAGCCGGGAGAGCCGGGAGAGCCGGGAGAGCCGGGAGAGCCGTCCGGCCACGGCCCGTACTTGGTGCGGTACCAGGCGTCGGGCATCGATTCACCGCGCCGGAGCAGCTCGATGTTGCGCGCGACCGGCTCGCGCGTGCGCACGAAGAAGTGCCCCGGGACCATCACGCCGTCCAGCCCGACGCCCAGCCGTTCGGCGAGCACCAGGTACAGCGCGCCCAGGCCCAGGCAGCTGCCGCGGCGCTGGGCGATCACCGACGGCAACCGGAAGAAGCGGACGTCCTGGCTGGCGATCTCGCGCTCGAATCCGAGCTGATCGAAGACGACGGCGTTCAGGTCGGCGATCCAGTCGCCGCCGTGGCCGCGCGCGTGGCGGTCGCGGACGCGCGCCGCGATCTCGTCGGCGCGTCGCAAGCTGTCCGCGGCTTCGGCCGGCGTGGCGCCCAGATCGGCGGCCAGCCCCACGATCGTGCTGGCCATCGGCCCGGGCGGGCGCGCCGCCTGCCCGTCGCGCGCGCACCCGCCGGCAGCGAGCGCGACCGCGAGCAGCGCCAGGCGCTGCCACGGGCTGCCGACCGGCGCGTTCACCGCTCCCAGCCCTCGCCGAAGTCGTAGAGGTCGCGCGCCGTCATCATCCAGATGACCAGCTTCTTGCTGGACAGCGCCCCCTCCCCGCGGCGCAGCAGCTTGCTGCGCACGTTGGGGCCGCCGCCGTAGCTCATGACCAGATCGACGGGCGCCCCGACGTCGCGCGCGATGTGCGCGGAGACGCCCGCGTGCTCGCAGTCCATCAGCTGGTAGACGCCCGTGAAGCTGTCGCCCAAAAGGACGATCGGGCTGTCGGGGTCGTCCTCGTACAGCGCGCCGTCGGCCGTCACCACCTGCTGGCCGAGCAGCGTCGCCGGGGCGTACCTGGCCTGCTCGGCCTCCGGCAGGCGCGAGACGAGATCGCCGTGGCGCGTGAAGGACGCCTCCTTGGTGCGGTAGACGCGCGGATGCGCGGCCAGCGGGCGGTACCACGGATAGCGGCGCACGCGCTCGGCCACCAGCTGCGCCGCCAGCGCGATGCCGCGCGCGGCCCAGTGCGTGTCCTCGGCCTGGTACAGCGACTCGCCCTTGCCGGGCGGCGGATCCTTGGCGCGCGCCTCGAGAAACGCGGGGAGCAGGTCGACGGTCTCGACCCCCTTCTCCGCCAGCTCCAGCAAGAACTTCCGCTCGAACGGGTTCACGACCTGGCCGGCGAAACGCCGCACGGGCGCTTCGTCGCCGCCGGGCGCTGTCGCCGCCCGCTCGGGATAGATCTCGACCTTGGTGGGGACGGGCACGAACAGCAGGTCGACGCCGTGCTTCGCCAGCAGGTCGCGGAAGCGCACGATGGCGGGGATCGGGTTCTTGTCGCCGTGCTGCTTGCCGAGGTCGCCGCCCAGCGCGTAGGACATCGAACGGGCGTAGAACAGGAACCCGTCGGCGCCGGCCAGCGCCTTGGCCCCCGCGGGCAGCGCGGCCAGCCGGTGTTCGAGCGCGGCCTGGAACGGCGCGACCTCCTTCTGCCAGGCCGGCCAGGAGCCGCCGTGGGCGGCCAGCTCGGCGTGAACCGCGCGCGTCGTCGCGCCGGTCTCGGGCGTGGGCTTGCTGGCGGGGAGCCTGGGCCAGGCGGCCGACGGCGCGGCGGGCGCGGCGGCGGCCGGTCCCCCCTCCCCCTGGCCGACGAGGAACACGTTGTAGACGGCCTTGCCGGCGGGCTTGCCGCGCATGACCACCGTCGGGTGATCGAAGTGCAGCGCTCCGGCCTCCTTGCGGATGTCCGGCTCGGTGTCGCTGGCGGGCCAGCCGTCGCGCGCGTCGACGAGGTCGGTGTTGTACGAGGGGTACCAGTACGAGGCCAGCTGGTGCGCCCACCCGGTCACCTCCGCGGGCGAGAGCCGCCGACCGTCGTAATCCTCGCGCACGAACTTGGCGATGGCCGTCGCGTCGCCCAGCGCGGCGGGATCGGCCTGGCCGTAGAGCTCGGGGAAGCCGTCTCCGTCCTCGTCGGGCAGGTTGGAGAACGCCCTGAACCAGGGCGCGAGCTCGATCTTGATCCACAGCTCGACGGGGCGGCCGCCGCCCGGATCGTGGAGGTAACCCTCGGCCGCGGTCTGCCGCACGATCTGCGGCCCCCCGGCCAGCCCCCAGCTCTCGGACCGCACGCGACCCACGACGTCCTCCAGGCGATCGGCGCCCGCGACGTGCCTGGCCGACAGCAGCTCGACCAGCGGCGCCAGCGCCAGCGCGTGCGCCCGCTCGTCGGAGGTGAGCGGCGTGGCGGAGACCGACGGCGTCAGCGACGCGCGCACGACGGCGCCGTCGAACGCGTGGCTGGCGTCGGGGCGCTTGCCCGCGTCCGCGTTCCCCTCCGGCGGGGGATCCGCGTTCATGAAGTTGGCGTGGTACGCGGCGTAGTCGAGGCTGGCGCGCGTCGGCCGCGTGACCCGCCGGACCAAAATCTGCGAGCGGAGGCGATCGTAGTGCGGGTTGACCGTCTCGACGTCGGCGCGCGTCGCGCTCTCAGGGTGGCCCTTGGCGCGCCAGGGAAACGCCGGCCCGCCCGTCGCGCAGGCCGCCGCCAGCGCCGCGCAGGCCAGCGCCGGCCTCCACGCCTGCGAAAACCTTCCGTCAGGCCCCATAGCCACCGCGCTGGAATCGCCAGAGGACGCGCAGGACGCGCAAACCGTAGGTGAGCGGATTCAAGTGAGACACCTCGTCGCCGTAGTGGGTCGGGATCGGCTCCTCGCCGACGGCCAGGCCGCGCGCGCGCGCCGCGTCGATGGCCTCCAGATCGATGTCGAAGCTGTCGCTGAGGCGCGCGAACGGGATCGCCGCCAGCGCGCGCGGGCCGTACACCTGGTACCCGCTGTGAAAGTCGGTCAGCGGAACGCCCAGCACGCGTCGCTCGAGCTTGTTGAGCGCCCAGTTGCCGGCGATCTTGGAGCGCGGCATGCCGCCGGCGCGCGCGCCGCCGCCCGCGATCCGCGAGCCTTGCAGCAGGTCCAGGCCGCGCGCCGCGAGCGCGGTCACCAGATGGTCCA
>CAZPUH010000740.1:0-4773 GCA_964589215.1 uncultured Myxococcales bacterium | reverse complement strand
CCTGCGCGCCGCCGAGGTGGGGCGGCGGGTGATCGTGGTGCGCTGGATGGCGGGTGCGGCGGCCGGAGACGAGGCGCTGGCGGCGCTTGCGCGAGAGGCGGGCGCTGAGCTGGTCGAGGCGGGGGCTGACCGGGGTCGCTTCTCGGTCGAGCGGGACGAGCAGACCGCGGCGCTGCTGCGGGGGCTGATCCGCGCGGGGCACGCGGTGATCGAGGTCGGGCCGGAGGTCGGGCGGCTGGAGAAGTACTTCCGTCCCGAGCCTTCGCCGAAGGTGAGCGCGTGAGCGGGACGGCCTTTCGGGCGCTGGTCGTCGCGACGTGGCGCGAGCGCCTGTCGCGGCGGATGGCGCTGATCCTGTGCGTCTTGATCTGCGTGGCCACGTCGGGTTCCGCGGTGACCGCCAGCCACGTCCTGCAGGACCCAACGACCGTGCTGGCGTTGATCCTGGGCGCCGGCAGCGTCGGCCGGGACGTCTCTTCGGGAGTCCTGGCGTTGCTGCTCACGCGGCCGGTCAGGCGGTCGACGTACCTGCTGGCCAAGTGGACCGCGGTCACCGCCGCCGTGGCCGGCCTGGGATGCGTGACCCTGGTGGTGCAGGCGGTGCTGCTGCGGTGGCGCGGCGTCGACATCACGGGGGGCGAGCTGTGGGGCGCCGTCTTCAGCAGCGTCACCGGCGCGGCGGGGCTGGCGTCCGTGCTCGCGCTGCTGTCCGTCGTGCTGCCCGGCTTCGCCGACGTCGCGGCCTGGGCGGCGCTGAACGTGGTCGGCTTCCTGCTGCAGCACTGGCTGCCCATCCGCGTCCACACCGAGTGGCGGGGGCTCGTGCAGCCGACGCTCGGCTGGACGTCCACCTTCGGCGCGACCCCTGTCTCCTGGTTCGGCCTGACGACGTATCTGTCGAACGTGACGATCTGTTTGTGCCTGGCGGCGCTGGCGCTGAACCGGAAGGAGATCTCGTATGCGTCGGGCTGAGGGATCGCAATCGACGCGCGGGCGGCCGAAGGTGCTGATGGGGCTGGCGGGCCTGTTTCTGCTGGCCCGAATCGGGAGTGGCCTGGCCGAGAGCTCGCGCCAGGGTGGGCTGGTCCACTGGCACGCGCCGAACGACCCGGAGGTGACGGCAGCGGGCACCAGAAAGCCGATGCTATACGAGTTCTCCGCGTCGTGGTGCCAGCCCTGCAACGCCATGGACCGCGAGCTCTTCTCCGACCCCACGGCCGCCAACTACATCAACGAAGCCTTCGTCCCCGTCCGCGTCGCCGACGAGGACCACTCCCCAGAAGCCGCCGCCCTGCGCACCCGCCACAGCATCCTCGCGCTCCCGACGCTGATCGTGACGACCGACGCGAGAGCCCCCGATCAGCTGCAGGGCTATCCGGGGAAACGGCAGGTCCTAGGTTTTTTGCGCCACGCGGCGGACCCGGACCGGCGGTGAGGCTTCAGTCGTCTGCGTGAGCCGTCCGCTCCACGTCACCCTATTCTTCCCCCTCGATCACGCGCGCGTACTCGAGAAGCCGCTCGGCCAAACCCCGCGCGTCGTCCGCGTCAAGCTCCACCGGATCGCCGGCAGCGGTCACGGCTTTGATGAAGAGGACCCTGCCGTCCTCCGCCCAAACCGTCACCTCGCCCTGTGCGAAAGAACTCTGGTATTTATTTTCCTGCATTGGTCTTGATCGGGAAGTGTGGGTTGCCCGTGGGATCCTCCACCTTCACCTTGCCGCTCGGATCATATCCGTGGACGTGTGGTTCGCGAGCTTCTTTTAGGCGAAAAGGCTCGCCTTGGGGAGTTTCAGCGACCACGCCTTGCTCCTGTTGGTTGACGAGTCGGTCGAGGCTGTTCGCAACCGCCGTCAACGTTCCCTCCGCCCGGCCGTCGCCGATCGCAATGGCCGCCTCAACGTCGCGGACACCGTCAGCAATCGCTCGTTCAAGGTCGTACAACGACTGCCCCGCATCGATCGCCAACGCTTCGACCTGCTGGCGTTGCGCGACCTGAGCCACCGGCGCCGTCGCCGGCTGCGGCGGCAGCGAATCGACCTTCTGGCGGATCCCTGCGTCACGGCGCGCTTCACGAACATCCCTCCGGGTGTGAAATGCGAAAACCAGCCAGCGCCGCGAGCGATTCGGCTCCAAAGACCGAATCGCGTCGCGTTCGCTGAGCGGACGCATTACCACCGCACGGAGCGGTTGGCGTCAATTGCCAAAATGCCGGCGCGTTCACATTGCAACGCGCACCAGCGAGTCATATCACTCGCTGTGATATTACTCGGAGTGAGATCCGGCGACTCGTCGCCGCCGCGCTACGCGCTGGGGGCGATGGCCTGCAGCTCGATGTCGATGTCGACGTTCTTGCCGACGAGGACGCCGCCCGCCTCCAGGGCCTGGTTCCAGGTCGCGCCGAACTCTTCGCGCTGGATGGTCAGCTTGCCGCTGAAGAGGACCTTCTGCTGCCCCCAGGGGTCCTTGGCCTTGCCGAGGTGCTCGACCTCGATGGTCACGGGCTTCGTGACGTCGCGGATCGTGAGCGTGCCGGACAGCAGGAACTTGTCGGGGCCCTTGGCCTCGATCTTCGTGCTCTTGAAGATGAGATGGGGGTGCTTCTCGGCGTTCAGGAAGTCCGGCGACCGGAGGTGCGCGTCGCGCTTCGGCTCGTTCGTGTCGATGCTGGCGGCGTCGATCGTGATCTCGACGCGCGAGCTGGTCGGGTTCTCCTCGTCGTACTGGAGCGTTCCGTCCCACTTCTGGAAGCGGCCCCGGACCTTGCTGATCACCATGTGCCGGACGGTGAAGAAGATGTCGGAGTGCGCGCGATCGATCTGCCAGGTCTTGAGTGCCATGTCGGTCTCCTATAGATGGGTTTCGATATGATGCAAGTCCCTGGGTGAGGTTTCCAGCCCCCCACGCGATCGGACATGAACCGCGCGCATTCCATGCGATAGTGGCGCCCCACATGATCGGCAAGACCGAAACCCTGGCGGTGCTCGGGACAGGCACGATGGGCGAGGCGATCCTGCGCGGGCTCCTGCGCTCCGGGAAGCTGGAGCCGGGCCAGATCGTCGGCACGGACCGGCGCTCCGAGGTCACGCGCGCCATCCACGAAAAGCACGGCATCCGCACCACCTCCGACAACCACGAGGCCGTGACAGCCGCCCAGGTGGCGCTGCTCTGCGTGAAGCCCCAGGAGGTCGAGCCGCTGGTCACCGATCCGGCGGTCGCGGGGGCGCTGGCCGGCAAGCTGGTGATCAGCATCGCCGCGGGCATCCGCCTCGACCAGCTGGCCGCCTGGCTGCCCCAGAGCGCGGTCGTGCGGGCCATGCCGAACACGCCCTGCCTCATCGGCGAGGGCATGACCGTCATCGCGCGCGGGCCGCGCGTCACCGACGCCCAGGCGGCGACCGCGCTGGAGATCTTCCGGTGCGTGGGCGGGTGCCTCGAGGCGGAAGACAAGGTGATGGACGCCGTCACCAGCCTGAACGGCAGCGGGCCGGCCTTCGCGTACATCATCCTCGAGGCGCTGGCCGACGGCGGCGTGCGCATGGGACTGCGCCGCGAGACCGCCATGCAGATCGCCGCTCAGATGGTCCAGGGCGCGGCGCGCATGGTCCTGCAGACGGGCATGCACCCGGCGGCGCTGAAGGACCAGGTCACCACGCCGGCCGGCAGCACGATCGCCGGGCTGCTGATTCTCGAGGACGGGCGCATTCGATCCGTGATCGCGCGCGCCGTCGAGGAGGCGGCCCGGACCGCCGCGACGCTGGGACAGAAACCGGCAGCCAAGCCGGGATCTCCGTCCCCTGACAAATGAAGGGAGCCGACATGCGTTTGACCGCGTTCGTCCTCGCCGGGGTGATTCTGGCGGCTGCGGCTGCCCGCGCGCAGGAGCCCGAGCCGGCGTCCCCCCCGCCCGCCGTGGCGGCGTCGGGGTCCGCTCCGGTGACGGGCCCGGGCGGCTTCGGCGCGCCGGGCGTCTGGGTGTTCACGTACCAGACGGCGGACGACGGGTCGGGCTACGCGTTCTTCCACAAGTACAGCGGGAGCGCCAGCACCGTCACGCTCAATCCGGCGGTCGACTACTTCCTGGCGCCGAACATCTCGCTGGGCGCCAACCTCTCGTTCTCGCACTCGACGGGCAGCGGCAACAACTTCGGCGCCGGCGTCCGGGCCGGCTACAACCTGGACCTCGCCGGCGACATCGCGTTCTGGCCGATGGCCCGCTTCTTCGTCGAGCACTACGGCTCGGCCCATCGCACCGACACGTCGCTGGGCGTGCTGGCGCCGTTCATCTGGCACGCCACGACTCACTTCTTCCTGGGCGGCGGCCCGGACCTGAATCGCGGTCTATCCAACGGCGGCTACACGGAGTACGGGCTGGATTTCATCATCGGCGGCTGGCTCTGAAGCCGACCAGCGGACGGCTCGGCAGCCCCTGGCGCGTGTCGCGCATATGAAGCAGAGACGTCACATGACTGTCAGAGGTGGTCATCCGTCGATGGATCACGATGTCAGCCATGTCCTTACTTCAGCGCAACTTCTTCGCGAGCGTGGCTGTCTCCGTTGGTCTGAGCCTCGGTTTGGGCGCGGTTGGTTGTTCGAGCTCCGACTCGACGGGAACCGGCGGTAGCGGGGGATCCGCGGGAGCCAAGGGCGGAGCCGGCGGCTCCGCGGGGCGTACAGGCGCAGGTGGCGGCGGCGTGGCCGGCGCTGCCGGTGGCCGTGCCGGTTCGGGTGGCGCCGGCGGCGGTGTCGCCGGCGCGGGTGGCGGCGCGGCGGGTG
>CAZPUH010000739.1:0-1778 GCA_964589215.1 uncultured Myxococcales bacterium | reverse complement strand
GCCGGCCTTCTCGATGGCCTCACCCTTCTTCTTGGCCGCCTTTCCGGCGGCCTCTTCGTGCTTGTTGTCGTTCTTCTTGCCGGCCTCTTCCTCGGCCTTGCCCTGCTTCTCGAGCTTGGCGCCCTTGGCCTTCTCGGCGTTGGCGGCTTTCTCCTCGGCGTTGCCCTTCTTCTCGATCTTGTTGCCTTCCTTTTCGCCGGCGCTCTGGGCGGCGCGAACAGGACCAGCCAGCAGCAACGCGACCACGGGCAACGACAAGCGAATCAGCGAACGAGTGGAACCAGTCATGGGGGACCTCCGGTTTGAATTCACACGCGAACCCCAGCCGGGCGGCTCACCTCCACGAAGCTAGATCGCGTTCGCGGAAGAGCCAGGGGTCCTCCTACGCGGAACTCGCACAGGCCCCGCGGCGCGGTCAGTGGGCGGGGAACGGCTCCGGCAGCAGCGGGCGGTCCAGGATGTTCTGGGAGCGGACGTAGCGCTCCAAAGCATCGACCGCCTTGGTGTACATGGCGTTCGCGTAATAGGCGCGTCCCAGGTAGTAGAGGGTCTCGGGGCGTCGCGCGACGTAGGTCGCGTCGTCGGCCAGCGCCTTCAGCTCGTCGATCGCGTCCCCGTAGAACTCGGCCTTGTAGTCGAGAAACCCGCTCAGCAGCGCGAAGTCCTGGCCGAGCCCGGTCCAGATCTCCTCGGGCCACTTCTCCAGAATCTTGTAGGCCGTCGCGTAGCGCCGGTCCCGGTACTCGGCGATGACGGAGGGATACTCCTCCTTCACCTGATTGACGTACTCGGGGTGGGCGGCGGCCAGCTTGGCGGGCACGGCCGGAGGCGCCAGCTCGTCGCCCGGCGCCAGCGGGATCTCGGGGTCGTGATCGAGCCGCGTCGACACCAGGGTCAGCAGCAGGCGTGCGTGCCGCGCCTCGGGCGAGTCCCCGGCGGCCTCGGCGCGTCGCGCCCACAGCTCGGCCTCCCGCGCCTTGCCGTGGGCCAGCAGGCTGCGCGCCAGCAGCCCGGCCCGCGCGCTGCGCTGCGGCCCGTCGTATCCCTTCACCAGGCCCGTCAGCCGGCCGTACGGCCACAGCGGGCCGTACACCTTGGCCAGGTACGGATCGAACTTGGCGTAGCCCAGCAGGTCGCGCGGGGCCGCGAACTCGATGCGCGCGTTGTCGTCGGTGTTGCGCGGCGCCCCGGCCGTGAACGACTCGAGCTCCTCGGGCCCCAGCAGCAGGTAGGCGAGCACGTCGTGCGGCGAGTTGAGCCCGCCCCGGCGCGCCTCGGCGCGCACCGTCGGGTTCTGAAACGCGCGCTCGAGCAGGTCGATGTCCAGCGGCAGCGGCCGCATGCTGCCGACCAGGATCGTGTCCGACGACAGATCCTCGGCGGCGAAGACGTAGACGTACGGGAACTCGTCGCGGACGGTGCCGTAGATGGTCTTGATGTTCCAGGGGGCCATCTCGTACAGCTGCGCCCACTGGCAGAAGATCCCGTCGGGGGCCAGCCGCCGCTTGACGTCGCGGAAGTACTCGCGCGTGAACAGGTTCGACACGCCGGTCAACCAGGGGTTCGACGGCTCGCTGACGATGACGTCGAACTTGTCCTTGCGCTGGGTCAGAAAGTTGCGCCCGTCACCGACCCGCGCCGTGACCTGCGGGTTCTGCAGCGGGCGGTGGTTGTCGTTCTCGAAGAAGCGCGACGCGCGGTAGATCGCCGGCTCCAGCTCGACCACCTCCAGCGAGCCGATCGGGTACTGCGTGATCGCGCCGGCGGTGACGCCCGAC
>CAZPUH010000738.1:0-1005 GCA_964589215.1 uncultured Myxococcales bacterium | reverse complement strand
GCGGCCGTGGCGACGAATTGCGAGAGCTGGCCGACCGCCGCACCTGCGGCCGGTCCGCCGGGAGACGAAGCAGCCGCGGCCTGATACTCGGCGATGCAAGCTCCGCTGATCCCCTGTCCACCCATGCAGGCCTCGGCGGGTGCGTCACCGCAGTAGCAGCCCAGCACGGGGTTCTCGCCTGGCCGCCCGCAGCTCTTGGCGTTGAGACATCTCAGCAAAGCCAGGCAGGCTGCCTGGGCCTTTGCATCTGGAAGCGTTCCGCACCCCCACCCGATGCCGGTCTGCTCGCCGGTCTGCGGATCGGTGCTGGACGTCGCCGTGATGTTGGGCGAGTCGCAGATCCCTTGCGTGCTCGACATCTCGCAGCTCCGGCAAGCCACGGCACTGTCCGTCGATCCCGAAACCGTCGTTCCTGCAGCAGATCCTGTGGGTGGCGTTCTCGATGCCGCCGCCTCGGCCTCCGATCCAACGCTCAACTGGACGGCGCTCTGCTGGCCGGGGGCGACCTCGACCGGCAGCGCGCCGAGGTAAACGGTCCGGCTGGCACCATCTTTCTTCTTGGTACCTACGAACGTGACCGTCCCCCCGCCACTCGGAACCGTGATCAGCTGGGGCGCAGACTCTCCGTTCGCCACCGCCAACGTCCCGCGCGCCAGAACGACGCCGCTGGAAGACACCACCGCGTACGCGACCGCACTGTAGCCGGGTGGCACGGCTGCGGACACCTGCAGCTGACCCGGAGGTCCGAGCTTCACGGGCGCTATGGGCGCCGCGGACACCGGGGCGGTGCGAGGTTCATCGGCTTCTTCATGCGGAGCGATGACCGGAGCGCGAGGACGCAACGTCAGCACAGCCGCCGCCGCGATCAGCGAACAAGCGCACAGCGCAAAGATGAAGAGCAACGATGTTTTGACAGACTGCCTCTGGGTCATTCGAATCATTGGTCTCCTGCTACGCACCGCTTTTACCCAAGGGAAACAACGCGAAAAGGGCGCGCTCCAGATC
>CAZPUH010000737.1:0-4200 GCA_964589215.1 uncultured Myxococcales bacterium | reverse complement strand
CGCCGGTCTGAGTGCCGCCGCCGACCCCGCCGTCCGGCGTGTCGTCGCCGGCGTCGGGCCCGTCGAAGTGGTCGGTGTACGTCCAGTCGAGGATGTCGTGATTCTGGTAGCCGCCGCCCGTCGACGCCGTGAACCCGACGTACGCGTTGCCGGTGCCCAGCGTCCCCTCGATGTCGAGCGGGTAAGAGAGCGTCGCGGTCATGGGCCGGTCGGGCGTCGTGCTGACCCGAACCGTGAGCTTCTTGCCGTTGTAATCGACCCAGGCGTACCAGCGGTTCCCGTCGTTCATGAACGGGCTGACGTCCGCGGTGGCGACCGAATAAACGCTGCCGTTGATGTCGACGCCGACGTGGCTGGAGCTGGTGTCGATCATGCTGTTGCAGAACGTGTCGAACTCGATGCTCACGGCTGGATTCACCGCCTCGATCCCCAGCCCGCCCCCGTTGCTGCCGATGCTGTGGCTCACGGGCTGGACGGTGAACGTGAACCCGTCGGCGCCCATGCGGCCGTTACAGTCCGTGATCCCGCCCGGCTTCGTCATGCGGAAGCTGAACGAGGACGTGAACTGCTGCACGCTGATCAGCTCCGTCCCGAACGCGCTGCCCGACAGCGACTCTTGCGCGGGTGTCAGGCGGAGCACCGTCCCGTCCGTCGTCGTCGCGGTCGCCGCGCTTCCCGACAGCGTCAACCCGCTGGTCGTGGAAAAGTCCGGAAACATCACCAGCGTCGCCGCGCGCGCAGCCCGCATCGGCAGCAGCGCCGCGGCCCCCAGCACCAGCAAATTCACGGTCAGTCTCGCCTTTTCGGTCATTGCCTCCCCCGAGGGAGAGTGTCCGCACGTCTCGCGCCAGACTGCAACTACAGAAATGACCCGACTGTCGTGCGTCAGCCGAGCCAGTCGGTCCGCACGTCGGGGCCGAACCGCTGGACGATCTCGCTGCGAAAGCGCTTTTTCAGCTGGTCGGCGATCTGCCCCATGCGCTGCTTCGACACCCCGAAGCGCGCGCCCAGCTCGCCCAGCGCCACCGGCTCGTCGGTCGCCAGGTGCTCCTGCCATACGGCCCGCTCGCGGTCGTCCTTCAACTGGCCCCGGAACGTATCGATGAACCCGTGCAGCGCGTCGGCCATCTCGGCGTGCTCGGCCTCGACCTCCGGCGAGTCCCCGCCTGACGCGATCCGCTCGGACAGCGAGTAGGTCTCGTCGCCCGCGTCGTTCGTGCCGCGGGGGTCGATCGACACCTCGCGCGACTCCAGGTGCTGGCGAACTTCGTCCAGGTCTTTCTCGTCGACGTCCAGGTTCGCCGCCAGCAGCTTGGGGGTGGGCTCGAACCCGGCGGCCAGCAGCTTCTGGCGCTCTTTCTCTAGGCGGAAGAACAGCTTGCGCCCCGCCCGCGTGTTGCCCACGTGGATCAACCGCGAGTTGGTCATCAGGAAACGCAGCACGTAGGCACGGATCCAGTAGGCGGCGTAGGTGCCGAACCGCGGTCCCAGCGACGGCTCCCAGCGCTTGACCGCCTCCATGAGGCCGACGCTCCCCTCCTGAAAGAGGTCGAGGATGTTCGCCCAGGCGCGGCGGTACTGATAGGCGATGGTGATGACGAGGCGCAGGTTGTGAACCACCAGCTTCCGCGCCGCCCCCAGGTCGCCCTGCTCGCGCACGGCGCGGCCCAGCGCCCGCTCTTCGTCCTCGGACAGCCGTTCGAAGCGGCGCGCCTCGGCCAGGAAGCGCTGGACGGGATCGCGCAGCGGCGCCAGCGCGCCGGAGCGCGGCGGCGGAACGACCTCGTCGACGTCGATCGGCTCGGCGGCGCCCGCCACGGCCGCGGCGTCGGCGGCGAGCTCCTCTTCGGGATCTTCGGGCTCGGTCTGGTCTGGTTTGCGTTCGGCGGCCATGTCGCGTCCGACGGAAATGTCGCAGATAGTATGATCGGCGCCGCCAAGCGGCGACTAGGGGCGACTTGGGTCGAAAAAAGATTACGGGATCGGCCCTGTTGCTGGTGGCGCTGGCCGCGTGCCGCCGGGCGCCGGCGCCTGCCGCCCCGGGGGTAGCGCCCGAGGGTGGCGCCCCCATGGCCGTGGCCGACGCGGGGCCGGCCCCGGCGCCGCCCCGCGGCGTCGACCTGGCGCTGCTGTACTCGTCCAACGTTCAGGGGCACGCGGCGCCCTGCGACTGCGTCCGCCCGCTGGGTGGGCTCGCCCGCCGGGCGACCGTCATCGCGCGCGCCCGCGCCGACGCCGACGCCACGCTGGTCGTCGACGCCGGCGACCTGTTCGACGGGGACTCGCCCCGGACGGCACCGCGCCTGGCCGCGGCCGTCGCCGCCGGCGGCCTGGACGCGTTCACGCCGGGCGAGCGGGACCTGGCGCTGGGCGTCCCCGCCCTGAAGCGGCTGGCGGCGGCCGGCGCGCTGCCGATCCTCTCCAGCAACCTGACCGACGCGTCGGGCGCCCGCCTGTTCGAAGGCGAGCGGGTCTTCCAGGTCGGGGGCGTGCCGGTGGGGGTCTTCGGGGTCAGCGCCCCGCCCACGCCCGCGGACGCCGCCCGCTGGAAGGCGGCGGGCATCCAGGCCAGCCCGGCCCTTCCCGCGGCGGCCGCGGCCATCGCGGCGCTTCGCCAGCGGGGCGCCAAGTTGGTCGTGGGCCTCTTTCACGTGGGCGGCGCCGCCGAGAGCCGCCGGCTGGTGGCCGCCCTGTCGGGGCTGGACTGGGCGGTTCTGGGGCACAGCGCCCTCAACCTGGAGGCCCCCGAGAAGGCCGGCCAGGCCCGGCTGCTGGAGGCGCTGGCCGAGGGGAAGAACCTGGGCCGCCTGGACCTGCACGTCGTCGGGGGCAGCCTGGCGTTCGCGGACGCCGCCGAGCGCCCCGAGGTGGAGGCCATCCTGGCCGACCACCGCCGGCAGCTGGGCGAATACGACCGCTCGCTGGGGGCCATGGACCCGGCTGCCCTGGAGGCCTACTACCAGCAGCGCCGGGCCCAGCTGCAGGCGGCGATCGCGCGCGAGAGCGCGGCGCTGGCCCGGCTGCCCCGGGCCATCACCGGCAGCTGGTTCGAGAACCGGATCATCCCTCTCGACGCGGCGATCCCGGACGACCCCCGGGTTTCGGGGCTGGTGCGGCGGCTCGGGCCTCATCTATAGTCGCGCCGATGCGAATGCCCAGCTCCCTGGCCGCGACGGGAATCGCGCTGCTGATCGCGCTGGCGCCGGCGCTGGTGCGCGCCGCCGAGGCCACGGCCGACAGCTACGACGTGCGCGCCCGCGGGGCCGTCCCCGCCCCGGACCTGGCGACGCTGCTGGCCCCGTTCGTTGAGACGTGCGGCGGCGAGATGCGCGAGCTCGATCGGGCGCGCTGCCGGTCGACGACGGCCTTCCTGCGCAAACGCCTGCCGCAGCAGACCTTCGTCCTCACCAGCAGCGATCCGGCGGCCGTCGAGGTCTCCAGCTACGACGGCGCCATCAAGGGTTACCACCTGGTGCTCGCCGGGTGCGTGGCGTGCACGGATCCGGTCCCCATCGGGCCGCAGCGCCAGCCGCGCTTCATCACGCTGAACACGCCGGATAAGGGCGCGGGCAGCCTGGCGGCCGGGGTGGTGGTCTCGAAGAGCACCGTCGCGTTCGACGACTTCGCCGCGGCCAAGCGCTGGGCGGAGACCGAGCGGCCCTTCCTGCGCGCCGAGTTCCTTTTCCAGCCGCAGCCGACGGGGGCGGACTACACGGTGGGCATGGCGCCCGGCATCGCGCTGAAGCCGGTGGGCGCGCGCGTCTACAACCGCTGCAACGGGGACATTCTCGTCTCGAAGCCGCCCTCGACGGGGTTCGCCGATCGCCCCCCGCCCGGCAAGATGGACGCCGCCTGCGCGGCCGGCGCGAAGGCCGCGCTGTCCGAGGACGCGCCGCGCGACGACGTGCGCCCGGAGCAGCTGTCCAAGGCGTCGATCAACGAGGTGATGGAATCCATCCGCACGCGCCTCTACGGCTGCTTCCAGCAGTTCCACGTGCCGGGCGCGCTGGTGCTGAACTACGTGGTCGGCGGCAACGGCACCGTTCAGTCCGTGCAGATCGGGTCGACCTTCGCGGGAACGCCGACCGGCGCCTGCGCGCAGGAGATCGCCAAGGACGTGAAGTTCCCGGCGTTCAAGCGCCCGCGCCAGCAGTTCAACTATCTGTTCTTCTTGCGGCGCCCCTGAGCCGGGCGCCCGGG
>CAZPUH010000736.1:0-24751 GCA_964589215.1 uncultured Myxococcales bacterium | reverse complement strand
GGCCGGTGGCCTGTCGGGCGTCATGATCTTCGGCGGCGGGGCACCCAAGAACTTCCTGCTGCAGACCGAGCCCCAGCTGCAAGAGATCCTGGGCGTGGCCGAGAAGGGGCACGACTACTTCATCCAGATCACCGACGCCCGACCCGACACGGGCGGCCTGTCGGGCGCCACCCCGGCCGAGGCCGTGTCGTGGGGCAAGATCGACCCCGACAAGCTCCCCGACACCGTCGTCTGCTACGTCGACTCGACGGTGGCGATGCCGCTGATCGCGTCCTACGTGCTGGCCCGCTGCAAGCGCCGCAAGCCGCGCCGCCTCTACAAGCGCCTCCCCGAGATGGTCGAGGCGCTGCGCACCGAGTACCGCAAGACCGAGATGTACGCCCGCTACTGGGGCCACCCCGAAAAAGCCGCCGCCCACGTCGGCCCCAAGCCGGGCAAGGTGCGGTCGAAGGCGGACGTGAAGAAGAAGCCGGCCCCGAAGCGCACGCGGTCGTAGCAACCGCGGCTGCGGCCCGGCGGCGGTCGAAATCTGCGGGATAGACGAGCGGGGTTGAACGAAATGGGGGGATGCGGCGACATCCTGGCATGGACAAGTGTGTCTGGGTGTTCGGGGTGGTGGTCGCGGGCTGGGCGGCAGTGGCGGCGGCCGCTGCGGAGCCGCTGCTGGTGGTCGTCGAGGCGGCGCCGGAGGTGGACGCCGATGCGGGTGAGATTCGGCGCGCGGTCAGCGCGGAGTTGAACGTTCCTGCGATCGGGCCCCTGGCGTCGGCGGGAGAAGGCGCAGAGCGCGCGCTGATCGTCGGGGTGGACCGGACACGCATCGCCGTCGCTTTGCGCGATCGGTCTGCGTCGCCCGTCGTGCGGGTGATCCCGTCTCCGGCTGAACGTGCCGCGCGCGTGCGTGCCGTCGCCTGGTTGGCCGGCAACCTGGTTCGCGACCAGGTAAGTGAGATCGTCGCAGGCGCGAGCGACACGAAATCGCTGCTCGCCGACATGCCGTCGCTGGCCCAACCGGACGCGCACGACGCTGCCCCGGAGATCGGCGCGCCACTCGAGCGCGTGCAGCCGCCCGCGTTTGAGGCGCCCGCGGCGACCCTCGCCGCCGCTCCCGCACTCGGACCGCCCGAGCCCCCGCGCTGGTCGTTCAGCGTCGAGGCCGGGCCGGTGACGGGCTTTTACAGCGTCTGGGAACGGAAGTGGACGCCCTATCGCAGCCTCGGGACGTTGTGGCGCGTCGATGGCCGCCGCTTCTCGGCCGACCGACGTTTCTTCGTGGGCGGCTCGCTGGAAGGCGTGACCGGGAGCCCCGACAGCGAAGTCGCCGGCGCGGCAGGCCTGTGCGGTTGGGTGCGACGCCGCGGGCCCTGGGCTTTCGAGACCATCGTCGGCGCCGGCCTGGATGTCGCCCGGCGCGAGTGGCTGCTCATGGAGACGGCGACGGCGACCTCGCCCGCGCCGGGTGCGTTCGTGAGCTCGATGACGGTGACCCACAGCCTCGCCGGTGGCGCGTACGGCACGGCGGCGGTCGCCCTGTCGCGCGCCATCGGCGCGGCGGGCGCGCTGTTCCTGCGGGTCGGGGCGCACGTTTCCACCGTCGACGAGTCCGACCTGTTCGTTTCCACGACTCTCGGCGTGAGCTACGGGCTGTGATGAAGATGCGCACGAAGGGGTGGGCGCCAGCTCTGTTCGGGGTCGCGATCGCGTACGCCACCCGGGCGGCAGCCGCGGAGCAGCCGCTGATGGTCGTGGTCGAGGCCCCGCCGGGACTGGAGCTGGACCCAGGTCAGGTCCGGCGCGCCATCGGGACCGAGCTGCACCAGGCGGCTGTCGCGCCGACCCGGGCCCTCGACGATGATCCCGGCCGGGTGCTGATCGTCGCCGTCGAGCGTGAGCGCATCACGATGTCGTTGCGTGAAAGTCAGGCCTCGGCCGTCACCCGCGCGGTCGCCTCCCCGTCGGACCCCGCATCCCGTTTGCGTGTCATCGCTTGGCTGGCAGGCAACCTCGCGCGCGACCAGGTCGGTGGGCTGATCGCCTCGCCCGCCAACCCGCCGGAGGTGCCTGTTCCGACCGAAACGTCGCCGGCGCCGTCGCTCCCGGCCACCGAAACGCCAGCGCCACCGGTGCCCGTCATGCCCGCTCTGACGCCTGCGCCGTTCACCACGCCCGCCGAGACGGTCACGGCTCACGCAGAGGTGAAACGGACCTCGCCGGCCATCTGGACGATCGGCGTGGCGGCCGGGCCCGCCTTCAGCACGTATACGACCGGCCGGGTCCTTCACTCGATCGCGGGCGAGGGAAATTTCACCAACGCGGCGCCGGACATCTACCGGAACCGAGGCACGCTCTGGCGGGTCGAGGCGCGGCACCAGGCGGCGGGTTCTCGCATGTTCAGCGCGCTGGGACTGGAGGGCGCCGCCGGCGGCGATCCGTTTCAGATCGCCGCTGCCATCAACGAAGTCGTCGGCGCGAAGGCCGTCATCGGGTGGGTCAGGCAATTCGGTCGTTGGAGCGTCGACTACAACCTGGGCGCAGGGATCGACCTGACCGAGCAGAGACAGGTGTCGTACACCATCAACCCGGCGTTGCCAGCCAGCATGGAGGTGACCACAAACTACGAGAGCGTGCTGCGCCCGGGATTGTTCGCCGCCGCGGGCGCGGCGGTGACACACCCGCTGAGCGACGTGCTCGACGCGGTGCTGACCTTCGACGTGCATCAGTCGTTGCTCGACTGGCATGACGGCTTTTACGGCCTCACGCTGGGGCTTCGCTACCGGCTCTGAGATGCGGCTGCTTTCACCTCGAACGCCTCCGTCGCCGCCAGCACAGGCTGGCGAGCGGTGGGTCCTGGACGGGCTACGCGCCGGCGATCTCGGCGCGCTGGCGGCGGCGTTCGACCGGTGGCACCAGAGGGTGCGCGTGCTCGCGCGGCGCCTGCTGGCGGAGGACGCCGCCGCCGAGGACGTGGTCCAGGAGGTCTTCACCGCCCTGCCCCGCGCCGCGCGCGCGTTTCGCGGCGACGCCGATCTCGAGGCGTTCGTCCTGGGCATCGCGGTGAAGCGGGTGCGGCGGCACCGGCGCGCGGCGCTGCGGCGGCGACGCGCGCTCGAACGGCTGGGGACCATCGACGGCACCAACGCCCACGACCCGGAACAGGACGTCTACCGGCACCAGCTGGGGCGGCGGCTGGCCGCGGCGCTGGATCGGCTGCCGCTGGCTCAGCGGGTGGCGTTCGTCCTGTGCGAGGTGGAAGCGATGACCGCGGGAGAGGCGGCCGCCGTCGCCGACTGTCCGGAGGCGACCATCCGGACCCGGCTGTTTCACGCGCGCCGGCGGCTGCGCGACCTGCTGGCGCCGGAGCAGGGGCGATGAAGCCGCAGCCCGAACCGCTGACTGCGGCGGTCCGCCAGTTTCGAGAGCTGACGGGCCGGGACGCGGGCGGCGACGTGACGCGCGCCCGCGTACTGGCCGAGGCAGCCCACCGGGTGGCCGCCCGGCCTCGCTGGCGGCGCGCGGCCCTGTCCACCGGGTTGCTCCTGGCCATCGTCGGCACGGCGGCCGTCGGTGCCGGCCAGGTGGGCGCCTGGCGGGCGGCAGCGCCAATCGTGCTGGCCAGCGACCCGAAAAGCGTCGACACGGATGCGACGCACGTCGAGCACCGCCCGCGTCGCGTGATCCCGCCGGTCGTCGAAGCCGAGACGGTGCCGCCTCCCTCGCCTGCCGACGAGGCCACCGTCTACGGCCGCGCGCACGCAGCGCACTTCGGCGCGGCGGAACCGCAAGCCGCGCTGGCGGCCTGGAACGACTACCTGCGCCTCTTTCCGCGCGGCCGGTTCGAGCCGGAGGCCCGCTTCAACCGGGCGATCTGCCTGGTGCGGCTGCGCCGGTTCCCCGCCGCGGCGGCGGCCCTGACGCCGTTCGCGCAAGGGCGGTTCGGCAGCTACCGGCGCGCCGAGGCGGCCCAGCTCCTCGACTGGATGGGCCCGCTGCTTCCGGGCGCCGCCGGTCGGTGATATGCAACGCGCATGGATGCTCTCTTCAGCGTGGCGGCCGTGGCGCTCATGGTCCGCTGGGCGCACGTCATCTTCGGGGTGATCTGGCTCGGGCACCTCTACTTCTTCAACCTGGTGAACGTCCCCTTCCAGGCCGACCTGGACAAGGATCTCAAGCCGAAGGTGAACCCCAAGCTGCTGCTGCGCGCCTTCTACTGGTTCCGGTGGTCGGCGATGTACACGCTGATCCTGGGCCTTGCGCTGTTCGGATGGCACTACATGGGGCCCGAGCATCTGATGAAGGACGACGCTGGCCAAATCACCGGCCGCGCCAAGTGGATCCAGTTCGGGATCCTGCTGGGCATCGTCATGTGGTTCAACGTCTGGTTCGTGATCTGGCCGCGCCAGAAGAAGATCCTGGGCGGCCTCGCCAGCGGAACGCCGCACCCGGACGCCGCCAAGCTGGCCGCCACCGCCGGGAAGGCCTCGCGCTTCAACACGTTCGCCTCGGGGCCGCTGCTGTTCGCGATGCTCGGCGCGCCCCACTTCGGAGTCATGAACGCGCCCGTGCTGATCGGGGTCACGGTCATCGGGGTCGGCTTCTGGTTCGGGATGATCAAGCGGTCTTTCAAGATCAAGACGACGGTCGCCTGAGCCGCGCCCGACCCTCACTAAATTGACGGGGCGGAAACGCGCGGGAGAATTCCGCGATGCCCCGCCGTCTTGCCCTGGCCGCGTGCCTCGCGTTGCTGTCGACCGCCGCCGCGCGGGCGGAGACCGCCGCCCCTCTGGTTCACCCCATCTTCGCGCACCTGCCTGACGCGCCCGAGGACGATCGGGCCCGCCAGGAGTTCACCGCCGCGGCCACGCACTACAACCTGCGGCCGGTCGAGGTCGTCGACGTGCCGGCCCCGCCGCCGCCCCACGGCCCCGACGACGCGCGCATGGGGATCCTCAACGCCCAGAAGATGGCGTTCACGGAGGCCAAGAAGGACCTGGACGCCGCCGCCGCCGAGGTGGCCGCGACGGGCGGCGCCGGGTTCTCGACCGCGGAGCTGGCGGATCTGTACCTGCACCGCGCGATGGCGACGGCGCGCGCCGACTGGAAGGCGCAGGCGGCCGCCCCGCCCACCGACGAGCGCACGCGCGCCTTCGACGACTACCTGCGGGCCGCGACGTTGATGCCCGACAAGCCCGCCAACGCGCGACAGCTGCCGCCCCAGGCGGTGGCCGATCTGCAGCGGGCGCTGGACGTCGTCCACAAGCGGCCGCGCGGCACGCTGGTCGTCAAAGGGCCGGGCGACGCGCTGATCGCGCTGGACGGCGGCGCGCTGCAGCCGCTGGGCGGCGGCGTGACGTTCAAGGACCTGGTCTTCGGCGAGCACCTCCTGCGCGTCGAGCAGGTCGGGTTCACCCCCTGGGGAACCGCGATCCCGTTCGGCCAGCCCGAGATGGAGATCGACGTCCCCGCCCGCGCGCCGCTGGCGCTGGACGCCGCGACGGCCGCCGCGCATGCGCGCCGGATGGGGGCCCGCTTCGCGCTGGTCGCGACCCCCAAGGGGGGGCCGGCCGCCCCCGTCGAGCTGTCCCTGGTCGACAGCGCGACGGCCGTCCCGCGCGACGCGTCCCTGGTCGCGACCGCGCGCGAGCGCGGCCAGATGGACGCCGCGGTGATGCGCCTCGACGAGGAGGCGCGGCGGCTCACGCTGGAGCAGCAGCAGAACGGCGGGGTTGCGCCCCCCGTGGCGCCGATCGCCGCCGCGGACGGAGCGGCGATGGGTCCGCCGCTCCTGCTGACGCCGGTCGGGCAAAAGGCCCACTTTCGCGACGACCCCGCGGCATGGGCCCGCGACCGCTGGCCGCTGTTGACGGCCGTCGGGACGTTCGCGCTGACGGTGATCGTCCTCAGCGCCGTCGTCGCCAGCGACCGCTGACCGGCTCGCCCGCGGGTCAGACCGTCCCGTCGGCGATCTCGATCTTCACGTTCCAGGTGCGCGACAGCCAGTCGAGCAGCCCCGACTCCTTGTCGTCCAGCGCCCCCTCCTGCGCGCCTTCGAGGATGGTCTCGAAGATCAGGTCCCGCGCCTCCTGCCGCTTCACGTTCTGCTCCAGGAACTTCCTGAAGTCGGACTCGTTGGGGAACCGCGCCTCGAACTGATCCAGCGCCTGCTGGTAGCCGTCGTCGCCAAAGGCGCCCACCAGCATCTCGACGTGTTCCAGCTCCTCTTCGGAGACCTCGCCGTCGGACATGACGACCAGCTTCATGAGCCCCGCCAAGGCCACCCGCTCGTCCTGGTTCAGATCCGCTAGTTCCATGTCGTCCCTTTAACGCGTCCCCGCCCATCCGCCAAGTGATTGCCCGGAACTTTGCGGCGGTCCGCGCGTTGCCTTGACCGGGCGGCCCCTTGCAGGGAAGCTGGCCTCCGGCCACGGGCGGCCCGCGACCACCATGATTGGAAGTACCCTCGGCAGCTACACCATCGTCGAACGCATCGGCGCGGGCGGCATGGGCGAGGTGTACCTGGCCAAGCACCGCCGCATCGAGCGGAAGGTCGCCGTCAAGCTGCTGCTGCCGGCCCTGTCCAGCGACCCCGACATCGTCAACCGCTTTTTCAACGAGGCGCGCGCGACGTCGCTGATCACGCACCCGGGCATCGTCCAGATCTACGACTGCGACGTCTTCGAGAACCGCGCCTACATCGTGATGGAGTACCTGGAGGGCGCCAACCTGAACACGGTCCTCGCGCGCAGCGGCCCCTTCGACATCCCGATGGCCGTCTGGATCACCGGCCAGATCGCGGGCGCGCTGGCCGCGGCGCACGCCAAATCGATCGTTCACCGCGACCTCAAGCCCGAGAACGTGTTTCTGGCCGAGGATCCGCTGCGGCCGGGCAGTCGCGTCGTGAAGATCCTGGATTTCGGGATCGCGAAGCTGACCGATCGCGCCAGCCCCGCCTCGCACACCCGCACGGGCAGCATCCTCGGAACGCCGATCTACATGGCGCCCGAGCAGTGCCGCGGGCTCACCAGCATCGACCACCGGGCCGACGTGTACGCGCTGGGCGGCATCCTGTTCGAGCTGCTCACCGGGCGGCCGCCGTTCGTCAAGGAGGCGCCCGGCGACCTCCTCGTCGCGCACGTCTCCGAGCCGCCGCCCGTCCCGTCGTCGCTGATGCCGGCGATCCCGCCCGAGCTGGACCGGCTGATCCTGCGCATGCTCGCCAAGGCGCCGAACGACCGGCCGCAGTCGATGGATCTGGTGACGCGCGAGCTGATCACGCTGCACGCCGGGGCGGCCGACCCCGCCGGGCCGATGGGCAGCACGCTGCGCCTGGACGCGGCCCCGGCGCCGCCCACGGGCCGCCAGGTCCCCAGCGCGGGCGGCACGCGGCTGCTGCCGGAGAATCACAAGAAGACCTCCACTCTCGGGCTCTCGGCGGCCGAGATGATGCCCAGCGGCCTGCGCCCCCGGTCCCGAGCCGGGCTCTGGCTGGCCGTCGGAGGCGTCGCGGCGGCCGTCGCAGTGGTCGCGGTTCTGCGGCCGGATCGGATGCTCGCGCAGAGCACGGTCAAAACGGGGGCCTCCGTCGATTCGCCGCGCCCGGCCGGGCCGTTGCCCCACGCGGCCGTCGACGTGCCGGCCGGGCAGCCGACGCCCGAGCCGGCGCGGCCAGAGCCAGCGACGGTGACGCTGCAGCTGGAGTCGATGCCGCCGGGCGCCGGCGTCTGGGTGGGGAACGCCAGCGAGCCGCGGGGGCGGACACCGCTGCGCCTCGTCGTCGCGAAGGGCCAGGCCGTCCGCGCGACGCTGAGGGCGTCCGGCTACGCCGACCGGGAGGTGGCCCTCGACACCGACCGCGACCAGACGATCGAGGTCTCCCTCAGCGCCGTCGAGCCGCCGCACCACGCTCACGCGACCGCGACGCGCGGCGGACACCGCGGCGCCGGCCACGGACCGGCGGCGGCGCGCGCGACGGACACGCCGGCCGCCGAAGCGACGACCCCGGCGCCCCCGCCGGCCGCCGCCCAGAAGAAGTACTTCCTGCTGGGCGACTGAGCTCAGCCCCCGGGAACGCGGACCAGGTGGACGGCGAACCAGCGCCGCTCGTCCTGCCAGCTGCGCTCCCACTGGAACCCGGCCGCCGCGACCAGCGCCCGCACGCCCTGCAGCGTGAACTTGTAGCTCGACTCCGTGTGGATCCGTTCGCCTGCCGCGAAGCGGACGACGGCCGACAGCGCGCGCAGCCGGACCTGCTGCGCCCGCAGGCTCTCCAGATACAGCTCGACGCGCGAGGCGGCCGCGTTCCAACGCACGACGTGCCGGAAGGCCTGCAGGTCGAAGTCGCCGCCGAGGTCCGTGTTCAGCCGCGCCAGTACGTTCATGTTGAACCGCGCCGTCACGCCCGCGGCGTCGTCGTAGGCCGGCACCAGGATGCGCCCCGACTTGCGCAGGTCGGTGCCTATCAGGAAGGCGTCGCCCGGCCGCAGCCGCGCGCGCACCGCGGACAGCAGGGCCGCGGCGGGCTCGGGATCGTAGTTGCCCAGGTTGGAGCCGAGAAACAGCAGCAGGCGGCGCCCCGGGATGGCGTCCAGGACAGCCAGGTCCTCGGGGTAGCGGCCCACGACCGGGTGCACGGACAGCCGCCGGAAGCGGGCCAGCGCCGCCTTGGCCAGGCTCAGCGCGGACGGCGAGACGTCTATCGGCACGTACACCGCGCCCTGCTGCTGTTCCAGCAGCGCGGACAGCAAGAGGCGCGTCTTGGACGCGGTCCCGGCGCCCAGCTCGGCGACGGCGACCGGCGGCCCGGCAGCCTCGATCATCTCCGGCGCGTGCGCGGCCAGGATCGCGCGCTCGGTGCGCGTCGGGTAGTACTCGGGCAGCTCCGTGATCTGCTCGAAGAAAGCCGAGCCGCGCGCGTCGTAGAGCAGCCAGGCGGGCAGCCGCTTGTCCGGCCGCAGCAGCCCGTCCCGCGCGGCCTGGATCACGGCGCGCCGTGTGGACCCGTCGGCGTCGGCGCCGTCCAGAGCCCCTGTCGAGGAGAGGGAGTCGACTTCCACGCTGGTCATGTCACGCGTCCTTGGCCAGGCGGATGCCCGTGGCCTGCCAGCGCGCAGCCGGCGGGAAAAAGTTGCGATACGTGGTTCGCGCGTGCCCGGCGGGCGTGAAACAGGAGCCGCCGCGCAGCACCATCTGGTTGGACATGAACTTGCCGTTGTATTCGCCCAGCGCGCCCGCCGGCGCGCGATAGCCGGGGTACGGGGTGTACGGGCTCTGGGTCCACTGCCACACGTCGCCCAGAAACATGGACCGGGCGGGACCCGGATGCAGCCTCCCCGAATCGGCGAAGTGTCCGGGGCCGCGCATCTCGGGCGGCGCTTCCGTCGCGGCGCGCTCCCATTCCTCTTCCGACGGAAGCCGCGCGCCGGCCCAGCGCGCGTACGCGTCCGCCTCGTAGTAGCTGACGTGCATGACCGGCTCGTGCTCGACCAGCGGGCGCGCCCCGGCCAGCGTGTAGACGCTGAAGCGCCCTTCCCGCTCTGTCCAGTACAGCGGCGCGCGCCAGCATTCTTGCTGGCACGCGTGCCAGCCGTCGGACAGCCAGAGCTCCGGGCGCGCGTAGCCGCGGTCGCGGATGAAGGCCAGATACTCGCCGCAGGTGACGGGCCGATCGGCGATCGCGAACGCCTGCACGAACCGCCGGTGCCGCGGGCCTTCGTTGTCGAACGCGAAGCCGTCGCCGTCGTGTCCGATCCAGGTCAGCCCCTCGTCGAAGCCGATGAAGCGCGCGGGCGGCAGCTCGACGGGCGCGGGCTCGTGCTGGAACGGCGGGCGGTAGGCCGGCTCCAGCAGGCTGGTGCCGAACGCGTGCTTGATGTCGGTCAGTAACAGCTCTTGATGCTGCTGCTCGTGATGCAGGCCCAGCTCGATGGTCGAAAGCTGACTCTCGGAGATCGCGCCGTTTTCCAGCAGGCGCCCGATTGCCTCGTCGACGAACCGGCGGTAGTCCTGCACCTCGGCGAGGCTGGGGCGCGACAGCATGCCGCGGCGCGCCCGCTCCCACCGCTCGCCGACGGCGTCGTAGTAAGAGTTGAAGAGAACGCGGTAGCGCGGGTCGGAAGCGCGCCCGCCGCCCGGCTGGGTCGCCAGCACGAACGTCTCGAAGAACCAGCTGGTGTGCGCCAGGTGCCACTTGGTGGGGCTGGCGTCGGGCATCGACTGCACCATCTGGTCCTCGGGCGACAGCGGCGCCGCCAGCTCGGCGGTGCGCGCGCGGATCGCGCGGTAGTCGCCCAGAAGGCGCATGGGACTGAGCGGGGCCACGGCTCGTCCGTGAAATGTAGGCCCAAAATCTCAGAAGCGCAGGGGCCAACCACCGACGAGCCGATTTTCCTCCAGGCGCTAGGATCGCATCGAAGCGCGGGCTTTGCCCGCGCGAGCTCATCGCGGGGGTCCGGGACCCTTTGAGGGTCCCGAACTCCTAAATTCGCGTCGCCATCAGCGCGCGTTCGGGGCCGTTCAGCGACGGCCCCACCAGCGCGCTCCACTCCTTCGCGCGGGGCGGCGGGATGCTCGCGGCGATCCGCCCGCTCAGCGCCCCGATCTCCTGGTCCGTGAGGCGCGCCCACATCACCGCGAGCACCTGCCGCTCTTCCAGGTCCATGTGCAGCAGCTGTTCCGCCACGAATGTCTGGAAGCGGCGCTGCAGCTCGCCGCCCAGCGTCGCACGCGCCGGCGCGTCCAGCGCGGTGAACCGGGGCCAGAGGCTCTCGACGGCGATGGCCATCCGTTCCAGCTGCGGGTGCGCGGCGTCGAGAGCGGCGGCCAGCGCGGGATCGAGCTTCGCGACCTCCGGCACCATGTGGCGATCTTCGAGCTCGGCGTGTTCGCGCAGGAAAGACAGGCAGACGGTGACCGTCTCTTGCGCGGCCGCGCGCTCGCCGTCGTCGGCGAAGTCGGTGCGCGCCAGCGTCACGGCCGTCTCGTACAGCGAGCGGCGCAGGCCCTTGTGAATGGGGGTCAGCGGATCCGGGCGTGGGGTGGACGTCATCGAGGCTCCTCTCGCCACGAACCTACCCGCCGCGCCAAAGCGCGCTTGCTATCTGTTCCTTAGACGAATGCTAAGATTTCGCTAAGCGCGGCAGCGACGGCGAATGCTAGTATTTCCGCCGATTTTTCGATGCCGCAGCTCCGCACCGGTCCCCTCGCCGCGCTCTCCGACGACCTTTTCTCGATTCTCGAGGGACCGTCGATCATGTACCTGGGCACGCGCAACGCCGCGCTCGAGCCGATGAGCGTGCTGGCGTTCGGCCTGCGCGTCGAGGGCGACGGCCGCGAGATCACGGTGTTCCTGCCGGCGGCGCTCGCGGAGCTGCCGCTGCGCAACCTGCGCGACAACGGCCAGATGGCGCTGAACATCGTGCGCCCCACCAACAACCGCGCGCTGCAATTGAAAGGGACCTGGCTGGGCGAGCGCCGCACCGACGAGGGCGACCGCGCGTTCGTCTCGGCGTATCGCGATGCGCTGACACAAGAGCTGGGGCTGGTCGGCATCCCGCGCTCGATGTGGCGGCGCGTCGCGTGGTGGCCGTCGCTGGCGCTGCGCATGGAGCTGCGGGACGTGTTCGTGCAGACCCCCGGGCCCGGCGCGGGCGACCCGTGCGGACAGGCGCCGGCGTGATCTCTCTCGACCAGCTGTCCCGCTGCTTCGAGGGGATCGTCCCCGCGATGATCGCCACCTGTTCGGCGGACGGCGTTCCCAACGTCGCCACCATCAGCCACGTGCAGTTCGTCGACGCGCGCCACGTGGCGCTCTCGCGTCAGTTCTTCAACAAGACGACGCGCAACCTGCTCGAGAACCCGCGCGCGCAGGTGACGGTCTGGGATCCGCTGAGCTTCGACGTCTACGCGCTGGGGCTGCGGTTCGCCCGCTCCGAAACGTCCGGACCCATCTTCGACCGCATGGCGACGCGGATCGAGGCCATCGCCTCGCACACCGGGATGACCGGCATCTTCCGCCTGCTGAGCGCCGACATCTTCGAGGTCCTGGACGTCGTCCCCATCACCGGCCACCTGGGGCCGCCCGAGGCGGACGCGGGGGACGCGCCCGAGCTGCCCGCCGAGCCCGGCAAGGTTCCGGCGGGCCAGCGCGACGAGCTGTGGGTGCTGCACCGGCTGTCCTCGCGCATGAACCAGGCGCCGGATCTCGAGTCGCTGCTGAGCGCGGTGCTGGACGGCCTGGCGGAAGACTTCGGCTTCGCGCACGCCAAGGTGCTGCTGGTCGACGAGACGGGGCGGCGCCTCTTCACCGTCGCCAGCCGCGGCTACGACGAGAGCGGCGTCGGCTCCGAGGTCGTGTTCGGCGAAGGGCTGATCGGGACGGTCGCGCGCGATCGCCGGCCGCTGCGCGTCGGACAGATGGACAGCACCCTTCGCTACGGCCGCGCCGTTCGCGCCCAGGTCACCAGCGCCGCGACGCCCGGCGGGGCGCCGGTCGCCCCCGAGATCCCGCTGCCGGGCCTGCCCGACGCGCAGAGCCACCTGGGCCTGCCGCTCAGCGTGCGCGGGCGCCTGGTCGGCGTGCTGGCCCTGGAGAGCCGCAACGCCTCCTGCTTCGAGACCTGGCACGAGGCGTTCCTGGGGATCGTCGCCGACCAGGTGGCCGCCGGCATCGACCGACTGGCCGTCTCCGACGTCGAGGACCCCGACTCCCCGGGGCGGCGCCCCCGCCCGGTCGCCCCGCCGCCGGCGGCGCGGACCCGGCGAACGTTCGTCTTCTACCAGAACGACGACTGCGTCTTCGTCGACGGCGAGTATCTGATCCGCAACGTCCCGGGCCGCATCCTGTGGAAGCTGTTGAAGACGCACCAGCAGACCGGGCGCGCCGAGTTCACGAACCGCGAGCTGCGGCTGGATCCCGGGCTCGGCCTGCCGCCGCTGCGCGACAACCTGGAGAGCCGCCTCATTCTGCTGCGGCAGCGGTTGACGCAGAAGTGCCCGGACGTTCGCCTGCCGTCGCGCGGGCGCGGGCGGTTCGCCGTCGAGGTCGATTGCGATCTCGAGCTGGACGAACGCGCCAGCGCCTGACCCCCGTCGACGTCAGCGCGAGGCCTGCCCTTTCATGCGGGAGAGGATCTTGTCGTAGGAGGCCGCGATGCCATTCATGGCGGCGTCCGGCACCTTGGGCGCCGGCACGTCGTTGCGGATCGCGGGCACGCTCTGCAGGTACGCGAAGATGGCTTCGAGGTCGGCGTCGCTCTGCTGCGCCAGCGTCGTCCAGGGCATGGGCGGCAGGATCGGGCGGCCGCTGCCGCCCATGTGGCGCCCGGTGCGGACCGCGCGCACGAACATGTCCTTGGTCCAGCCGCCGAGGCCCGTGTCCTTGTCGGGCGTGAGGTTCGCCGAATAGACGCCGCCGAAGGGCAGCCGGAAGCTGGTGAAGGTCGGCCCGATGACGCCGATGTCGTGCCCCGACAGCGTCGAGGCCGGATCGGGCGCGCCCTGGGGATGTCCCGAGAGCATGCGCGTCATGTCCGGCACGGGCATCCCCAGCTCGGCGTCGAACTTCATCGGCGTGTGGCAGTCGTTGCAGCCGCCGATGCTGACCAGGCGACGCCCGCGCGCCACCTGGTCGGCGGCGGTTTCGGTGGGCGGCGCGGCCGGCCGCGTCGAGCAGGCACCGGCCAGGACGGCGGCCGTGGCGAGAGTGAAGAGGGCGTTCGGGGTTCGGGTGCGCGGCATCGGGGTCTCCTTGCGTGGGCGCGCTTCGTCGTGGTGAAGCGCGAGGGCAAGATGCCAGCGCCGCCCGGACCCGATTGCTAAATGGTCCTTCCGCGAATGCTAAGAAGATCCTACGCACGGTAGGATGCCCGCATGGGAGAGCTGGACGAGACGATCAACGAAGCGATCGAGCGGTCCCACGCGGCTCACGGTCACGGCGGCCCGGGCCGCGGCGTCGGCAAGTTCACGCTGAACGCCGTGGTCGCCATCAGCGTCGCGATCACGGCGACCTTCAGCGCCCTCTGCCACGTGAAGGACGAGAACATCAGCGAGAAGATGCAGCACGTGCAGGCGCAGAGCGTGGACGCCTGGGCCTACTACCAGGCCAAGGGGACGAAGATGAACGTCGCGGAGGCGGCGCTCGACACGATGCGGCTGCAGCGCGATCTGACGCCGGGGCTGACGGCGGAGGCGCGCGCCACGCTGGACGGCAAGCTGGCCGACTACGCCGAGAAGATCCGCCACTACGGCGGCGAGCGCGAGGAGATCAAGCGCCACGCCGAGGACCTGGAGGCCACCTACGACCGCCTGGAGGCCCGCGACGACCAGTTCGACCTGGCCGAGGCGGCGGCGTCCGTGGCGATCGCGCTCTTCGGCATCTCGGCGCTGACGCAGCGCCGGCGGCTGCTGTTCGTGGCCTGGGGGTTCGCGGGCGTCGGCGTGGTGGTCGGCCTGGCCGGGTTCGCCGGCCTCGGCCTGCACGTCGACTTCGTGGCCCGCGCCCTGCGCTGAGCCGTCAGAGGCGCAGCATGAAGCGCTGGCGGCCGCGCTGGATCAGCAGCGTCGCGCGATCGCCGTTGGCCAGGCGGGCGGCCAGCGCCTTGAACCGCGCCAGCGTGATGGGCTTGCCGTCCAGCGCCAGCAGCACGTCCCCCTCCTCCACCATGCCGCTGGCGGGCCCGCGCGGGTCGACGGAGACCACCGCCAGGCCGCCGCCGCCCAGCCCCAGCGCCGCCGATTCGCGCGCGTCCAGCGGCCGCAGCTCGATCCCCAGCACCGTGGCCTCGACGGCCGAGCGAGGCCCGACCACGCTGATGGTGGTCTCGATCCGCTGCCCCTGGCGCAGGAACGCGAGCTTCACCTTCTCGCCCGGGCGGCAGAACGCCACCACGGACACCAGCCGGCGCTGTCCGTCGATGGCCTTGCCGGCCATCTCCACCACCACGTCACCCGCCCTCAGGCCGGCCGCGGCCGCCGCCGAGCCGGGGCTGACCGCCAGCAGCAGCGCGCCGGGCGTGAACGGGACGTGCATCTCCTCGGCGCGCTCGGGCGTGAAGTCGTCGGCGCGCACGCCGATCGTCCCGCGCGCCACCCGCCCCGCCTTGCGGATCTGGTCGGCCACCTGCCGCGCCAGATCGATGGGGATGGCGAACCCGACGTTCATCGCGACGCCCGGGTTGATGATCGCCGAGTTGATGCCGATGACCTCGCCGCGAAAATTGAAGAGCGGGCCGCCCGAGTTCCCCTGGTTGATGGCGGCGTCGGTCTGGATGAAGTCCTCGTAGCGCGGGTCGACGTCGCCCAGACGCTCGCCGATGACGCGGTTCTTGGCGCTCACGATGCCCATCGTCACCGTCTGCCCCAGCCCCAGCGGGTTGCCGATGGCCAGCACGTAATCGCCCACGCGGACCCGGTCCGAGTCGCCCAGCGTCGCCGCCTGCAGGTCGGCCGGCGGGTGATCGATCTTCACGACCGCCACGTCGGTGGGCGGATCGCTGCCCACCACGCGCGCCGGGAAGCGGCGATTGTCGGCCAGCTTCACGACCACCTCGTCCGCCCCGGCCACGACGTGGTTGTTGGTCAGGATGATGCCGGACCGGTCGACGACGAAGCCCGACCCCAGCGCCTCCTGGCGCTCGCGCGTGGCGCGCGGCGCCGGCAGCCCGAACTGCTGGCGCAGCATCTGCGTCCAGGGGTCCTCGACCGCGAACCGGCGGATGAACTTGGTGCTCTGGATCGTGACGACGGCGCCCTTGACCCGATCGACGAGCGGCGCGACCGAGCCGGATTCGACGCCCGTGCCCGGCGGCGGCGCGGCGCGCGCGACGCTCGCCAGAAGCAACGCGACCACCAGGGCGGCGGCGTATTGGTGATGGGAACGAGCGGCGCGGCGGGTCATTGCGGCGTCTGGCCGCCGGTTTTTGCCCGATCCCGGTCCCGCCCGTCAAGCGGTCGCGCGCGGCGCCGGTTCGAACCATACTGAGTGGAATGTCGGGGCGCATCCTGGCCGCCACGCCGCCCGAGCTGGTCGTCCACGACGAGGAGGAGCCCTGCCTCTATCTGCCGGGGCGCACGGCGCGCCAGCCTCTGCGCCACCCGCTGCGCCGCCTGACGCCCGCCGAGCTGGACGGCCGGCTGGCGGCGGGCGACCGGCGGGCCGGCACCCTGCTCTACAACCAGTCCTGTCCGGCGTGCGCCGCGTGCGAGCCGTTGCGGGTCGACGTGCGGGCGTTCGCCCCCTCGCGCGCGCAGCGGCGCGCGCAGGCCAAGGGGGACGCGGCCGTCAGCGTCGCGCTGGGACCGATCGAGGTCGACGAGGCGCGGCTGTCGCTCTACCGCCTGCACCAGAGCGGGCGCGGGCTGGACGCCGACGGGCGGCCCCCCATCGACGCGCTCGGCTACGAGAGCTACTTCGCGATGAGCTGCGCCGAGGGGTTCGAGGTGCGTTACACGATCGCCGGGCGCCTGGCGGCGGTCGCCATCACCGATCGCGGGGCGCGCGCGCTGTCCGCCGTGTACACGTTCTGGGACCCCACCCACGCGGCGCTGTCGCTGGGGACGTACTCGATCCTGACCCAGATCGCCGTTGCTCGATCGATGGGCCTCGACTGGGTCTACCTGGGGCTGGCGATCCGCGACAACCACTCGATGGCGTACAAGCTGGCCTTCATGCCCCACGAGCGGCGCATCGGCGGCGTCTGGCAGCGGTTCGCGCGCGCCGAGTAGGCACGAATTTGCGGGCTTGAACGACCGCGATTCGGCGCTAGAGAAGGGCCCATGGCAAAGACGATCCTCGTGAGCGGGTATGGTCCTGGAATCTCCACCGCGGTCGCCGAGCGATTCGGCGCCGAGGGATTCGCCGTGGCGCTGGCGGCGCGCAACGCCGAGCGCCTGGCGGCCGGCGTGAAGGCCCTGGAGGCCAAGGGGATTCGCGCCGCCGCGTTCCCGACCGACGTCAGCGACCCCACGGCCGCTCGCGCGCTGGTCGGCAAGGTCCGCGCCGCGCTGGGCCCGCTGACCGCCATCGAGTGGACCGCCTACTCGGGCGCCGCAGGCGACCTGCTGGCCGCCGAGGTCGCCGACGTCCGCACCGCGCTGGACGTGGCCGTCACCAGCCTGCTGGCCGTCGTGCGCGAGGCGCTGCCCGATCTGAAGACCCAGAAGGACGCCGCGGTGCTGGTCGTCAACGGCGGCCTCGGCTACTTCGACCCGCAGGTGGACGCCATGGCCGTGCAGTGGGGGTCCATGGGGCTGGCGGTCGCGAATGCGGCGAAGCACAAACTGGTGGGCTTGCTCTCGCAAAAGCTGAAGGCCGACGGCGTGTACGTCGGCGAGGCCATGGTGCTGGGGCTGGTCAAGGGCACCGCCTTCGACACCGGCAACGCGACCATCGATCCCAAGACCGTCGCGGGCAAGCTCTGGGACCTCTACCGCGCGCGAGACCGGGTGACCGCCGAGATTGGCTCGTAGAACTGGCGGCCGGGCGCGTCCGGGTTGCCATCGCCGCGCCCGGCCTTATGGTTGAGCCTGGACCCTACGGAGCAACCCTGACGGGACCCGGGCCAGGACGATGGCGGACGACCAACCGAACGGCCACAAACACCAGGACGCCGAGGACGATCAGCGGATCGTCCACCGCGTCGAGATCGCGCCGCGCACGATTCTCTGGGTCGCGCTGACGATCGGCGCCGTCTACCTGCTGAACGCGCTGATGCCGATCCTGGTGGTGATCGTCATCGCGCTGATGCTGGTCGGGACCCTGGCGCCGTCCGTTCGGTGGTTCCAGCAGCGCGGGCTGTCGCGGGCGCTGTCGATCGCCGTGGTCTTCCTGGGCTGCGGCGTGCTGGTCGTCGGCACCGCGCTCATCACGATCCCCGACCTGCTGGCGCAGGTGACCCACACGATCAACCAGCTCCCGCAGATCCAGCAGAGCCTGGCCGAGAGGCTGGAGGCGCACCGGCTGACTGCGCCCGCCGCCAGCGCGATCCGGAACTTCAAGCCCGAGGACCGGATCCGCAGCGTCAACGCGAACGCCGCCATCACCGCGTCGCTGGGCGTCGTCGAGGTCATCGGCTACGCCGGCACCTCGATCGTGCTGGCCATCTACTTCATCGCCGACGTCGAGCGGACCCGCGGCGCCCTCTACGCCGTCGTCCCGCGCCGCTATCACGTGCGCCTCGCGCGCGTGCTGCTGAACCTGGGGACCATCGTCGGCGGCTACCTGCGCGGACAGGTCGTCACGTCGGTGATGATCGGCATCTTCACGTTCGGCCTGCTCACGGTGTCCCGCGTGCCGAACGCGCTGGCACTGGGGGCGTTCGCGGCGCTGACGGACGTGATTCCCTTCGTCGGCGGGCTGCTGGCGACCACCCCGGCCGTGCTGGTGTCGCTGTCGCGCGGGACCGGCACCGCCACGGTCGTCCTGGTGACGATGATCCTGTACCAGGAGCTGGAGAGCCGGATCATCGTCCCGCGCGTCTACGGGCAGGCGCTGCGGCTTTCGTCGGCGGTGGTCGTCATCGCCCTGCTGATCGGCGGGAAGCTGGGCGGCATCATCGGCGCGCTGCTGGCGCTGCCCATCGCCGCCGCCGTCCGCATGCTGATCGAGGAGCTGCGGGTCGACCTGCCCGGCGACGACACCGACGACCGTCGATTGCGGGCGCGCGACGCGCGCGCCGAGCGCCTCTACGCGCGCGAGACCGCCGGCGCCTCCGCCGAGGAGGCGGCCGCCGTGGCGATCGAGATCGCCAACAGCATCCGCGAGAAGGACGCCGCCGAGGGCAAGGATCCGGCGAGCACCCCGCTCACGAACGCCAAGGAGTGAGCCCAATCGCACCGGCCGCCCGCCTGCGCCGAATGGAAACATCGCCGTCGCCCCCCGGAAATACGAACCGCGTACACTCCTGCGGATGAGCACGATTCACTTCATCGGCGGCGAGAAGGGCGGCGTCGGCAAATCCGTCGTGGCGCGCGTCTGCGCCCAGTACTGCATCGATCGCGAGCTCCCGTTCAAGGCGGCGGACGCCGACGGGTCGCACGGGGCGTTGATGCGGTTCTATGCGGACTACACGACGCCCATCGATCTGACCAGCTTCCCCAGCGCGGATCAGATCCTGAGCTTGGCGACCGACGCCGACCGCCGCGTGTTGGTGGACCTCCCCGCGCAGAGCGACCGCCTGCTGGGCGCCTGGCTGGGCGAGTCCGGGATCCTCGAGCTCGCCACCGAGAGCGACGTCCGCGTCGTCTTCTGGCACGTCATCGACGACGGCAAGGACGCTCTGATCACCCTCGAGCGGCTCTTGAACCGGACCGGCGATCAGGCGCGCATCTGCATCGTCAAGAACCACGGCCGCGGCAAGGACTTCTCGCTCTTCGACCGGTCGCCCGTCCGCGAGGCGGCCCAGCAGCAGGGCGCCGCCGTCCTGGAGCTGCCCGAGCTGAACCCGGCGGTCATGCAGAAGATCGACCGCCTCGACGCCAGCTTCTGGGCGGCCGCCAACGGCAGCAGCTTCGGCACCGAGACGTTCTCGCGCATCGAGCGCCAGCGCGTGAAGGTCTGGGTGACCGCCGTCTACGACCGCATCGCGCAGCTGGGCGACGTCTTCTAACGCCTACGCGACCTCTTGCAGCTCCGTGATGTCGCGCGAGAGCCCCAGGATTCCGACGATGTCGCCGTCGCGGTCGCGCAGCGGAAGCTTGGTCGTCGACACCCAGCGGAGCTTGCCGTCCGGCAGGGTCTCTTTCTCTTTGATCGCGACCAGCGGCTGTCCCGTGCGGATGATCTCCCGCTCGTCGCGGAGCGCCTGCCCCGCGTGCTCCTCGGTGAAGAAGTCGAAGTCCGTCCGACCGACGGCCAGCGCCGGATTGACGATCCCGTAGTGGGCCGCCGCGTACCGGTTGATGCGCGTGAAGCGGCTCTGCCGATCCTTGAAGTAGATCGCGTCCGGCAGCTCGTCCATGAGCGACTCGAGAAGGAAGACGTCGTCCTGCATCTGCAGGATCTCCCCGGCCATCTCGCGCGACGGATCGTCCGCGTCGGCCGGGCGGGCGTGCGACCCGCTGGCGTCCAGGAGCTCGTCGAAGCGGATCCCGCGCGGCGCGAGCAGCAGGTCCAGGCAGCCGAGCGGCGCGTTCTGCGACTCCGCAACCAGCTGCCGGATCGCGGTGACCAGGTCGCGGCGGGCCTTGCGCAGCCGCATGGCCACGCCCACCCGGGTCATCGAGAGGCTGTCGGCGACCTGGGCCAGGGGGACCCGGTCGAGCTCGTGCAACACCAGCACGGCCCGCCGGCTGAGCGGCACGCGGTCCAGCGCCATCAGGACCAGCGGACGCGGTTCGCCGGCCTCGTCCAGCGCCAGGGCGAAGCGACGTTGCTGCCGGGAGATGACCCGCACCGCCAGGCCGAACAGGTGCAGGCGCAGAGCACGCTGGTTGGGGAAGGCCCGCCAGGTGCGCAGCAGGATGAGGAAAACCTGGTGCGCCAGATCCTCCATCTCGGAGGGACGCCCGCCGAGGCGACGCAGCGACGAGAACAGGTAGTCGAGCTCGCCGTCGAAAGCCTCGATACAGCGTTCCGTGGTCGATAGGTCCTGACGTTCCATTTCGGGGCGACGCCAATGATGTTGCATCGGAACGATCTCCACCCGCGTTGGGGGCGCGGCTCGGGCAGGCGGCGCACGGCGCCACCTTCCAAGTTGCCAAGGTTACTATTTGTTTGGGTCCGGCGGTAACGCAAATCCGGCGCCCTCCCCCCCGGCGTCGTAAGACTGGGCCGTGGAACGCTGGTCGCTGATCGTCGCCATCCTGGGGTCGGCAATGGCATTTTTGGACGGGACGGTCGTCAACGTCGCCCTCCCCGTGATGCAGCGCGCCCTGGGCGCCACGGCCGGTCAGCTGCAGTGGGTCGTGGAGGCTTACGCGGTCCTGCTGGCGTCCCTGGTCCTGGTGGGCGGCGCGCTGGGGGACCGGCTGGGGCGCCGGCGCGTGTTCTCGGCCGGGGTCGTGATGTTCGCGCTGGCGTCCGCGGCCTGCGGGGCCGCGCCCGGCATCCGGCTCCTGATCGCCGCCCGCGCCGTCCAGGGAGCCGGGGCGGCGCTGCTGGTCCCGGGCAGCCTGGCCCTGATCAGCGCCGCCTACCCGCCCCAGACGCGCGGCGCGGCGATCGGCACCTGGTCCGCGTGGAGCGCCATCACGGCGGCCGCGGGTCCCGTGGCCGGCGGCTGGGTGGCCGCGCACGCGTCCTGGCGCTGGCTCTTCTTCTTCAACGTCCCGGTCGCGGCCGTCGTGCTCGCGCTGGCCGCGCGCCGCGTCCCGGAGACGCGCGATCCCGACGCCCCGCCACGGATCGACGTCGCCGGCGCGGCGCTGGCGACCATCGGGCTGGGCGCGCTGGTGTACGCGCTCATCGACGCGGGTCCGGCTGGGCTCGCGTCGCGCCGCGTGCTTGCGCTGCTGGCGGCCGGCGCGGCGTCCCTGGTCGCGTTCATCGGCGTCGAAGCGCGCGTGAGGTGGCCGATGGTCCCCCTGGGCCTGTTTCGCTCGCGCACCTTCGCGGCGACGAACGCACTGACCTTGCTGCTGTACGCGGCCATGGGCGGCGCGATGTTCTTCATCCCGTTCAATCTGATCCAGGTCCAGGGCTACAGCCCGGCGGCCGCGGGCGCGGCGCTGCTGCCGCTGGTGGTGCTCATCTCGACGATGAGCCGGTGGGCCGGCGCGCTGGCCGCGCGTATCGGACCGCGCGTGCTGCTGGGGTGCGGCCCCTTGCTGGCGGCGCTGGGGTTCCTGTTGCTCGCGCGCCCCGCCGTGGGCGGCACCTACTGGCGCACGTTCTTCCCGGGCGTGCTGACCCTGGGCGCGGGGATGGGCCTCACGGTCGCGCCGCTCACCGCCGCCGTGATGGGCGCCGTCGACCCGCGCCACGCCGGGGTGGCGTCCGGGATCAACAACGCCGTCGCGCGGACGGCAGGCTTGCTGGCGATCGCGGCCCTGGGCGTGCTGCTGTCGTTCCGCTTCAACCAGGTGCTCGACGGGGCGCTGGCGCCCCTGTCGCTGCCGGCCCCCGTTGCCCAGGCCGTCGACGTGCAGCGCGTTCGTCTGGGCGGCGCCGACTTCTCCGGCTTCGCGACGGGCCTGCGCGCGCCCCTGCAGGCGGCTTTCGCGACCGCTTACGTCGCCGCCTTCCGGACCGTGATGTTCGCCAGCGCCCTGCTGGCGGCCGCCGCGAGCGCGGCCGGCCTGGTCGTGGTCTAAGCTCGGGCGCGAGGCGCCTTTTTGGACCCCATCCTCGAGCTGGCCGGCGCCAGCAAGCGCTACCAGGGCAAGACGGTCCTCTGGCCGTTCGACCTGACCGTCGCGCGCGGTGAGACCGTGGCCTTGATCGGTCCCAGCGGCTCCGGAAAGACCACCGTCTTGCGGCTGGCGCTGGGCCTGCTGGTGCCCGACGCAGGCAGCGTCCGCTTCCGCGGCGCGCCGCTGACGGCGGCCAACGCGCAGGCCGCCCGCCGCCAGATGGCGTACGTCGTTCAGGACGGCGGGCTGTTCCCGCATCTGACGGCCGCGCAGAACGTCCAGCTGATGGCGCGCTACCTGGGGTGGACCGACGCGCGCATCGCCGCCCGCCGCGCCGAGCTCGTCGAGCTCACGCGCTTCCCCGTCGACGCGCTGGATCGTTATCCCGGCCAGCTGTCGGGCGGGCAGCGGCAGCGCGTGGGCATCATGCGGGCGCTGTTTCTGGATCCCGAGCTGCTGTTGCTGGACGAACCGCTGGCGGCCATCGATCCGCTGGTGCGCGCCGAGCTGCAGGACGATCTGTCGGCGATCTTCACGCGCCTCGACAAGGCGGTGGTGGTCGTCACCCACGATCTCGCCGAGGCCGCGTTCTTCGCGCGCCGGGTGGTCCTGCTGCGCGAGGGGCGGGTCGTGCAAGAAGGGCCGCTCGACGCGCTGGTGCGCACGCCGGCCGACCCGTTCGTGACCCGGTTCGTCGAGGCGCAGCGGCGTCTGGCGCCCGCCGGCGCCGGTCGGGCGCCATGAAGCCGGCCGGTCGGTTCGCCGCGCCGGCGCTCGTCGCGCTGGTGGCCTGCGCGGGCGGCGGCGCGCGAGCGTCCTCGACGGCGGAGCAGCCGCTGCGGGTGGGGTCCAAAGCCTTCCCCGAATCGGTGATCCTGGCCGAAGCGGCCGGGTTCCTGGCGACGGCGGCGGGGACACCGGTCGACGATCGGGGCGCGCTGGGCGGAAGCCGCCTCTGCTGGGATGCGCTGCTGGCGGGCGCGCTGGACGTCTACCCCGAGTACACGGGAACGCTGCGCGAGGAGATCCTGAGGGGCGAAGTCCCCGCGGCAGACCTGGACGCCTTGCGCGCGGCTCTGGCCACGCATGGGATTGCCTTCATCGGCCCGCTGGGCTTCGAGAACCACTACGCGCTCGCGATGCGCGCGCAGGCGGCGGCCGCGCTGCACGTCCAGGCGATCTCCGATCTGGCCGGCCACCCGCCCCTGAAGATCGGCGTCAGCAACGAGTTCCTGCGCCGCCGCGACGGCTGGCCCGGCCTCGCCGCCCACTACGGGCTGCCCGCGTCGCGCGCGCAGGGGCTCGACCACGAGCTCGCGCTCCGCGGTCTGGCAGCGGGCGCGCTGGACGTCGTCGACGTCTACTCGACCGACGCCGAGATCGGCCGGGACCAGCTGCGGGTCCTGACCGACGACCGCCACTACTTCCCTCGCTACGACGCGATCCTGCTGTACCGGCGCGACGCCGAGGCGCGGTGGCCCGCCGCGTTCGCGGCGATGCGGCGGATGGCGGGGGCCGTCGACGAGGCGACCATGATCCGCCTCAACACGCGCGCCAAGATCGATCGCGTCCCCGAGCGCACCGTGGCCGCCGATTTCGTGGCCCAGCGCTTCGGCGTGCGCGCGGCCGCCGGCGGCGAGGCGCGGTGGCGGGCCGTCTGGCGCCGCCTGCGCGAACACCTGTCGCTGGTGGCCGTCTCGCTGCTGGCCGCCATCCTCTGCGCGCTGCCGCTGGGCGTGCTGGCCGCGCGCCGCCCCCGGCTGGGCCAGGTCGTGCTGGCCGCCGTCGGCGTGGTCCAGACCATTCCGTCGCTGGCCCTGCTGGTGTTCATGATCCCGCTGCTGGGGATCGGGAGCTGGCCGGCGATCGTGGCGCTGTTTCTGTACAGCCTGCTGCCGATCGTCCGGAACACGCACGCCGGTCTCACGGCGATCCCGGGCGCGCTGCGCGAATCCGCGGAAGCGCTGGGCCTGCCGCGCGGCGCGATCCTCTGGCGGATCGAGCTGCCGCTGGCGTTCGGCACCATCCTGGCCGGCATCCAGAGCGCGGCCGTCATCAACATCGGCACCGCGACCCTGGGCGCGCTGGTCGGCGCCGGCGGCTTCGGCCAGCCGATCTTCGCCGGCATCCGCCTCGACGACGTGTCGTTGATCCTCGAAGGGGCGATCCCGGCGTCGGTGCTGGCGCTGGTGGTCCAGGCGCTGTTCGATCTGCTCGAGCGCGTGCTGGTCCCGAAGGGGCTGCGGCTGGATCGCCGCTAAAATGCGAACGGCCGGAAACCCTCGCGGGTCCCCGGCCGGTCGAGTGTTGGTATCTACGGGCTGCCGACTACCAGCGGCCGCGGCCGCCGCCACCGGAGGACCGGTTGCCGCCGCCGCTCGAGCGCTCCTGCGCCTCGTTGACGTTCAGCGTCCGGCCGCCCAGCTCGCGGCCGCTCAGCTGCTCGACCGCTGCCTTCGCCTCTTGCTCG
>CAZPUH010000735.1:0-1699 GCA_964589215.1 uncultured Myxococcales bacterium | reverse complement strand
AGGCGGCGGCGGCGCGGATGGGCGGCCGATGACCGGCGCGCCGGACGCCGGCGGACCTGCCGACGCCGGTGACGCGGGGTCGCCCAGCGGAACGGGCCGGCGCGGCCATGCCACCGGGCCCGCCGCCGACCAGGGCTGCGCCTGCGCCGTACCGGGCGCCGAACCACCGGGCGCGATCGCGCTGTTGCTGCTGCTGCCGGGGCTGACGGCCCTCCGGCGGACGCGGCGGCGCCGCTGACCGCCCCCTCAGCGCGCGGCGTCGGGATCTTCGGGGCGCGCGGGCGGCTCGGGCGCCAGCGTCTCGGCCAGCGGGCGAAAGGCCCCGCTGTGCCGCCGCGCCGACGGATCGAGGAGGCGCGGCAGCTCGGCCGCGGCCTGGCTCGGCGAGACCGGCTCCTGCGGGTCGGGGCGCAGCAGCGCCTCCAGCTCTTCCAGCTCGCCGGCAACACGACCGGGGGGGAGCCAGTTTCGCTCGATGGCGCGGCGGAGCCGTGTCTCGTCGACGCCCAGCTCGGCGGCGATGTCGACGTGGGGGTCGACGGTGGGCAGCGGCCCGGTCCTCGAAGGCAGGCCGTTGCGTCCCCGGGACAGCGGTGTGAAGGCGCCCGTCGGGCTGGCCGGGCGCGCGGCTCCGGAGGCCGCGCTGACGGCCTTCCGCGCCAGCATCTGGTTCACGACGGCGCGCGACGGGGCGTCGAGCCGCAGGAACTGCACACCCATGCCGTGCGGCTTGTGCGGTGCCGCCGGGTCGAACGCGCGCACCCAGGTCACCTTCCCCTCGCCGGCCAGCGCGACTTCACCGCCGGACAGGAGAACCTCGAACGGGAACACCTCACCGACGGGGCGCGGCTCGCGGCTGGCCAGGAACACGCCGCCGCGGGTGACGTTGGGCGCGAACTTCTCGATGAACGTCTCGAACGCTGCGTATCGAAGCCGGACGCGGACGGGCGCGGGCGAGGTCGGCTCGGAGCTCACGTGTTATTCACCGGAATTTCCAGTATCGGCCGCGCGGCTCGCGTCCGTCAATGCTCGCGTGACAAGCCGAACACGCGGCGGGTGTTCGCCGTCGTGGCGGCGTCCAGGTCCGGCACCGGAACGCCGCGCAGCTCGGCCAGCACGCGCAGCGTCTCCGCGATGAAAGCCGGCTCGTTCCGCTTGCCGCGGTGAGGGACGGGGGCCAGGTAGGGGGCGTCTGTCTCGACCAGGATGCGGTCGGCCGGCGCAAACGCGGCCGCCTCGCGGATGGCGCCGGCGTTCTTGAACGTGACGATCCCCGAGAAGGACAGGTACTGCCCCAGGTCGAGATAGGCCCGCGCCTCGGCCACACCGCCGGTGAAGCAGTGGATGACCCCGGCCATTCCGGCCGCCTCGGCGCGCAGGAGGTCGGCCGCGTCGCTGTGCGCGTCGCGGATGTGCGACACGATCGGCAGCCCGGCGGCCCGGGCCAGGCCGATCGACCGGGCGTAGGCGGCGCGCTGGACGTCCGGCGGCGAGTGCTCGTAGTGATAGTCGAGCCCCGTCTCCCCGATGCCCACGACCTTGGGGGCGCGGGCCAGCCGCTCGAACGTCGCCCAGTGCGCCTCGGTGGCGTCCGCGGTGTCGTGCGGGTGAACACCGACCGTGGCATACACGTCGGCCTCGGCCGCCGCGATGGCGGCGGCCTCCTCGGCGGCCTCGGCGCCCCGGCCCACGCCGACGC
>CAZPUH010000734.1:0-2076 GCA_964589215.1 uncultured Myxococcales bacterium | reverse complement strand
GGAGCAGGAGGACTACCGTGTCCTGCAGGCGCCCAATGGTGCCGAGGCGCTGAAAATCCTCGAGGCGAAGCCGGACGCCTGCCAGATCATCCTGCTGGACCTGATGATGCCCATCATGAATGGGTGGGATTTTCGCCGGCTCCAAAAGCGCAAGGCCGAGCTGGCGAAAATCCCCGTGGTCCTGATGTCGGCTGGGGCGCAGATCGCGTTTGCCGTCGAGGACCTCGACGCTGCGGGCTATGTGACGAAGCCGGTGGAAATCGCGGATCTGATCGAGAAGGTCGAGCGTCACAGCAGTTGATTGGCGGCGGGACATGACTTCGGCTGGGCGTGCAGCGGAGCAGGGGAAGGCGACGCCGGTCGAGCGGCTGGGCCGCTACGAGCTCATCGAGCAGCTGGGCGTCGGCGGCATGGCCGAGATCTTCAAGGCGCGGGCCACCGGCCCAGGTGGGTTCCAGCGCACGGTGGTCGTCAAACGCATCCTGCCCGCGAACTGCAGCGATCCGTCGTTCGTGCGGATGTTCGTGGCGGAGGCGAAGATCCTGGGGATGCTCCACCACCCGAACGTCATCCAGGCGTACGACTTCGGCGAGTCGGGCGGGACGCTGTTCCTGGTGCTCGAGTACGTCGACGGTCCGTCGCTGGCCGAGACGGTCAGCGTGCTCAAGGAAGCCGGCCGGCCGATGCCGATCGGCGTGGCCTGCCAGATCGCGCACGACGTGTGCCGCGCGCTGGACCACGTCCACAACCTGCTGGACGCCGACGGGGCGCCGCTGAACGTCGTGCACCGGGACGTGACGCCGTCGAACGTGCTGCTGACGGCGACCGGCACGGCCAAGCTGCTGGACTTCGGGGTCGCCAAGTACCGCGCCTCTCAGGCCAAATCGCAGGTCGGCACCATCAAGGGCAAGCCCGCCTACCTCGCGCCCGAGACGCTGGACCAGCGCGACATCGACCACCGCGCCGACATCTTCTCGCTGGGCATCGTCCTCTACGAGCTGCTGACGCTGCAGCCGCTGTTCGAGGGCGACAACCACCAGATCACCTTCTATCGGGTGCTGAACATGGAGATCCCGCCGCCGTCGCAGCTGCGGCCCGAGATCCCGCCCGAGCTGGACCGCATCGTCCTCAAGGCGCTGGAACGCGACCGGGACAAGCGCTACCAGACGGCGCAAGACATGGCGCGCGACCTGGACGCTTTCCTGGCCGCCCAGGCCTTCCGCAGCGAGGACGCGATCGCCTTCGTGCAGGACCTGGTCGGCCTCATCGCCGCGCGCCAGCCGCCCGAGATTCCCTCCTTCGACCAGCTGGCCGGCCGCGCCGACCAGACCCAGGAGACCGAGCCGGGCAAGCCCACCCACACCGCCGGAACAGCCGCGACGATCCCCGGCAAGGGCACCCGCAGCTACTTCAGCGAGCGCTTCCGCACCTCCCGCGTCGGCCGCTTCCTGCTCGGCCGACCCCGCGAAGAGTAGGCTCCGCGCCGCGGATCCGTCCGAGCGACCAGCGGGCGACAAGCCGGTCCGCTGGCGAAGCCGGGCCGAGAACCGGCCCGCAGTTTACTCATGTAAATGAGGACCGGAAGCGCAGGCCCGGCACAGCCAGCGGGCCGGATCGTCGCCCGTCGCCCAACCGTACCGCGGCCTGAACTTCTAACGCTTGCTGAACTGGAAGCGGGCGCGGGCGCCACGCTGTCCGTACTTCTTGCGCTCTTTCTGGCGCGCGTCGCGCGTCAGGTAGCCGGCCTTCTTGAGGGCGGGGCGGTAAGCGGGGTCGATCTTGATGAGGCTGCGCGAGATGCCGTGGCGGATCGCATCGGCCTGGCCCGAGAGGCCACCGCCGCTGACGTTCACGAAGATGTCGAAGGTGCCCGAGGTCTCGGTCAGCTCCAGCGCCTGGCGAAACACCATGCGCGAGGTCTCGCGGCCGAAGTAGTCTTCCAGCGAGCGCTTGTTGATGGCGATCTTGCCGGAGCCCGGCTGCAACCAGACGCGGGCGACGGCGTGCTTGCGGCGGCCCGTGGCGTAAGTGGCTTTGGAAACGTCAGGCATCGGTCAGCTACTCCTAGGCGAACTT
>CAZPUH010000733.1:0-13161 GCA_964589215.1 uncultured Myxococcales bacterium | reverse complement strand
CCAATGAGCACTGCACGCACGATCAAACGGTACGCGAATAGGAAGCTCTATGACACGCGCGACAGCCGCTACGTGACCCTCGACCACATAGCGGCGATGGTGCGTGCCGGCGACGACGTTCGCGTCGTGGAGAACACCACTCGAGCGGACCTGACGACAGCGACGCTGGCGCAGATCATCTTCGAGGAAGAGAAGAAGACGCCGCGTCTCTCGGTCGCCGGGCTGCGCAAGATCATCCAGGGGGGCATGCCTGCGGCCGGCGCGCCGCCTGCTGCCACCGGGGCTCCCCCCGCCGCGCCGGGCAGCGGCACGGCCGGCTCGGGCGGCATCGGCGGCGCTGCGGCCTAGCCGGTCAGAAGTCGAAGCCGGCGGATAACGCGAACGCCCACTGGCTGCCGCTGGCGTCGGCGGCATCGGCCTTGCTGTCGTGGCTGGCGCCGTGCTGGACGTAGTCCAACTCGGCGGTAAGAAACAGCTTCGACAGCTTGAGCTTGGTGCCGAAGAACCAGCGGTAGCGCGTGATGATGTCCTGGGACGGGAACGTGAAGTTCGCGCCCAGGTCGTTCCACGTCCCGTTGTCGCTCGCGCTGCACCCGCCCGGCGCCGCTGCACCAGGCGCCGCGGCGTGCTGGGCGTACGCGTCGCACCCCGGGGTCGCGTCGATGACCCCGCTGCGCGCGTCGATCAGCAGCGCGTTCCAGCCGGCGAAGGGTTCGACGCGGGCGGTCCCGCCTAGGCTGAAGGCCTTCGAGATCAGGACGTCGACGCCATAAATGGTCATCGTGACCTGGCCCGTCCCCAGCAGCTGGGAGGCGGAGCCACGCACGGCCAGCGACGGCAGCACCCAGTCGTGGAAGCCCTCCTGGAGGGCGAACTTCGCGTAGCCCTGGATCGCGTACATGTGCGAGCCGAGCAGGCTGACCGCGCCCGCCCCGAACTCCAGGGCCGGGATGGGAAGCCACAGCCCCTTGCGGACGAAGCCGCCGACGGTGGTCATCGTGCTGCTGGGCCGGGTCGCCGTCGGGTTGCCAGGGTCGACGCCCGCGATGCCGTTCCAGTACGAAGCCCCCCCGAGCTGGCGCCCGGGGTTGGTCGTCGTGAACCCCAGCTCGGCCGAAAACTGAAAGCCGGCGTACCCCAGCGTGTCGGCCGGGGTCATCAGCCGGGGCGCCATGACGACCCCCAGCTCCGACATCAAGCTGCGGTAGCGCGAGGCGGCCTCGGGGTCCAGCGTGACCGTCTTCTGCCCGTTGGCGCCGGTCTGGACCCACGAGCAGCCACCCGCCGCCGACGGTGGGCAGAGGTTGAGCAGGGCCAGATCGTACTTGTCCGCGCGCGCGACGGCCGGCCACGCAAGCGCGAGCCCGGCCAGCAACCAGAGGCGCGGACGTGCCATGGCCGAGTACGGTACGGTTTGCCGTCGAAGAGTGTCAAGGAACCTCACGCGGCGGCGTTCTGCTAGGTTCCTTGCCGCGATGCCCAACCGCCGCCTGGTCGTTCGTCTGGCGCTGCTCGTCGCGGTGCTCGGGATCGCCGCCGCGGCCGTCTTCGCCCGCGGGGCGAGTCACCACCGGGACCTCTGGATCGAGGTGGGGGTCGCCGCGATCCTGGGCATCGGCCTCGGCGACCTCTTCACGCTGGGCCTCGAGCGGTTCGTCGGGTTGCGCTACCTGCACCGGGGCCGCCGGTCGCGCGGGGCGCGCGTGGCGCTGGTCGCCGGGCTGGCGCTGGCCGGCGCCGGCTTCGTCGTCTTCGCGGCGGCGCGCGGGCACTCGCGCGGGCTGGAGACCGCCGCCGTGGTGACCGTCCTCGTCGGCGCGCTCTCGGCCGTCGTGGCGTTCCTTCTGCGGACCTTCTCGGTCTTCACGACGGTCTCCACGATGGGCGTCGTGCTGGGCGTGGCCTCGCTGGTCGTCGTGCTGGGCGTGACCAGCGGCTTCGAGCGCGAATTTCAGGACAAGGTGCTGGCCCTCAACGCGCACCTGATCGTGATGCCCTACGGCGACGCCGACGTCGACGGCCCCGAGATCGCGGAGATTGCCTCGCGCCTGAAGGGGATGCCGGGCGTGACCCGCATGGCGAAGTTCCTCTTCTCCGCCGGGGAGGTGATGATCGGACGCATCGGCGCCAACCTGAAAGGGATCGATCTGAAGCAGGGCGCCGACGATCTACGCCGCTCGCTGATCGCCGGAAGCGTGGAAGCGCTCGAGCAGCCGGCCAGCTGCGCGCTGCCCGCCGGCACGCCCCGCAAGACGACCGACGACGTGGGCCGCATCGCGCTGGGGACGGAGCTGGCGCATCACCTGCACGTCGGCATCGGCGACTGCGTGTCGATCATGATCCCGTTCAGCTCGGGCGTCGGGGAGGCGCCGGTCGCCTATCTGTTCAAGGTCGTCGGGCTCTTCCGAATGGGATTCAACGAGTACGACACGCGCCTCGCGTACATCAGCATCGCCGACGCGCACCGGCTGGCGAACGCGCGTCGGCTGGTCTCCGGCGTCGAGCTGCGGTTCTCCGACCCGATGATGGCGCTGAGCGCGGCGCCCGACGTCCGGCGCCGCCTGGACGGGCCGTACCGGATCATCGATTGGAAAGAGCTGAATCACAACCTCTTCATGGCGCTGACCATGCAGAAGGTGATCATCTCGTTGCTGCTGGTGCTGATCATCGTGGTCGCGGCGTTCAACATCATCGCGTCGCTCACGATGATCGTCCTGTCGAAGGTCCGCGAAATCTCGATCCTGAAGTCGATGGGCGCGCCGTCGGGGATGGTCGCGCGCATCTTCCTGATCGGGGGGACCACCGTCGGGGGCGTGGGCACCGGGCTGGGGATTCTGTTCGGGCTGCTCGTGTGCCTGCTGGCCCGCCTCTACGGGTATCCGCTGGACCCGAAGGTCTACCTGATTGGCTCCTTGCCGGTTCGCATCGCCGGGGGCGAGATCCTGGCCGTCGCGGCGGCCACGCTGGCCATCTGCTTCCTGGCGACGGTCTACCCGTCGCTGCGCGCCAGCCGCCTGCGCGCGGTCGACGGCCTCCGCTACACCTGACCCGGGCGCGCCCGGATCAGAGCTTCTGCGCGACGCCCGGCGCGATGGGCGCTGGCGGCGCGGCCTTGTCGGCGTCGTACTTCGACGGACACTTGGCCATGATCCCGTCCGGAACGACGGTCAGCTGGTTGTCCGGCGTCAGCGTCCCCTTGGCCACCACCTCGGCGCCGCCCTTGAACGTGTCGGGCACGAGCCCGTTGTAGGTGGCGCTGATGACGGCCGGAGGACGCGGCGGGCGGCTCTCGATCTTGAACCGGTAGAGCAGCGTCCCCTTGGCCTGCTCGATCGAGCCATCGACGACGTTGCCGTGCACCTGCAGGCGCTTGCCGTGCCAGGCGTCGGCGTTGGCCATCACCTCGTCGACGTGCTTGTAGTACTCGGCCCCCTGCTTCATCGAGCTGGTCAGCAGGTAGGCGACCGCGCCGGCGACGACCACCACGGACGCCAGAATCTTGACCGCGCTCGCGCGCGTGACCGGGGCGGAGGCAGGGGCGCCGCTCATTCCGGTAATGCTAGCACGCCGTCATCCGGGCCGGCCCACGGCGTGGAAATAGCGGCAGAACATCTCCATGCCGCCCGACGCCTGACCCCAGTCGAAGTTCTCGTTGATCGCGTGGTAGCCGTGCTCGGGCAGCGACAGCCCCAGGAAGATGACGGGGGCCTTCAAGAGGCGCTGCATGGTCAGCACGGCGCCGATCGACCCCCCTTCGCGCACGAACGCCGGCTCCTTGCCGAACGTCGCGCGCACCGCGGCGGCGGCGGCTTCGTGGTAGGGGCCGCCGATCTCCGCCAGGTACGGCTCCAGCGACGCCTCGTGCGTGACCACCGCCTCCGGGAGCCGCGCCTTCACGAACTTCTTGATCAGCTGGAACACCTTGGCGGGCTTCTGGTCGGGGACCAGGCGCGTCGACAGCTTGGCTTCCGCGCGGTGGGGGACGATGGTCTTGATGCCGGGGCCCGAGTAGCCGCCGGTGATTCCGTGCACCTCCAGCGTGGGCGCCGCGATCAGCGCGGCCAGGCCGCTCACGTCGTCGGCCATCTTGCGCAGGCTGGAAAGCTCATGCGCGGCTGCGAACCGCTTGCGCGAGAAACCGGCCCGGCCGAACGCCTTCTTCTCGGCGGCCGAGATCCGCCGGACGCCGTCGTAGAACCCGGGGATCTTCACCTTGCCGGTGCGGGCGTCGTACATCTCGGCGATGAGGGCGGCTAGCTCGCCGATCGGGTTGCGCGCCAGCCCCCCCGTCGTCCCCGAGTGGACGTCCTTCGCGCCCGTCTGAAGGGCGATCGTGAACCCCATGAGGCCGCGCAGGCCGTACGAGATCGACGGGTGCCCGGCCGCCGTCCAGATTGTGTCCGAGACGACGACGGAGTCCGTCACCAGCGGCGCGCGGCCGCTCTTCGCGTCGCCCGCCACGGCCGCGGCCAGGCCCGCCGCGAAGTGCGGGCTGCCGATCTCTTCTTCCAGCTCCCACAGGAACTGGATGTTCACGCGGGCGTTGGTCTCCAGGGCCAGCCGCGCGCCGAACAGCGCCGTCAGCGCCGGCCCCTTGTCGTCGGTGGTGCCGCGCGCGAACCAGCGCAGCGGGCGCCCGGCAGACTCCGGCTCGCGCGTGAACTGAAACGGCGGCGAATTCCAGCCGTCCGCCTGCTCGGCCGGCTGCACGTCCAGATGGTTGTAGACGGTCACCGTGGGCAGGCGGGGGTCGACCTCGAAGCGCCCCAGCAGCATCGGGAACCCACCCGTGTCGATCACGTCGACGCGCGCGCCCGCGTCGCGCAGGTAGCCGCCCGCCAGCGCCACGCAGGCGTCCATCTGGGGGCGCCGGGCGGGGTCCATGCTGACGGTGGGGATGGCCACCAGCGCCTCGAGCTTCTCTTCGAACTCGCGCAACAGCGTGCGCACGCGCGGTTTGAGATCGGCCAGGTCGCTCATCCCCCGATCTGTACCATCGCCTTGCGGGGTCCGCCGAGCCCCACCAGCTGGAAGGTGTGCCCCGGCCGCTTGTTGGCCAGCGCTCCCCGGATGGCGCGCTCGACGCCGGGCAGGTCGCCGGCGCGCAGGAGAGCGCGCAGGTCGACGGCGTCGTCGTGACCCAGGCAGGCGTGCAGGGCGCCCGTCGCTGACAGCCGCAGCCGGTTGCAGCTGTCGCAGAAGTGCTCGGTCATGGGCGAGATGATGCCGAACCGCCGCACCGGCGCCTCGCCGCCGCCGACGAGCCGGAAGTACCGGGCAGGGCCGGCGCCGCGATCCGGCCCGCCGTCGTCCGGGACCACGGCCCCGCCGGGCTCCGAGGCGGCGATGCGCGCGCGGATCTCCGCCGCCGACAGGCAGCGCCCCGGCACGTACGTGCGGCCGGCCGCCATCGGCATCTCCTCGATGAAACGCGGCACCCACCCGCGCGCCCACGCGAACCGGCACAGCGCGGGGAGCTCGTCGTCGTTGAAGCCGGCGATCGCGACGGTGTTGATCTTGAGGCCGGAGAAGCCGGCGCGGGCGGCGGCGTCGAGGCCAGCCAGCACGCGCGCCAGGTCGCCCCCGCCGGTGATCTGCCGGAACCGCTCGGGGCGCAGCGAATCCACGCTGACGTTCAGTCGGTCGACGCCCGCCGCGCGCAGCGGCGCTGCCAGCGTGTCCAGCAGGTGGCCGTTCGTCGACAGCGCGATCTCCTCGAGGCCCGCGATGGGCCGCAGCAAACGGATCAGCGCCGGCAGCTCGCGCCGCACCGTCGGCTCGCCGCCCGTCACACGCACCCGGCGCACGCCCAGCCGGACGAACAGGCGCACCACGTCCGCGATCTCCTCGAAGGAGAGCGTCTCCTCACGCGCGCCGTGGGCCACGCCGCCGTCGGGCATGCAGTACGTGCAGCGATAGTTGCAGCGATCCGTCACGGACACCCGCAGCGTGTCGATGCGGCGCTGCTGCGGGTCGATGAGCGGCGCTTCAACCATGGCTGGCGGGCGCCTCCGCGCGCAGCTGCCCCAGCAGGTGCGGCAGCTCGGGCAGGATCAGCTTGCGCATCGCCAGCTCGACGGCCGCCGGCGAGCCCGGCAGCAGAAACACCGCCATCCGCCCGACCACGCCCGCCTCGGCGCGCGAGAGCATGGCCGCCGCGCCGATCTCCTGGAACGACAGCCAGCGAAAGAGCTCGCCAAAGCCGGGCAGCCGCCGATCGAAAAGCGAGCCGATGGCCTCGGGCGTCCGGTCGCGGGGCGCCACGCCCGTGCCACCCGTCAGCACGGCGGCATCGACGGCGCCGTCGCGCGCCCAGCCAGCCACGCGCGACTGGAGCTGCCCCGGCTCGTCGGGCAGCAGAGCCTCGTCGGCGACGGCCAGGCCGGCCTCATCGGCCAGGCGGCGCAGCAGGCGGCCCCCCTCGTTGGTGGCGGACGTGCGGCTGTCCGAAACGGTCAGCAGCGCGACCCGCACCCGCGACGGCGCGGCGGCGCGATGGTGGTCGGGAGGTCCGGGGTGAGCCAAGCGGACCTCCCTTCGCTCACAACGCGAGCAGCCCGACGACCAGGCCGCAGACGCCCAAACCGAAAAGCCCCAGCGGGGCACCCCGCCAGCCGCGCGAAGCCAGCCGGCCAATCACGCGGGCAAACCCGAACGCCACGAAGGCGGGCGCCATCATCAGACTGACGCAGCCCATCCCGCTGAACATCATCCACCGGGGCGCGTGGGCCAGGTGCCAAAGCTTGAAGATGACCAGCAGTCCAAGCACCCACCCGCAAGCGAAAGCGCTGACCACGAACGGCAGATAGGACCTGGTGTTGGCGCTTGGGCTGACGGAGCTGGGCATTGCCCGCACGGGCCGGAGCATGGCGCGGCGGACGCGTTGACGCAAGGGAGGGCGCGTGGCACAACCGAGCGATGTCGATGTTCGGCGCGGTCAAAGATCGGGTGGTGGGGCAAGCCATGCGGCTCATGAGCGACCCGCGTCTCTCGCGTGTCATGGGCGACCAGCGCGTCATGAATGTGGCGATGAAGGCCGTCGGCGTCGGCGGCTCCATCAAGGCGGAGCTGGACCGCGCGACGCGCTTCGCCGCGGGGGTGCTGGGGTTCGCGACCCAGGAAGAGGTCTCCGCGCTGCGTTCGACCATCCAGGCGCTGGAAGACAACCTGGCCATCCTCGAATCGCGCACCACGGCGGGCGGGGCTCCGGGGGCCTCGACGCACGGCGCGAACCAGACCGTTTAACTGCCCTGCCTGGCGGCGGGTCTTGGTGGGGAGCGCCGGTCATGATGCCCAACCACCTCAAGCTCGTGATGCCCGTCCCCGAAGACGACACGCCCGACGACGTCCTCGTGGCGCGGGCCCAGCGCGGCGATCGCCCGGCGCTGGGCGAGCTGGTGGCGCGCCACCAGCGGGCGTTGTTCGCGCTGTGCATGCGGTACGTCCGGGACACGGACGAGGCCGCGGATCTGGTTCAACGCGCGTTCGTCCGGGCCATGACCAAGCTGGGCGAGCTGCGGGAGGCGGGCTCGTTCCGGTCGTGGATCCTTCGAATCGGCGCGCACCTGGCTTTGAACCACCTGCGTGACAACGCCCGCTTCGTCTCCGACGGCGACGAGGCGGAGCGCGGCGAGACCGAACCGGGCAGCGTGCCTCCGGCCCTGGAGCGGCTGGAATCCGCGGAGCAAGCGGCTGCGCTGCGCGACGCGGTCCGGACGCTGCCGACCAAGCAGCGCATGACCCTGGAGCTGCGCATCTACGAGGATCTCTCGTTCCGGGAGATCGCCGCCGCGCTGGAGATCAGCGAGGGCGCGGCCAAGGTGAACTTTCACTACGCGGTTCGCAAGCTGCGCGCGGTGCTGGGCCCTGGCCCCGACGGTGGCGCGCGCCACGGGAGGGGGCGATGAGCAACGAAGCGACGGGCATGGTGACGTGCGGGGACGCGGTCGCGCGACTGGTGGAAACCAGCGGGCAGCCGGCCGGAAGCGCGGTCGATGCGCACGTCAGGTCGTGCATGTCCTGCTTCCGGGCGATGACCGAGCTGCGCGATCTGCCGCGCGTCGCGGACGCGCTGCGGGCAGCCGCTCCGGCGGTGCCGGCGCCGGACGACCGGTTCTGGGACGCGCTGGCCCTGCGGACGACGGACGCGGCCGCGCGCGCTCTCGCCGGCGGGGGACCGGATGCCGTCCCGGCAGCGGCGCCGACGGGCGCCTCCCGGCGGCGACGATTCGGCGCCAGCAAGCCCAGCTCCGTCTATGCGCTCGGCGCGATGGCCATGGCGGCCGCGGCGGGGTGGATCGTGATGGTTCATCGACCCGTGGCGCCGACGGTGGCGGTGGCCCCCGCGGCGCAGACCGCGGCCCTGCCGCAGGACGAGGGCGGCGCGGAAGCGCTGGGTGACGTCGCCGAGCTCGACGCGACCGCCTTGCACCGGCTGCTGGATCGCCTGGGGCGCAACGCGCCCGCCGCCCTGGCCGGGGGCGCGCGTCTGGTCGGAGACAGGCGCGACGCGACCGACCTGGCGGACATTCCGGCCGACGACGAGCCGCGCGTCAGCGACGAGGTCGCCGACCTGGACGGCGATGCTCTGCGGCGGGTCGAGAGCTCGCTGCACGGGGCGTCCCTGTGACGCGCGCCTGGTCGACTGCCCTCGCGCTCGCCTTGCTGGGCACGCCCGCGTACGCGCAGCAGCGTCCGAACGGCGGTGGCGGCTGGCCGGGTCGGGCGGCGGCCGCGGCTGACGACCACCGCACGCCCGAGCAGCTTCGCCAGGAGGTCCTGGAACGGATGCGCGCGCTACGCGCCTTCCGGATCGTCGACGCGCTGAAGCTCGACGAGGCGACGTCGGGCAGGCTGTTCCCCATCCTGGCGCGCTACGACGACCGCGAGCTGCAGATCGCGACCGAGCGCCACGAGGTGATGCGTGAGCTGCGCGCGGACGCGGACGCCCCGCGCCCCGATGACGCGCGCTTGAACGCGGACCTCAGTCGGTTGACGGCGATCCGGGCCAAGCAGCGGGCGATGGAAGACGATCGCATCCGCGACGTGCGCAAGGTGCTGACCCCCGCGCAGCAGGCCAAGCTGGTGCTGTTGCTCCCGCGCCTCGAACGCGACTTCGCCCACTGGATCCACGAGGTCGCCGGCCGCGGCGACGACGGCCCCTGAGGGTCGTCGCCCGTCAGTAAGCGTAGGCGATCGCGCCGCCCAGGAAGAACGCGTCGTAAAAGCCGCCGTCGAGGCGGATCTCCAGCCCCTTCGCGCGCGGGATGCGAAAGTTGACGCCGACGTCGACGTTCAGGATCGGCACGGCCGGCGGGACCGACCCGGACGTGAATGGCTGATCGTTCGGGCCCGGCGCGCAGACCGACGTATCGCCGGCGTTGGCCGCCGTGCACTGGCCGTTTCGCGCGTAGGTGCGGATGATGTGCCCGCCGAGGATGCCGATGCCGAACCCGGCGCCGTAACGCAGCCCGAACCATTCGTTGATGTACGCGTGCCAGAGCAGCGAGGCGTCGATCCCGTACATCGCGAAGTTGTCGAAGTGGACGAAGTTCGTCTCGGTCAGCGGATTGGCGCTGCTGCCCAGCCAGTTGCCGTCGGGCGGCGACATGTTCTGGTAGCTGAAGGCGACGGCGAACTCGAAGTTCCCCTTGCGCCGGAACAGCTCGAGGCCCGTCGCCCACGACGACAGCGGGACGTTCTCTTTCGTGAAGGCGTTCAAGAGCCACTTGGGGACCGACACCCAGCGCAGTCGGACGGCCGCGCCGTACCACAGGTCCTTGGGCGCGGCCGGCGCGGGCTCGTCGGCGAGGTCGGGCTGGTTGTCCGCCTCCCCGGCTGCGGGTGGGGCGGCAGGCGGAGCTGCCGCGAACGCGGTAGGCGCGGCGCACCCGAATACCAGGACACCCGCGATCAAACGAGCGCGCAGGCGGGAAGCCATGCAAGATCTCCGTAAGCGATGGCGGGCATTATACACCTGACTCTGTTGGCCGCGTTGCTGGCCGCCGACGCCGGTGCTTCCGCACCCTCGACGCGCCACGACGTCGAAGCTGCGCTGACCAAGAATCCCAGCCCCCCCGAGCTGCACCGGCTGGCGGAGACCGCCGAGCCGACGCTGATCGCGATCGCCGGCGATCGCGCCGCGGCGGCGCCGGTTCGCGGGCGCGCACTGGCGGCGCTGGCGTACGCGCGGTCCGGTCGGGCGCACACCTTCCTCGAGAACTTCATCATCAAGACGACGCCGTCCCGTGACCCGGGCGACCACGTGCTCCTGCGGCGGGCGGCGATGGCGCTGGGCTGGCAATCCGGCCCGCGGTTGACCGAGGTGCTGGCGCCGCTTCTGGACAGCGACGACCGCGAGGTGCGGCTGGACGCGGCGACGGCCCTGGCGCTGGGGCGGGCGCACGACGCCGAGCGTCCGCTGCGCGCGCGGCTGGAGGTCGAGACGGATCCCGCCGTCAGGCACGAAATCCAGGCGGCGCTCACGACCATCGCCAAGTGAGTGTCTCGAGTCCGCACAAATTCTCAGTCGAGCTGAGCAAGATCGGTTTCGACCAGTAGATACAGCGTCCGCAGGAACGTGACGCGCTCGTCGGGATCGCTGAACGACGCCAGCCAATCGCGCAGCGTTCGCTGTCCGTCCAGCATCTCCAACACGGCGCCGGGCGTGGGGCCGATCTTGAACGTCTCGGGATCGAAGCGGCGGCGCGCCGCCGCGGCGGGACGCAGGTCCCCGAGGGGTGAGAAGCGGCGCTCCACAAGCTCGGAGGGCACGCTGACCACGCCGGCCCCGAGCATCTCGAACGTGTCCAGACCCAGCGGGAAGCTCTCCTGCCGGTTCGCGACGCCGCGGTAGAACGAGAACGTCCCCTCGGTCCAGGCGAACACGTCGATGACGCGGTCGCGCACCTGCTCCGACAGCAGCCGGAACACGTCCAGTGGGCGCAGCATCCCCAGCGCCACCAGCGTGTCACCGAGCTTGCCGTTGTAGTGGGGCAGCATGCGCAGGGCGAGCCCCAGATCGTGTCGCGTCAAGATGTCGCGGGCGACCAGGTACTCGCCGAACCGCTCGCCGCCGTCGGCGGAGCTGACCGACTCGGGGGCGCCCGCCACGACGAAGATCTCCTTTTCGCTGCCGTCGCACTCGAACCGCAAGAGCCCGGTCTCCGCCGCCACCGCCAGGTCGGCCAGCAGGCGCATGGGCGTGATGATGCTCAGGTCGCCGGCGCTGTCGGGGGGGCGCGCCGGCGCCGCCGACACGAACCGGCCGATGTCGCTGTGGCGTCGCGGCCGCCGCGCTTCCAGGCGAGCGGCTTCGTCCGGCTTCGACACCGGCGTGAAGCGGCGGGCGGAGGACCGCTCCGTCACCTCCGTGTCGCCCCAGGGATCCTCGGCGGCGGCGATGGCGATCGCCACCTCCGACAGAGCCGGCGCCGGGGTCATGCGCGGCGCCGCCGCGGGCGGGCGCGCTCCGGGGGGGGCCGGCTGGTTCTCGCGGGGCACGGCCTTGTCGGACTTTTCGCTGTAGCGCGCCGTGCGCAGCAGCTGCGCGGCCGTGTCGGGATCGGCGCCCAGCAGACTGGCCGCGAACGCGCGCAGCTCCGCGGGGCCGATGCGCTGGCCAGCCGCAAAGAGGTAGTCGGACAGCTGGTCGCGGAGCGCGGAGGCGCTCTGGGGGCGGTCGCCCGGGTCCTTCTTGAGGGCGCCGCGCACGATCTGGTCCAGCGCCGGCGGGATGTCGGCGCCGTACTTGTCGAGGCGGTCGAGACGCACGTCGCGCACCTTCAACAACACGTCCAGGTCGGCCGCGGCCGAGAAGAGCCGCCGCCCGGTCAGCAGCTCGGCCAGCACGACGCCGATCGCGAACAGGTCGCTGCGCGCGTCGATGGGGCGGCCGACGACCTGCTCGGGCGACATGTATCCGTATTTTCCCTTCAGCGTCCCGGCCTGCGTCTTCGAGTCGCGGCGCTGCGCGTGGGCGATCCCGAAGTCGCCCAGCTTCACGTCGCCGCGCTTGGAGACGAAGATGTTCGAGGGCGAGATGTCCCGATGCACGATCTGCATCGGCTTGCCCTCCATGTCGCGCGCGTTGTGCGCGTAGTCGAGCGCCTCCAGGATCTCCTGGACGACGAAGACGGCGATGGGCGGCGGGACGCGCACCCGCTTTTGCGCCGCGATCCGCAACAGGCCGAGCGCGTCGAAGCCGTCGACGAACTCCAGCGCAGTGAAGTACTGGCCGTTCACGTCGCCGAAGTCGAGGATCTGAACGATCTTCGGGTGCGTGAGCTGCGCGGTCAGCTTCGCTTCGTCGATGAACATCGCGACGAAGCTGGGATCCGCCGCGAGGTGCGGCAGGATCCGCTTCACCACCAGGATCTTCTCGAACCCGTGCGAGGACTGGATCTTGGCGCGGAAGACCTCCGCCATTCCGCCGACGGCCAGCTTTTCGAGCAGCGTGTAGCGCCCGAACGTCACCGGCGCGGCCGGTGCCAAGTCGCTCGCCATCGCGTCCGACTATAACGCGTTGACGGCGGCCCATGCCCGCCGACGGGCCGACTGGCTAGCGGCGGCGGCCCAGCGACCGCCGCAGCGCCAGCGGCTCGACGATCTCGCCTGCCAGCTCCAGCGTGCGGTAGGCCGCGCGGCGCGCGCGGGCCTGGCTCTCTTCGGCCGTGGCGGCGGCGACGAGCATCTGGCGCCCTTCGTCGTAGTACCTGCGCTCTTCGGCGACGATGTCGGTCCCCAGCAGGCGCGCGGTCTCTTCGTCGCCGCGCGCCGTGCAGAAGGCGGCCAGCGCGGCCAGTCGCGCGGCCGAGAGCGCCTTGCCGGTGACGTAGCCGGCCGACGAACGCTCTTCGGGCGTGGTCAGCGAGCGGAGAAACGCGAACAGCTTCGAATAGCCCCCGTCACGAGGGTCGTAGGGCACGATGCCCAGGGCGGCCAGACGCGCGGCGAGCCGCCGGCACTGCCGCGCGCCGTCGCCGCACTGTTCCGCCAGCGACAGCTTCATCCCCAGGTCGTCGCAGTCGGTCAGCCACAGGGCCGCGACCTCGGCGTTCTCGATCGCGTTCTTCATCGCCATGCGCAGCGCGTCGGCGACCTCGACGCCGTCCTTGGCGAGCCCCTCGTTCAACGCCGTCACGATCCTGCCGATGGACGGCT
>CAZPUH010000732.1:0-2865 GCA_964589215.1 uncultured Myxococcales bacterium | reverse complement strand
TGCAGGCGCTGCGCCGCCTGGGGGCGCGCACGCTGGCCGGCCGCGCGGCCGTGTCCTGGCCGACCGTCCGCCCGCAGCGGCGCCACCTGGTGGGCGGCGCCCTCTTCGGCGTCGGCTGGGCGCTGGCCGGCGTGTGCCCGGGCCCCATCGCCGCGCAGCTGGGGCAAGGGCGGTGGTCGGCGCTGTTCACGCTGGCGGGCCTGTTCGGCGGCATCGCGCTGGCCGACGCGGTCGCGCGGCGTCGGCCGTCGCCGGTCTGGTCACCGTGCGGGGAGGCACAGGAGGCCGACGTGCTGGACGGCCGCGGCCTGGCCGCTCAGCCCACGCGCTCGGCGTAGGTCATCACCAGGTACATCACCGCCTCGCGCGGGGTGACGTTGCGGTAGACGTGCGGCACGTCGGCGGTGAACAGGATCGCGTCGCCCGTGTCCAGCCGATGCAGCGCGCGATCGACCTCGATCTCGACGGCGCCGGAGGCCACCACCAGGTTCTCCGTCGTGCCGGCCGGGTGCGGCGGCGCGTGCTCGACGCCCGACGGCTTGAGGCGCAGCTCGTAGAACTCGGCGCGCCGGGATTCGCCCGCCGGGAACAGCGCGCGCGAGCTGAAGGTCCCGGCCTGGTTCGTGATGAGCCGGCAGCTGCGGGCCGGGACCACCGCCGGGGCCCCGCTTTCGCCGTCGGCGATGAGCGCCGAGAAGGTCACGTCCAGCGCCCGCGCCACCTTCCAGAGCGAGGTGATCGTCGGCGCGCTGCGCCCGAGCTCGATCTGGCTCAGCATGGCGCGGCTGACGCCCGAGCGCTGCGCGAGCCGCTCCAGTGACAGCCCCCGCTTCACGCGCAGGCGGCGCAGGTTGGCGGCCACCGCGACCAGCGGCTCGGCGCCGGCCCGCTCCCGCGGCATCGCGCCGTCCGCCGCGACCTCCACGGCCCGCTCAGTCCTGGACCAGCGGAAGACCGGCGGCGACCCAGCTGCGGGTTCCACCCACCAGGTTGTAGAGCTGCGCGAAGCCGTTGGCCTCCGCCAGCTGCGCCGCCGTCTGGCTGCGGACACCCGCCGCGCAGACGAAGATGATCCCGTCGCGCTGCAGCTCGGTCCGGACGCCGCTTCGCAGGCGATTGAGGGGCACCAGCCGCGACCCCGGCACGTGGCCGCGCGACCACTCCCCGGGCTCGCGAACGTCCACCACGTCGACGTCGCCGCGAGCGATCAGCTCCCGTGCTTCCTGGGCAGTCACCGCATTGATCATGTCGTCCAATATACTGGACGCCATGTCGTTACTCAAGAGGGGTCGAAAAATTGCTCAGCCGTGGCTGGGGGGCCTCCCGGCCTGCAGCCGCCGCAGGGCGGCAGCCAGCGCGTCGACGTCTTCCCGGGTGTTGTAGGGCGCCAGCGAGGCGCGCACCGTCGTTTCGTACCCGAACCGCCGCAGGATCGGCTGCGCGCAGTGGTGGCCGGCCCGGACGGCGATCCCCTCCTGGTCCAGGGCCGCGCCGACCTCCGCGGGCGGCAGGTCCCCCAGGACGAACGAGAGCACCCCGGCCTTGTCCGGCGCCCGTCCCAGCAGCTGGAACCCCGGAATGGCGGTCAGGCAGGCGGTCGCGTACTCGAGCAGCTCGTGCTCGTAGCGGCTGATGTTGGGGAGGCCCAGGCTGGTCACGTAGTCCAGCGCCGCGGCCAGCCCGACGGCGTCCGCGATGTTGCCGGTGCCGGCCTCGAACCGGCCCGGCGGAGGCTGGTACTGCGTCCGCTCGAAGGTCACGTCGGCGATCATGTTGCCGCCGCCTTGCCAGGGCGGCATCTCGTCCAGCGCGTCGGCCTTGCCGTAGAGGGCGCCGATGCCGGTCGGTCCGAAGATCTTGTGGCCCGAAAAGCAGTAGAAGTCGCAGTCGAGCGCCTGCACGTCGACCGCCATGTGCGAAACGGCTTGCGCCCCGTCGACCAGCACGCGCGCCCCCACCCGTCGCGCCGACGCGATCACCTGCTGGATCGGCGTGATCGTCCCCAGCGCGTTCGAGACCTGGGACATGGCGACCAGCCGCGTGCGCGGTCCCAGCAGCTTCTCGTACTCGTCGAGGAGCAGCTGTCCGTCGTCGCCTACGGGCGCCACGCGCAGCCGGGCCCCCTTCTCCGCGGCCAGCATTTGCCAGGGGACGATGTTGGCGTGGTGCTCGAGCCAGCTGATGACGATCTCGTCACCGGGCCCCACGTGCCGGCGTCCCCAGCTCTGCGCGACCAGGTTGATGGCCTCGGTCGTGCCGCGCACGAACACCACGTTCTTCGGGGACGGCGCGTTCAGAAACCGGCGGACGGTGTCGCGCGCGCCCTCGTAGGCGTCCGTCGCGCGGGCCGCCAGCGTGTGCGCGGCGCGGTGGATGTTGGAGTTCTCGTGCTCGTAGAATGACGAGAGCCGGTCGATGACCACCTGCGGCTTCTGCGTCGTCGCGGCGTTGTCCAGCCAGACCAGCGGCCGGCCGTGAATGCGCTCGCGCAGGATGGGGAAGTCGCGGCGGACGGCGTGCGGATCGAAGAGCCGAGTCTCGAAGGCTCGCTCCAGATTCGGCGGCGGCGCGAGCTCCGGGCGAGGCGGCTCCGGATGGGGCGCCGCCGCCGGCGCGGGCACGGGCGGCCCGGCGAGCTGCAGGAAGTACGGCGTGTCCGACGGGGACGGCGCGCCGTCGTGCAAGGTCAACGGCAACGAGAACGCAAAGGGAAGACCGCCGCCCGCTGCCGTGACGGGCGCAGACCGAAAGTCGCTCTCCTTCGGCGGCGGCGCCACCGGCGGCGGCGGATGTGGCAGCCCGGGGATGCCGGGCATGGCCGCGTGGGGCGGCGCCGGCACGGGCGGCGGCGACGCGGCCGCCGCC
>CAZPUH010000731.1:0-16346 GCA_964589215.1 uncultured Myxococcales bacterium | reverse complement strand
ACGCCATCGCCATCAGCAGGTAGTCGGCGCGCGCCTGGTCGTCCGGCGAAAGGAACTGCCCCGCCCACAGCGCGTCGTTGAACTGTTCGCTGGTGAAGCTGACCGACGCGAAGTAGCGCTTCATGAACGCGTTCAGCTCCTGGGTGTTCAGTCCGCCCGGGTCACTGAGGATCGCGCCCAGCAGCCGGCCGCCGTCGTCGCCGTACTCGTTGATGAACCAGCTTGCGTACATCGCGCCCCACGAGTGCCCGATGAACACGTACGGCTTGCCGGGCGCCGTCATGGTGTCGACGACCTGGCGCAGGTCCTCGAGGTATAGCGAGAACGTGTAGACGCTGGCGTCGTGGCGCTGCGACAGCCCGGCGCCGCGGTTGTCCCAGAAGACGACGCGGTAGCCGTCGTCGGCGAGAGCGCGCAGCGCCAGCATGCTCCGGTAGTCGGCGCCGGGGCCACCGTGCAGCGCGATCACCGTCGGGGCCGCCGGGTCCCCGAACGCCTCGGCGTGAAGGTGTGTGCCGTTGATCTGGATCTGCGGCAGCGTCGGGTCCTCCATGACCGTCCGGGGGACCAGATTTCCTGGGTCGCTCGGGTCCAGGCAGCCCGCCCCCAGCAGGGCTGCCGCGAGCATGACGAGTGTCTTCATGGCTGGTGCGAAAACACCGCCGCCCGCGGCGAGTGTCACCGCCTGCCCGCCGTTGCTCCCCCGGGCAATCTGTTGCGCGGAACGCAACACGTGGCCGTCCAGTCCCCGCGCAACCCGTCGAATTTGCTATGACCAACATCGAAACACGTTGGCTCGCTTACTGCATCTACCGTGAGGAATGCGAACGCGTTCTCGACAGCTCCTGGTTCCGGGCGCCCTGGCAATGCTTTCCGGGCTGCTCGGCTGCAGCGAACAGGCCTCGCTGGTCGAGAGCGCCCACGAGTTCGCGTTGAGCTCCGCCAACGGTCTGAGCTCGATCAACGGCCTCAGCTCGGCGAACGGCCTCAGCTCCGCCAACGGCCTGAGCTCGGCGAACGGCCTCAGCTCCGCCAACGGCCTGGTCACCAACGCCGGGCTGCAGTCGGGCACGGGCTTGATGACGACGCCGGCCGGGCGGCTGACGGTCTCGTACCTGGTTCGGTGCGCGTTGCCCGCCGGCCACAGCCTCACGAAGCAGGACCAGTACGGCAACACGTACACGTTCTCGGGCGCGCTCGGCGTGGCGCCCGGATGGGAGACGGGCTCCTGCTCCGACCTCGACTGCCAGGGATACCTGAGCGCGTGCCTCATGGCCCATGTCAACAGCACCGGGTTCCACGTGCCGTTGTGGCTGGACGGCAACGCGCCCACCATCGGATGGGGAACGAGCAGCGCCTATCCCAAGCAGGAGGGGACCTTCTTCGGTAACTTGATGGTGAGCCCCCCGCAGGGCTACTACTGCGAAGGCGAGGGCTTCAGCTCCAACGGGGTCGGGGTGGTCGCCGGCCGCATGAACGGCGGTGACAGCACGATCTATTCGAACCCCTTCGGTTACGGCGTGCTGTGCAAGAACACCAGCGGCGCGGTGCCCTACTACAGCCCCGGCGCCTCCGTTCCGGACGGGTTCTCGCAAATCAACTACGGCCACCCGTGGTGGCACCCGCTGACCGTCTGGCGCGACTCGACCTACACGGCGCAGTTCAGCGCGGACTACCGCTACCGCTTCTACGCTCTGAACACGCGCGCCAACCCGCTGCTGATCGACGTCATCGGCGCCAGCAGCGCCCCGGGCACGCCGCTGGACCAGTGGCCGATGTCCGCCAACGGCAACGGCTCCTACTTCAAGGTCCTGGCGGCCGCTTCCGGCACCTGGACGTTCCGCCCGGCCTGGGACACCAGCAAGTGCGTCGACGGCGGCGGCGCCAACGGAACCGCTCCGACGATCCAAACGTGCAACGGCAGCACCCGGCAGCAGTTCACGGTCAGCCCCAACGGCGGCTACGGCACCGTTTACATCAAGAACGTCGCCAGCGGCCTCTGCCTGATGAGCGCGGATCAGACCAACGCCGGCACCCCGACGCAGCTCACGAGCTGCAGCCACGTGAGCTGGCAAGAGTACCGCGTCCTGGGCGGCTACTAGGAACGCCGTCACCCTCTGACGCGCGCGTCGATACGATTCGCGCGCGCCCCGGCAGCCGCGCGCGGTAGAAATCCCGAACGTGAGGGCGAAAGACCCGCGGGGCGCAACGGTGGCCGCGCCCGTAGCGCAGGCGCTGCTGGCGCGGGCGGCGGCGGCGGGGCTGGACGCTCCCGGGCTTCTGGCGCGTGTCGGCATCGACCCCGCGCTGCTGGCCGACGTGGACGGGCGCGTGCCGGCGGCGGCCGTGCGCGCGCTGTGGGAAGAGCTGCCGCGCGCCTGCAACGATCCGGCGCTGGGGCTGAACCTGGCGGCGGCGGTGCCCGACCGCGCGCTGGGCGTCGTGGCCTACCTGATCCTGCACGCCCCGACGCTGGGCCAGGGGTTCGCCGCGGCCGTGCGACACGCCGGGCTGCTTCAGGACGTGGCGGTCTGCACCCTGGGGCCGGGCAGCCGGCCCGGAAACCTGGTGTTCGCGCAGATCCCGCGGCCGAACGCGCCCGCGCCGCCACGGCACGCCGTCGAGTTCGCCTTCGCGCGCGTCGTGCACATGGCGCGGCGGAGCACCGGCCACCCGATATCGCCGGTTGCCGTCCGGTTCGCGTTTCCGCGCCCGGGCGACACCCGCGCGCACGAGACCGCGTTCCAGGCGCCGCTCGTGTTCGATCACCCGCGCAACGAGCTGGAGCTGGACGAGGCGACGCTGCGCCTGCCGCAGAGGACCGCCGACCCCTGGCTGCACGAGCTGATCGAGCGGCACGCCCGGGCGGCGCTCGCCCAGCTGCAACGGCCGGAAGCGCTGGCCGCGCGCGTGACGGAGCTTCTCGGCCGCGCCATCCAGGGTGGGACCGGCGACCTCGCGTCCGTGGCACGCGCTCTGTCGATGCCGCCACGGACGCTGCAGCGTCGGCTCGCCGCCGAGGGGGTCAGCTTCCGCCGCCTGGCCGACGACGTGCGCCGCGCGCTGGCGTGTCAGCTGCTGCGGAACGGGGTGGGCCTGGCCGAGATCGCGCTGCTGCTCGGCTTCTCGGAGCAGGCGCCGTTTCAGCGCGCGTTCCTGCGCTGGACCGGCGCCACGCCCGGGCACTATCGCCGCGCGCATCGCCCCGCCCCACCCGCGGCGTGAACCGTCAATCCGCGGCGCGGGCGGTCAAGACGCGGCGGGCGTGAGAGACGAACCTGACGGTATGAGGCGATCCGACGACGGCGTCTGGCTGGTGCTTGGAGCGGCCGGCATCTTCCTGGCGTGGTTGCTGATGCCCGACGCGGCGACCAACGATGCCGCGCACATCCTGGCAGCGGTGGGCGCGGGGCCGGCTCGCGTGCGCGCCTCGGCGCTGATCCAGCTGGCGGCTTCCGCGTTGCTGGTGCCGGGCGTTTTGGGCCTGGCCCGCGATGGAGAATCCAGCCGGCTCGGGGTCGCGATGCTCATGTGGGGCGTGCTGGGCATGGCCGCAGACGCCGTCTTTCACCAGCTGGCCGGACAGCTGACCGCGCCCGGCGTGGACGCGGCGACGGCGCTGGCGGTCATGCGAAAGATGCAGACCGTGGAGCTGGTCCCCCACGTGCCGTTGCTGCTGGCCTTCGTCGTCGCCGGCCCCGTGCTGGGCTGGACGCCGCTCCGCCGGACGACCGCCACCTGGGGACCGCGCCTCCTGGTTGCGCCCGTTCCGACGGTGCCGCTGGCGGTGCTGAGCGTGCGGCTCCTGGGCCTCCCGCGCCGCATCGCCGCGCTGACCGTCCTCGGTGAGGTGTGCGGCGGTTTGGTCCTGATGGGCGGCCAGCGCGCGCGCCGTCAGTGGCGAAGCCACCAGAGCGTGCCGAGCAGGTCGGGATCGCTCCACCGCAGCCCGCCGCCGACGTAGGCGCTCGCCAGCGGCCCGCCCACGGCGTCGAGCAGGCCCGCCTGGGCGTAGACGAAGTACCACTGCACGCTGCCGCCCACGCGCAGGTGCGCCGTCGCGCCGCCCCCCATCGGCGAGCCTGTCGTGCCGATCACCTCTAAGCGCAGGTGGTCCTCGAGCCCGCGCAGCTCGAGCCCGGCGCCCCCGTGGTTGTCGACCACGCCGGCCGACAGCACGACGGGCCCGATGCGCTTGAAGAGGCGCGCGGACAGCGTGTACGAATTGCTCGACGACGTCGACGTCACGTCCCCCTGGGCCGGCGGCGAGGCGGTCGCCGACATCGCCGCGGTCCCGACCGTCGAGACCCCCAGCCCGTACCAGAAGTCCGGACGTGTCGCGATCTCCACGCGAAGCTCGGCGCCGCTCACGTCGGAACGCAGCGTCGACAGCACGCCGAGATCGAAGCGGACCTCGACGTGCGACGCGGGCGCCGCCAGCTCCTTGAGCCCTTCGATGGTCTCGCGCGCCGGTGATTCTCCGCGCGCTGGGGCGGCGAGCAGACCGGCGACACCTGCGGCGAGCATGACAGCCACGGGACGGTCCACGCGACCACCGTACGACGGGCACCAGCGCCGCCGCGATGACCGGGCTCACGCCGCCCTCACATGTTGGTGTCTTCGGGCGGCACCACGCTGGGGCTCGGCAGCCCCGCGCCAGGTCGGCCGTCCGTGATCTTCGAACCGTCGGCGTCCACCCCGTAACTGGCCATCGACAGCGAGCCGTACGCGCAACCGTCGACCAGAACGTGCGCGCCGCGCTTCTCGGCTGCGGCCAGGCCGGCGACGTAAATGAGCGGGATGAAGTGGTCGGGCGTGGGGACGGCCCGCTTGAAGTCGGAGTGGCTCTGAAGCGAGGCCACGTCCGCCGGACGCTCGGTCAGGATGCGGCGGGCGTCGTCGTCGAAGCGCCGGGCCCATTCGAAGCCGCCGTCGGGCTGCGCCCAGTCGATCGCGCGCAGGTTGTGGACGACGTTGCCGCTGCCGACGATCAGAACGCCGCGATCGCGCAGCGGCGCCAGCTTGGTCCCCAGCTGGAAGTGCCAGTCGAACGGCCGGCGCGCGTCGATGGCCAGCTGAACGACGGGGACGTCCGCCTTGGGGAACGCGTGCACCAGGACCGACCAGGCGCCGTGATCGATTCCCCAGCTGTCGCGGTCCAGGCCGACGGGCAACGGCTTCGCAACCTCCGCGACCTCCTCGGCCAGATGCTCGTCGCCGGGGGCGGGGTAGTCGACGGCGAACAGCTCCGGCGGGAACCCGAAGAAATCGTGGATGGTGCGCGGGCGCGCCATCGCGGTCACGGCGGTGAAGCCGACGTACCAGTGCGCCGACACGACCAGGATCGCCCGTGGCCGCGTCACGCCGGCGCCGAACGCGCGCCAGGCGGCCGTGAACCGGTTGTTCTCGAGCGCGTTCATCGGGCTGCCGTGGCCCAGGAACGCGGCGGGCATCCGTCGATCGGGCGTCGTCATCGCCAAAGCTTACGTCGAAAGGTCGGGGCGGGACGGAGCGCCACCGAGTATTGCTACGAAGCGCCGGGCGTCTCGCTGCGCTGCTTGCCCTACGCGGCGCTCGGCGAAGCCTGCTCGTTCAGGGTGCCGGAGGGGGACAAGTCATGCGTGCCCGGCCTGGACTGCACCGGCACGACGACGGTGGTGTCGGACGCGGGCACCGGATTTCGCGGGACGTGCAACCCGCTCGTGGACCTCGGCGATGCGTGCGATGCGGTCCACATCTGCCGCGAGCCGCTGGCCTGCACCGCCGGCCATTGCGCGCACTTCGACCCGGAGACGTGCCTGCAGCCGCCGGCGGACGGCGGCCACCACTAATCGGTGCCCAGCAGGCGCACGCGCGGCGCGAGCGCCTCGGGCAGGCGCTGCCGGCAGATCTGAGACACGTCGGCCGCGGTGTAACGCGCGGAGAAGTGGTGCAGCACCACGTCTTTCGCGGACAGAAGATCGGCGCGCGCGACCAATTCGTCGAGGTGAATGTGTCCCATCTCGCGCGCGTCCGCGACGGTGACACGGTCGTCGAGAAACGTGGCCTCGAGCAGCAGGGTCTCCGCCTGCTGGAGCTCGGGGTTTCGCTCCAGCACCTCGACGCGCGTGTCGCCCGTGAAGGCGAGGATGGGAACCTCGTAGGGCTCGTCGATCTCGCGACCGGCCCGGCGCAGCTCTCCGAGGCGCGGCCCGTCGAGGTCGCGGAATTCGGGGCGCAACCGGTGGCGTCGTTCCCAGACCGTGTAGCCCTGGCTGGGGACGCGGTGGAAGGTCTCGAACGGACGCACGCGGCGCTTCTTGCCCAGATCGAGCTCGTCGCCCGGACCGAGCGGCACCACCCGGCGCGCGATCCGGCCTCCGTCCAGCGCCTCCGCCGCGGCGAACATGCGCTCCACGTCGGCGGCGATGCTGGCCGGCACCACGTAGACGCTTTCGCCCATGTTCATCATGGCTCGGCGCGCGGCGTGCTGAACGACGGCGCCGATGTGGTCCAGGTGACCGTGGCTCACGAGTACCACCGGCTGGTTGACGGCGGTGCGCGAGCAGCGACCGAGGTCCAGCACCAGGCCCAGGCTCGCGACCTCGATCGCGGTCTCGACCCCGGCGACGCTGAAGCCGCTGAGCGATATCCGGCTCACGAGCGAAGCTTGCCACGCGCCGAAGCGGCAACCGCGTTTTCTGGACTTCCGAGAGGCGCCAACGAGTGCGCGAGGGACGTCACGAATGATTTCTCTCTGACAAAAAACGAGAGGTCGGGACACTGAATGACTGAGCGAACGGCGTTCGCGACCCGAGCGGCGAGGCGGGGCACCGGGCGGGGCAACGGCCACGACGCCACATGTCGCGTGTCCTGTTGCCCCGGGTGCCCATGGAACGGTCGAGCCTCTTCGTCGCGCTGGCGTGCAGTCTCATCTCGCTCGGGTCCGCCCGGAGGGCCGTCGCCCAGACGGCGACGGTGACGCTGAGCAGCCAGAAGCAGCTCATACGCGGCATCGGCGGGATGAGTCACGCCGCCTGGGCCGGGGATCTGACGGCGGCGGAGCGAACGACGGCCTTCGGCAACGGCGACGGTCAGCTGGGGTTCTCGGCGCTGCGCATTCCGGTCAGCGACGGGTCGCCGGATTCGGCAAACGTCGCCACCGCCAAGGCGGCCATCGCCGCGGGCGCCATCGTGTTTGCGACGCCGTGGAACGCCAAGGGGAGCATGAGCTCGTCGCAGTTCGGGTCGTACGCGACGCATCTGAACAACTTCGTGTCGTACATGAAGGGTCAGGGCGTCGACCTTTACGCGATCGGCACGCAGAACGAGCCCGACTACGGGTCGCAGGGCGGCTGGGAGACGTGGACCGCGTCGCTGTGTCACGACTTCGCGCTGAACTACGGCGCGATGATCGCCACCAAGCTGATCAGCTGTGAGTCCTTCAACTACGCCAAGAGCTACTACGACCCGCTCTTGAACGACGCGGCGGCACTGGCGAACGTCGCCGCGCTGGGGACGCACCTCTACGGGACGCCCGTGAGCGGCTACGCGTATCCGCTGGCCGATCAGAAAGGCGGCGGCAAAGAGCGCTGGATGACGGAGCACTACACGGACAGCACCACGGACGCCAACTCGTGGCCGAACGCGCTGGGCGTCGCGACCGAGCTGCACCACGCCATGGTCGAAGGTCAGTTCAGCTTGTACACGTGGTGGTACATCGTCCGCAGCTACGGGCCGATCGGCACCAACGGCGCGGTGACCAAGCGCGGGTGGTGCATGGCGCAGTTCTCGAAGTTCATCCGGCCCGGCTTCTACCGGGTGGATGCCACGGCGTCGCCCAGCAGCGGCGTGTATCTGTCCGCGTACAAGAGCGCGACGGACGTCGTGCTGGTGGTCGTCAACACCAACAGCTCGGCCAGTTCCTTGAACGTGGCGATCAACGGGACGTCAATCGCGTCATACGATCGGTTCACGACGTCCAGCAGCAAGAACCTGGCGAGCGAGGGCAAGGTCACCGCCACCAACGGGACGGTGATGCTGTCCCTGGACGCCCAGAGCGTCACTACCCTGCACGGCAGCGGGGTCGTCAGCGGCGGCGGCGGGGGCGCGACCGGGTCCAGCGGCGCGGCTGGCGCACCGGGAATCGGGGGCCGGGTCGGCGGCGCCGGGGGTTCCGGGACTGGGGGCCTGACCGGAGCGGCTGGGTCCAGGGGCCGCGGCGGTGCGCCGGGCTCCGGCGGCGTGGTCGCGACCGGCGGCTCGCCCGGAACGGGCGGCGCCGAAACCGGCTCGGGCGGCAACGGAAGCGGCACCGGCGGCTCGCCCGGGACCGGGGGTCGTCTGTCCGCAACGGGCGGCTCGTCCGGATCGGCCGGCGGCGCGCCGCCTTCCGAGAACGGCACGGACGGCGGGTGCAGCTGCCGGGTCGACGCCGGCGCTTCGCGCGCGACCGGATTCGGGCTGTTCGGCGCGCTCGGGACGCTGGTGCTGCTCCGTCAGCGGAGGCGCGGCCGCCGCTCGGCGTAGGTCAAGCTCGTCGAACGGTTGCCGCGGCGACCGGCGCCGTCGCGCGGGCGCCTCAGGTGAGGCCGGGGTTGGCCAGCGGCGTCGAGTCGACGCGCGTGTCGCCGAACGACGTCCGCGTGTCGCCGAACGCGTTCAGGATCGACGTGAGCAGCCGGTTGTGCGGGACCCCACCGCACTTGATCCACCGCCCCGTCCGCACCGTCTTGCCGTCACCGCCGGCCAGCAGGAACGGCATGTTGTTCTTGGCGTGCGACGGCGGGTCCGAGATCTCCGTCCCGAAGAACACCAGCGTCTCATCGAGCAGCGAGTGCCCGCCCATGTCCACGGCCTGCATCGCCTTCAGCAGGTACGCATGCATCTGCGAGTACCAGGTGTCGATCTGCGCGCACTCGGTGGGGCGGAACCCGCCGTCGTGCTGGTAGAAGTGGTGGTGCTCGGACAGGTTCAGCCACGGGAACGTGTGCTTGGCTTCGCTGTCGCTCCACTGCAGCGAGATGACGTTCGTCCGCTCGCACGCCATGGCCATCGCCATCATGTCCATCATGAACTGACCGACCGCCGGGATCTTCGAGTCGGTCGCGATGTCCTTGACGCTGCCGTCGTCGGCCGAGTTCAACCCGCTGGTCGGGCTGTAGCCGGTCGTGTCGACCTTGATGGGCGCCTTGCAGGGCGACGCCCCCGATCCGCCCGCCCCCGTGTTGGCCGGTGGCATCGAGATCGCCATCATCCGCTGCTCGAGGCTGCGGATCTGCGTGAGGTGCTGGTCCAGCCGCGCGCGATCGTCGGTGCCCAGCTTCGATTCGAGCGCCGCGTACTTCTTGTCCACGAAGTCCAGGATCGACTTCCGCCGATTGGCGGCGATGACCGTCGGGTCCGGTCCGCCCGCGCCCCCCGCGCCCGTGCCGCTGGACAGCGACCCGAACAGCGTGTTGAAGATGTCCTGTGGGTCCAGCCGCGGCGGGATGGGGCCCGTGTCCGAGAAGTTCATCGCGTTGATGGGCGACAGCTTGCCGTGTGACTTCCCGGTCGCCCACCGCACGGCCAGCTGCAGGCTGCCGTAGGGCTTCCCGGCCGACAGTCGCGTCGCCAGGACCTGATCGATCGACGGCGAGCTCTTCGCGATGTAGTTGCCCGCGCCCTGCTGGATGGCGCCGGTCAGCCAGCCGACCTCGCCTCCCTGGTGCTGCTCGACCGCATACTTGGACTGATCGCCGCAGGTCAGGTTCGTCCCGTCGACGATCAGCAGCCGGCTCTGGTAGTTCGCCAGCGGCGCCAGCACCGGCGACAGCGTGAAGGCCGTCTCGCTGCCGGTCGGCGTGTACTTGTCGCCGTTGGCGCCGCTGCGAACGGCGCCGCCCGGCTGATACACCGTCACGAACCGCTTCAGCGGCACGGACGCCGATTGCGCCTGCGCCTTGGACCCGCGGCCCATGATCTCCAGCCACGGCAACGCGATGGCGATGGTGCCGGCGCCCTTGATGACCGTTCGACGATCGAGCTTGAAACGCGTCATAACGAAGTCTCCTATTGGGCCGGGCGGTAGAGGAAGCCGTCGCTCTGGGTGACCGCCAGCAGAAGCTGCTTGATGTTGTAAGCGCCGCCCGCGAACGACTGATTCACCGATTGCTGGTTGCAGGCGTCGTCCGACTGCAGCGAGCGGCCATACGCGAACCGCATCCAGTGCGACGCGAAGCAGGACTCCACTTCGGGCGAGGTCGCGAGCAGCTTCACCAGCCCGACGCCGTCGTTGGCCATGCCGTCGACGCCCGGCACGGCGCCGTGCGCGTCGATGGTCGTGTCGTACGCCATCTGGGTGTTGGGGTCGACCCAGTGCTCGGAGCTGCGGTAGAGGCCGATGGCGTCGTAGTTCTCGAACGGCAGGCCCAGCGGGTCGATCATCTTGTGGCACACCGAGCACTCCGGCTTGGCCGAGTGGGCGCTGTAGCGCTCGCGAGCGGTCTTGGCGCTGTAGGGATCCGGCGCGACGGGGTTGAGACCGGTCGGCACCGACAGGTTCCTGCACATCATCTTGTTGATGATGAAGCTGCCGCGCAACACCGGGTTCGTGAGGTCGGTGGTGGTGAGGCCGGCCATGATCCCACCCAGCGTCAGCAGGCCGACCCGCTGATTCGGATTGAGGGTCACCTTCGTCAGGTCCGTCGACGTCACGGCCGGCGTCCCGGGCGCGAACGAAGACGCGCCGTAATAGTCGTAGAGAGCCTTGTTCACGAACGTGTACGGCGCCGTCAGGATCGCCGGCCAGCTGCCCGGCATGTACGGAGGCGACGACTGCGTCGTGTTCTCGAAGATCTCGTACTGCAGGACGCGCTGCACCTCGGACCGCATGGCGACGCCGATGCTGGACGACCAGTTCGGGAACAGCGTCGAGCTGCGCGTCAGACCGGCGAGATCCGGGATGGGCAGCAGGTTGTCGAAGAAGAACGCCACCATCTGCTTGGTGCGCGGGTCGTCGACCATCTTCTTGGCCTGCGCCGCGACGCCGTCGTTGGTGTCCAGCATCCCCGCGTCTGCCGCCTGGAAGAGGTTGTCGTCCGGCATGGTCTGCCAGAACAGGTACGACAGGCGCGTGGCCATCTCGCGCCCGGCGACGCGCTTGATGGCGCTGTTGCCGGCGACCGGCGCGCCCTGCTCGACCCGGTACAGGAACTCCGGGGCCTGCAGCAGCACCTCGATCATCGCCGCCACGCCCGAGTTGAACGTGACCGTCGACGACAGCGCGCGCACGGTCTTGTACAGCGTGACCAGCTCGTCGATCTCGCTGCTGGACACGGTCCGCCGGTAGGCGCGCGCGGCCAGCGAGGTCGCGATGGTGCGCGCGCACGCCTCCTGGTTGGCCGCCGTCACGTTCATCGCGCACGTGTTCAGCTTGGCCATCGCGGTCGCGTCGGCCGTCGCGCGCGCGGCGACCGACTCGGCGACGGTCTGATACTTCTCGACCAGCAGCGAGGAGGGCGCCTGGTCGTCGGCGTCGTTGCCGAAGAGGCTCTGGCCGCTGTCCACCTGCGGCGGCAGCGCGCTGCCCGGGCTGGTGGTGTCGCCCAGCAGGTCCCGCAGCGTGTTGTTGTACTCGTACGTCGTGAGCCGCCGGATCGGCGCGCGCCCCGGCGAGACGCCGTTGCAGGCGATCAGCTGGGTGCCGCCCGTGCCGGTCCCTTCCCCCGTGCTGCTGCCCCCGGCGCCGGGGACGGAGGAGCCGCCCTGACCATTGGCGATCGGGGCGCCGCTGCTCCCGGTGCCCGAGCTGCTGTGCAGTCCCAGCGGCCGCTGGTCGATCTGGCCGGTGCAGGCCATTCCCGAGAGGGCGGCCAGGGCGGCAGCCACCAGCCCGGATACCGACGCATTGCACCAGGTCGCGGCGCGGCGACCTGCTGGGCGGGCGGGATCCGGACCTTGCGGGCGGCGCGCGGGGGTGACGCACGTCGTTCCCTCAGCTCTGGGCATTCGACACCTCACTCCGATGTACTGTCGTTGGGGGGCGACAACTGTCATTGAAGAGACGCGGCGACCTCGAAAATCGGTTCAGCGGAATCGCGGGTGTGCCGCAATGTGGGTGTCCCACCGCCGAGGATCGAGCGCTCCCGCTCGCGGCGGTCCTCGCTCGCTCACGCGGCGCGGTCGGGGGGGGTCGGAACCCGCCCGATGGGCGGCGCGCGCCGCCGCGGCGACGTCGGCCAGAATGGCCCGGGCGCGTGGAAGCAAGGTGGCGCCGGGGGGCAGCAGCCGCACGCCGCGCGAGGTCCGCTCGAACAGCTTCACGCCAAGCTCATCCTCGAGTGAGCGCATCTGGCGGCTCAGCGGCGGCTGGGACAGGTGCAGGCGGGCGGCCGCCCGACCGACGTTCCCCTCCTCCGCGACGGCGACGAAGTACTCGAGCTGCGCGAGACTCACGGCGGCCAAGGCTAGCACGCAGGCATCGCCGCATCCCACGCGCGGCCAGATCGAAAAGGTATTGGATCGCGAAAGGCGGGCGCCCGCAGAGTCGGGCCATGGCAATCGAGATCCTGGGCGCCGCCGAGATCGCGGCGATGCGGCGGGCTGGACGGGCAGCGGCCGGCACGCTGGCCATGATCGGGGCTCGCCTGGCACCGGGGGTGTCGACCGGCGACATCGACGCCTGGGTCCGGGCGGACACGGCGCGGCTGGGCGGACGACCGAGCCAGCTCGGGTTCCACGGCTTCCCGGCGGCCGTGTGCACCAGCCGCAACGCCGTCGTGTGCCACGGGATCCCCAGCCCGCAGGAACGGCTGGTCCCGGGCGACATCATCAACGTCGACGTCACGACCGATCTGGAGGGTTTTCACGGCGACACCTCGGCGACCTTCTTCGTGGGCGAGCCGAGCGTCGAAGCCCGGCACGTCGTGGAGACCGCTCGCCGCTGTCGGGCCGCGGGGATCGCGGAGGTTCGCGACGGCGTCCGTCTGGGCGACATCGGCGCCGCGATCGAGGAGCTGGCCGCCCGCGAGGGCTGCACGGTGGTGCGCGACTTCGGCGGCCATGGAATCGGGCGGCGCATGCACGCGCCGCCGACGATCCTCCACGTCGGGCCGCGCGGCATGGGTCTTCGCCTGCGCGAGGGCATGGCCATCACGATCGAGCCCATGATCAACCTGGGCGGGCCGGGCGTGCGCCAGCTCGACGACGGGTGGACCATCGTCACCGCCGACGGCTCGCTGTCCGCCCAGTTCGAGCACACGGTGCTGGTCACCCGGAAGGGCTGCGAGATCCTGACGCTGCCGCCCGGCGGCTGACCGAACGCCGAACGGCCGGCGCGGTCTCGCCGCACCGGCCGTTCAGCGGTTGCCCTGGGTTCTCACTGGATGGCGGAGGGTTTGCCCTTTCGGACCTCGTCGGTCTTGCCCGCGAAGTCGTCCTTGCCGTCGCCGTCCGTGGTCCGGCCGCTGGTTTCGGAGCTCTCGACGCGCGCCGTGCGAATCACGGAGGTGACCCCCTTGAGGCGGGTCAAGCTGGCCGTGGCGCGCTCGCTGTCCATGGCCACCGCCTTCTCGTAAGCCTCGCGGGCGTCGTCCAGCCGATCGAGCTGCTCGTACGCCATCCCGAGGTTGTTCCACATGTACGCCTCGACGGGCTCGAGCTCGACGGCCTGTTCGAGCGAGTCGGCGGCCTCCTCGTAGCGCTTCTCGTAGATCAGCGCGAGCCCCAGGTTGTTGCGCGCGTACGAGCTCTCCGGATTGAGGTCGACGGCCTTCTCGAAGGAGGCGATCGCGTCCTTCCGCTTGCCCAGCACCAGCTGGGCGCGGCCCAGCACGTTCCAGGCGCTCGAGCGCTTGGGCGTGCGCAGCACGGCGATCTTCGCCAGCCGCAACGCCCCCTCACCGTTGCCGGCGGCCAGCCGCTTGCGCGCCCGGGTGAGGGCCTCGGACTGATCGATCGACCGATCGTCGTCGTCGTCGCCGTCGTCGGCGTCATCCGCGACGACGGGCGGTTGCTTCACCTTGTCGTCGGTCGCCTGCGGGGCCGGCGGCGTGGGGGCCGTCGCCGGCACAGGCGGAGGCGCGAGCACCTCCGAGGGCGGAGGGGTCTGGGCGGCGACGGGCGCCACCTTCCGGGGCGAGGGCCCCAGGTCGTTGCAGCCCGCGAGGGCGGCAGCCAGGGTCAGAGCCATCGAGAGCTTCGTCATGCGGTAGGTGTTGGACATTGGGAACGGTCTCCTTTCGCACGACCGAAATTGCAGCGGGCGTGCCAGCCCGGATCGCGCCGAGCCGCCGGCGTTTGCCGCCGCGCGCGCGCCCGCGGCGCCGCGAGGACGCAGAACGTAGAGCGCCGTTCTACGTATCCGGGCGCAGCGGGGGCGATTCGTACGCCGTTCGACGATCCGCGGTCCCGGTGACCCGGCGCGCGCGCGCACCGGTGGACGCGAGCCGATCGCGCCATTACCGTCCTCCCGGTGGCGGACGCGGACGAAGGGCGGATCGACGTCGACGCGCGGCGCGCGCCGTCGCGCGTGGCGCCGCTGCTGGCGCTGGCGATCGTGACGGTGATCCTGCGCGCGCCCAGCTTCGTGTACGCGATCATGGACATCGACGAGGGGTCCTACGCCGCGATCGCCTGCCGGATGCTGAACGGCGGGCTCCCCTATCGCGACGGCGTCGAGAACAAGTTCCCCGCGATCTTCTACGTCTACACGGCCGTGTTCCGGGTTTTCGGTCGATACGACATGCGGGCCGTGCACGTCGCCGCCGCGGCGGCCGCGTTCTGTACGGCGCTCGCCGTCGGCCGGATCGCCGCGACGCTGTCGCACCGGCGCGCCGGCTGGCTGGCCGCGCTGCTCTACGCGGTGTTCTCGACGACGTACGAGTCCAAGGTGCTGGCCGCGAACACGGAGCTGTTCGCGGTGCTGCCGGCGTCGCTCGCGGTGCTGATCCACCTGCGCGGGCGCGGCCGGCCGCGCGCGGCCCTGCTGGCCGGCGCGCTGGGCGCCTGCGCCTTGCTGTTCAAGCAGGTGGCGGGCCTCCTGCTGGTCGCGCTGGCGGCCGATCGGTTGCTCCGCGGCTTGCGCCAGCGAGACCTGCGGCGCGCGGGGGTCGACGTCGCCCTGCTGGGTCTCGGCGCCGCGGCGGTGTCGGGCCTGGTCGCCGCCGCGTTCTGGCGGCTGGGCATCCTGGGCGACGCGATGTTCTGGTCGTGGACGTACGTGTTCCACCACTACATCCCCGCCGCGTCGGCCTCCGGCGGTTTCGTGCCGCGGCTGTTCAAGTGCCTGCTCCCGTTCGCGCTCGCGATGTCGCCGCTCGTCCTGCTCGGCCGCCGCGTGCCGCGGCGAGGCGAGGCCCAGGTCGTCTGGCTCTGGCTGGCGGCGATGACCGGCGCGGCGCTGATCGGCGGGCGGATGTACGGCCACTACTTCCTTCTGACCGTCCCGCCGCTGTCGGTGCTGGCCGGTGCGGGCGGCGTCGACTGGCTGGCGATGGCCTCCCGCCGCGCGCGCCGCAGGCTGGCCGCGCTGGTGGCCGTGATGGCCTGCGGCTTCCTGATCGCCGCCTTCGCTTATCGGGGCGCGACCGACACCTGGCTCACGCTGAAGCCCGACTATCGCCGGGCCGCCGCCTACGTCCGCGCCCGGACGCGCCCCGACGACCAGGTGTTCGTGTGGGGCTGGTTCCCGGCGCTCTACGTCGACGCCGATCGCTGCCCTGCCTCACGCTTCGTCTACACGCACCTTCTGACCGGGTCGCGATCGGCGAGCGGCGCGACGACCCGCGGCCACCTGGTCCCCGAAGCGTGGCCGATGCTGATGGACGATCTCCAGCGCGCCCGCCCCGCCTACATCCTCGACACCTCGCCCGGGCGGTACGACTACCCGTTCCCGCCCGAGCAGTACCCGCCGCTCGACGATCTGCTGTCGTCGGCGTACGTGCTCGACGCGCAGGTCGAGGGCATTCGGATTTTCAAACGCCGATAGCGGGCATGGCCGCCGCAAAAAGGTAACAAAGTTGCCGAAGTGATGCACCAGTCGCGGGCGGGACCGCCCTACTGGTAGCTACATGCACCCCGCGCGCTCGAGGCATTGCACGCATCGACTGAGTGAACTGGCGCTCGTTTCGGCGCTGGCAATCGGGTGCGGATACGGGTCGGGCGGCACGATGACGGCCACGTCGGGCAGCGGCGGCGGCACGGCGACTGGCGGGCGGTCGGCGACAGGCTCCGGGGGCGGCCCCGCCAGCGGCAGCGGGGGTGACGCCGCGATCGAGTCGGGCGGCACCGCAGGAACGGGAACCGGAGGCGGCGCCGGGGGGATCACCGGTACAGCGACGGGGGGCACGACTGCCACGGGCGGCGCCGGCGGACCGGCCAGCACC
>CAZPUH010000730.1:0-28624 GCA_964589215.1 uncultured Myxococcales bacterium | reverse complement strand
GCCCGTCTGCGCCGGGTGGCCCCAACGACGCCGGCATGGACGGCCCGCGAGCGGACGCGCCGCCTGCCGCCTGTTCTCCGACGACCTGCCCCGGCGGCTGCTGCGACAGCAACGGCGTCTGCGTGACGAGCACCAGCGCCTCCGCCTGCGGCAAGGGCGGTCAGGCCTGCGCGACGTGCAGCCCGGGCGAGCAATGCACGGCCGGACAGTGCTCCTGCAGCTCGACGACGTGCACGACCGGCTGCTGCTCGTCCGGCCACTGCATCGCTGCCACGACCGCCGCTTGCGGCGCGGGGGGCGCAGCCTGCGTCGCTTGCGGCGCGGGCCAGCGCTGCGACACCACCAAGGGGACCTGCGTCTGCGACGCGACCTCGTGTCCCAGCGGCTGCTGCAGCAGCACCGGCGCTTGCATCGCCTACGCCTCGCAGACCGGGGCGCAGTGCGGGGCAGCCGGCGCCGCCTGCGCCAGCTGCGGCGCGGGTCTGACCTGCGGCACGGCCGGAGCGTGCGTCTGCAACGCCACGTCGTGCCCGGGCGGCTGCTGCCAGGGCACCAAGTGCGTCGCAACCGCCCAGCAGAGCGGCTCGGCCTGCGGCTCCAACGGGAACAGCTGCGGCACGTGCTCGGCGGGGCAGACCTGCACGGCTGGCGCGTGCAGCTGCGGCGGAGCGAGCTGCGCCGGCTGCTGCTCCAGCGGCCAGTGCGTGACCTCGACGACCGCTCATTGCGGCGCCAACGGCGCCGCTTGCGCCGCCTGCGGCGCCAATCAGGAGTGCGGCGCCCAGGGGAGCTGCGTCTGCGACGCCGCCTCGTGCCCGAACGGCTGCTGCGACAGCAGCGGCGCTTGCCACGCGTCCGGCAACACGAGCTGCGGCGTCGGCGGCGCCGCGTGCAAGACCTGCGGCAGCGGCCAGGAGTGCAACGCCTCGGGCGCCTGCGTCTGCGACGCGACGTCTTGCCCGACCGGCTGCTGCAGCGGCGGCACCTGCGTGAGCGGAACGTCGCAGACCGTCTCCGCCTGCGGTTCGGCAGGGAAGACCTGCGCCGCCTGCGGCACGGGCCAGATCTGCAGCGGTGGCGCCTGCGTCTGCAACGCGATCTCCTGCCCGAACGGCTGCTGCGACGGCAGCGGCACCTGCCACACCTCCGGCAACCTCACCTGCGGCACCGGCGGCGCGGCCTGCAAGGCGTGCGCGACTGGTCAAACCTGCAACGCCTCGGGTGCGTGCGTCTGCGACGCGACCTCCTGCCCGACCGGCTGCTGCAGCGGGAATACCTGCGTGACGGGCAGCGGGCAGGGCCCCACGACGTGCGGCAGCGGAGGCAAGGCTTGCGCCCCGTGCGGCACGGGGCAGACGTGCAGCGGTGGCGCCTGCGTCTGCAACGCGACCTCCTGCCCGAACGGGTGCTGCGACGGCAGCGGCGTGTGCCACCCCTCCGCTCCCGAGACCTGCGGCACCGCCGGGGCGGCGTGCAAGACCTGCGGCAGCGGCCAGACCTGCAGCGCCGGCGCGTGCTCGTGCACGGCGGCCTCGTGCACGAACGGCTGCTGCAGCGGCAGCGCCTGCGTGGCGCATGACTTCCAGAGCGACAACAGCAACTGCGGCGGCTGCAACATGCCGTGCGGTACGGGGCTGACATGCTCGGCGGGCAAGTGCGTGTGCAAGGCGGGGCTGACGTCGTGCAACGGCGCGTGCGTCGATCTCCAGTCAGATCCTCGCAACTGCGGCGCGTGCGGCTCGACCACGTGCGCCGACAAGTTCATGGGCTGCTCCGGTGGCCAGTGCGTCTGCTCGGCCAACACACCCAACGGCCTGGAGATCTGCTTCCTGCCGGGACAGGTGCGGGGGACCTGCTGGGGAGGCTCGTGCGTGCTTCCGGCGCTGGGCACGGGCTGCAACAGCGCCTCTGACTGCGTCCCCGGCGGCTGCTCGGCGCCCGGCGGCTACTGCCTTGGAACGATCGAGGTGGCCGGCCAGGTCAGCTGCAGTGACTCGAACGGGCCCAGCGTCGCCTGCCCCGCGTCGCAGGGGTGCACCGACGTGGGCGGTCGGGCCCCGCCGTTCGCGGTCTGCGGCGACGGCACCGCGAGCGGGACCGGCAGCATCACGTGCGACGGCCCCAGCGATTGCCCCGCGAACAGCGAATGCTGCGCGGCAGTCGGGGGCCAGCACTGCTTGGCGCAGGCGCAGCCTGGCGTCGTGGGGTCGGGGTGCGCCACGTTCGACACCAACCCGAACGGACCGCAGGCCAGCGTGGTCTGCGATCCGATGAGGCCCACGACGACCTGCCCGACAGGAAAGTCGTGCGTGCCCGACTTTGGCGCCAGCCTGGTCCTGGGCTTCTACTGCCAGTGAACCGCATGCGGTGACCAATTTCGGGCCCCCCTCCCCTTGAGTCATGGAATGGACTTTCATGGCGTTTCGGGGCCCCTTCTGCGAGGCGCATCGCGCCTGTGCGTGACCTTCGTCCTGCTCTCGGCCGTCGGGGGGTGCGGCGGGTCGGGCACCGGCGCCCAGACCGGCGCGACCGGGGGGGTGACCGGGTCCGGCACGGGCGGTTCGGGGCGTGGTGGCGTCGGCGGCCCCGGGTCAGGCGGCTCGTCGACGGGCGGCTCCGCCGATCTCACGCTGGCGCAAGCATGTATGGCGATGTGCGCGGCGCAGGCTCAGTCGTCCTGCGCGTCGACGACCTGCCAGGCCGACTGCGTCGCCGCGGCGAACCGCACGCCGGGCAGCGTGTCGTGTGCCAGTCGATACACGGCGATGGCGCAATGCGAGGCTGCGCTGACGCCGTCGCAGTGGACCTGCTCGTCGGATGAGAACGTGCCAATCCCGGTCGACGGCCAGTGCGACAGCACCGTCTGCGCGTGGGCCTGCTGCGCGACGGACCTGATCGTCCCTTCGGACATCTGGGCGCGCTGCGAGACGGGCTGCCAGGCCGCCGGTTCCGGCGGAACGATCGGCTCGGGCGGACAGACAGGGACGGGCAGCGGCGGCAGCGGGGGCGGGACGGTCGCGACCGGCGGCACGACGGCCACCGGCGGTGCCACCGCCACGGGCGGCATCGGCGGCTCGCCGGCCCCGGGGATCCCTGCCGGCTATCCGGCCCCCACGGCGGACGTGGCCGCGAAGTGCACGACGGTCCCCATGTCCGGCGGCTTCTGCCCTGGCGGGGGGGCGGGCCCCACGTGCATCCAGTGCCTGTTCGGCGGCAACACCTACGACAACTCGGAGACGCCGCCGCCGCCCGCCGACGCCACCGCGGAAGCCGGCGACTACGTGGTCACCGTGCAGCTGGGCACGACGGCGCCCGTCTTCGTCAGCGCCGAGTCGAGCCGCGGCTTGCTGGCGGCCGGAGCCGCTTCCTCGACGTACGGCTTCGTCGTCGACGTGCGCGGGATGGAGGGACAGCCCAATCACGCGGGCGGTCCGGTCGGCTACCCGGGGCTAGACATGTTCTTCTCAGGACCGGCGGGGTTGAAGATCACCGGGATCGGCTACGCGCTGGCCACGACGGCCACCAAGCCGGTCATGGTGTACATCGCCGGCGACTCCACCGTCTGCGACCAGACCGGGAACGCCTATGGGGGTTGGGGCCAGATGCTGCCCCAGTACTTCCAGCCGCCCGTCGGCATCGCGAACTACGCGAACAGCGGCGCCAGCTCGTCGTCGTTCTACGGAAGCTTCTGGGGTCAGATCAAGGCCAAGTGGAAAGCCGGAGACTGGGTGCTGGTGCAGTTCGGCCACAACGACAAGACCGCGACCGACGCCCAGGTTCAGGCGAACCTCGAGAAGTACGTCGCCGACGCGCAGGCGGCCAACGTCACCCCGGTCCTGATCTCGCCGCCGGCGCGGGCCCAGTTCAGTGGATCGATGATCAGCGATCAGTCCAGCCTGCACGCTGCGGCGGCCAAGGCGGCGGCGGCGGCGAAGGGATGCGCGTACATCGATCTGACCGCGCTCTCGACGGCCTGGTACGACTCGCTCGGCTCCTCCAGCGCGGCGTTGAAGTACCACGCCCTCGGCACGGACGTGACCCACACGAACCTGGCGGGTGCGGACAAGCTCGCGTCGTTGATCGCCAACGCAATGAAGACGCAGAACATCGGCCTGGCCAAGTACCTCCGGTAGGCCGGCGGAGCAGGCGCCGGGCGGCGCGCCTGCTTGCCTCCATCGGTCCTCAGCCGCCGTACTCGTCGACGACGAACGGCGTCCATCCCGACGACTGGGTCTTGTTCCCGCAAAAGCCGACGGTCTGAGAGCCGCCCGCCGCGATCGATTGGTTCCAGAACTGTGGCGTGACGCTGTATCGCGAGACGTCCGTCTGCGTGAACTGAGCGCTCCAGTTGTTGTTCATCGTGGAGTTGTCCAGGTCGACGACCGCGCTCCAGCTCGAGACCGCGGTCGGGCCGTTGTTCGCGACGGTCAGGTTCGCGCAGTAGCCGCCCTCCCACTGGTTGGTCACCTGCATGCTGGCCGTCAGCTGCGAGCAGGACTCCCAGGTTGCGGGTGAGGTGTCGAGGTGCACGTTCTGAAACTTGTAGGGTTCCCCTGCGACCGTCCGCAGCGTCCAGGTGCTGGCACCCGACAAGGTGACCCAGCTTCCCGCGCTGGTCTTCACCTGCTGGCGAACCATCCGGGTGGGCGCCGTGCACGAGATCTGGGGCATCACGCCGCCGATCTCACGGTAGTCCTCGACGTCGTGCGCGTACATCTCGGGACCCTCCGGTCGAACGTTGGTGTCTTCCGCCAGGAACCGAAATCCGTGGCCGTCTTCCAGGTCGACGTACGCGCAATTTTGCGTCCCGTTCACGTCGGGCACGTGGGCCGGCGTGCAGAACTCGAACTTGAACGTCACCTGCCGCCCGGGCGCCAGGTTCTCGAAGACCCCGTGGCAATGACCGCCCGACGGCCAGGTGTTGTCGCAGCTCGGCTCGTTGCCGGTCAGCCCGTTGTCGTCGCCGAAGTAATAGACCTGCCAGTTGTTGTTCTCGAACCAGAGCCCGGTCTCGAGATTGTTGTACCACTGCCCGATCACCAGGACGCCGTGGTCCGGGTTCAGAATCTGTGGGATTTTCCATTCGATGGTCCAGCCGCGCGGCGACGCGGGATCGTTCAGCGTGCTCGTCACGTCGTAGTCGCCGAAGCCGCCGGTGAGGGCCCGGCTGCTCACGGTCGGAGCACCGCCGTCGTCGGTTCCGCATCCCGCCGCGGCGCCCAGCATCGAGCCAACCGCGATCAACATCCTCCATCCATTCCGTTCGAAGCTGCGCATGGTGGTCACCTCCAGGGTTGGACGACCTATAGAGGCGCCGGCGCATGTTCACTCTTACACCTGCTGCACGGATGTTTCGGCGGGTGGGGGACGGTGTCGCTCCACTCTCGCAGGCGATGTTTCGCGCGTGTCAACGACCGAAGAACATGCCGCGCGTGACCGGGTGCAGCGCGGCGAGCCATGCCGTCCCCTACTCCGGTTGCACCACGCGTTCGCAGGGGCCCGCGAATGGGCAGGCACGCCCCCCACGGTCGTGCTAAGTCACGCAGCCGTGAAATCGGGCGAAGACAAGAATCAAATGGCGTCTTGGCGAGACCAAAAGGCCCCGCGAAGCATCTCGAACCCCATGCGGATTGCCGTCGCGGTCGGAATCTCGGTCCTGGTCGTGGGAGCGCTGGCCGGTACGAAGGTTGCACAGATCTCCTCTCTCATTCGCTTCGGCAAGGCCGCCCAGGCGGCCGGCCCTCCCCCGCAAGCCGTCGGAACTGCCGTGGCTCAGGGCGCCAAATGGGAGTCCCTGCTGGAGTCGGTGGGGAGCGTCGAAGCCGGCCGCGGCGTCACGATCAGCAACGAGGTCCCCGGCGTCGTGCGCGCCATCCGCTTCGAGTCGGGCGCGAAGGTGCGCCCGGGCCAGGTCCTGGTCGAACTGGACGCGCGCGTCGAACGGGCGCAGCTGTCGTCGCTGCAGGCGCGGCGAGAGCTGGCCACGTCGTCGGCGACCCGCACGCGCCGCCTGGAGGCGAGCGGCGCGTCGACCAAGGCGCAGCTCGACGCCGACGAGGCGCAGCTCAAGACCATCACCGCCGACGCGCAGGCCCTGGCCGCGCAGATCGAGAAGAAGACCATTCGCGCGCCGTTCGGCGGCAAGCTGGGCATCCGCTCGGTCAACCTGGGACAGTACCTGAACCCGGGAACGCCCATCACCGTCCTCGAGTCGCAGGACGCGGTGTACATCGACTTCACGATTCCGCAGCAGCAGCTGGCCCGCGTGCCGGTCGGCACCAGCGTGCGCATCTCGGTGCCGGGGTCTCAACCGCCCCGCACGCTGAGCGGCAAGGTCGCGGCCATCGACCCGAACGTCGATCCGGTCACGCGCGCCGTCAAGCTGCGCGCCTCCGTCGACGACGCCGCGGCAAACGACAAGGCGGGCACCGACAAGGTGAGCGAGGTGCTGCGTCCCGGCATGTTCGTCAACGTCTCGGTCATCCTGCCCGAGCTCGCCAACGTCGTCTTCGTGCCGGCGACCTCGATCATGCGCGCGCCGTACGGCGCTTCTGTCTACGTGGTCGAAGATTCAAAAGGCGGGCGGCCGGGCAAGGTTGCGCGCCAGCAGTTCGTTCGGGTCGGCGTCAGCCGCGGCGACTTCGTCGCCATCGACGAAGGGGTGACCGCCGGGCAAGAGATCGTGACCCTCGGAGCTTTCAAGCTGCGCAATGGGGCGCCGGTCATCGTGAACAACGAGGTCCAGCTCTCACCCTCGCAAACGCCCGGTCCAGAGAACCGCTGAGCCATGCGCATCACCGACATCTTCGTTCGGCGGCCGGTCCTCTCTCTGGTCGTCAACTTGATCATCGTGATCGCCGGCGTGCAGGCCATCCGCACGCTCAACGTTCGCCAGTACCCGCGGCTGGAAAGCGCGACGATCGTCGTCCGCACGCCCTACATCGGCGCCAGCGCCGACCTGGTGCGGGGGTTCATCACCACGCCCATCGAGCGGTCGGTCGCCGCCGGTGACGGCATCGACTACATCGAATCGGAGAGCGACCAGGGGCTCTCGACGATCAACGTCCACCTGCAGCTGAACGTCGACACGGCGCGCGCGCTGGCCGACATCAGCGCGCGTGTGAACCAGGTGCGCGGCGATCTGCCCCCCGAGGCGGAGGTGCCGGCCATCAGCCTCGAGCCGTCGGACGCCGCGTTCGCCTCGATGTATCTCAGCTTCGACTCGAAGATCCTGCAGGACAACCAGGTCACGGATTACCTGATCCGCGTCGTGCAGCCGCGGTTGTCGGCCGTCGCGGGCGTGCAGAAGGCCGACATCCTCGGCGGGCGAACCTTCGCGCTGCGCGCCTGGCTGAAGCCCGACCGCATGGCGGCGTTGAACGTCAGCCCGATGCAGGTGCGACAGGCGCTGGCCGCCAACAACTACCTGTCGGCCGTGGGCCAGACCAAGGGCACCTTCATCCAGCTCAATCTGTCGGCGACGACGGGCATCGAGTCGGTCGAGGATTTCCGCCGTCTGGTCATCCGCCAGCAGGGCGGCACGCTGGTGCGCCTGGGCGACGTCGCGGACGTCGTGCTGGGCGCCGACAACTACGACATGGACGTGCGCATGTCCGGCAAGAGCGCCGTCTTCATGGGCATCTGGGTGCTGCCGAACGCCAACGCGCTGGACGTCATCAAGCGCGTGCGCGAGGAGCTGGCCAAGGTCCAGAGCGAGCTTCCGACCGGGCTCAGCGCCATGATCGCCTTCGACGCCACCAAGTACATCGACAGCGCGATCCACGAGGTGCGCGGCACGCTGATCGAGACCATCGCGATCGTCATCGTGGTGATCTTCCTGTTCCTCGGCTCGCTGCGAACGGTGGTCGTGCCGGTGGTCGCCATTCCGGTGTCCCTGATCGGCGCCATCTTCTTGATGCAGCTGTTCGGGTTCACGCTGAACCTGCTGACACTGCTGGCGATCGTGCTGTCGGTTGGCCTGGTCGTGGACGACGCGATCGTGGTCGTCGAGAACGTCGATCGCCACCTGCGTGAGGGGCGCTCGGCGTTCGAGGCGTCCATGCTCGGCGCGCGCGAGCTGGTCGGCCCCATCATCGCCATGACGATCACGCTGGCGGCCGTGTACGCGCCGATCGGCTTTCAGGGCGGCCTCACCGGCGCGCTGTTCCGCGAGTTCGTCTTCACGCTGGCGGGCGCCGTCCTCATCTCGGGCGTGGTGGCGCTGACGCTGTCGCCCATGATGTCCTCGAAGCTGCTGGGGAGTCATCAGCACGACGGCGGTTTCGCCGCGCTGGTCGACCGCGTGTTCCAGCGGATCAAGGCGCGCTACTCGCGCATGCTGGCCGCCACGCTGGCCAACCGTCCCGCCGTCTACATCGTGTGGGCCGTCCTGTCGCTGCTGGTCGTCCCCATGTACATGTTCTCCGCCAAGGAGCTGGCCCCGACCGAGGACCAGGGGGTCGTTTTCGGCAAGGTTGACGTTCCCGCGAACGCGACGCTGGAACAGATCACCCCCTTCACGGAGAAGGTCTTCCGCAACTTCCAGTCGGTCCCCGAGTTCAGTCACAGCTTCCAGCTCACGTTCCCGACGGGCGGGTTCGGCGGCATGATCGTGAAGCCCTGGGAAGAGCGGACGCGCAGCATCTTCCAGATTCAACAGGAGCTGTTCGGCAAGCAGATGATGCTGACCGGCGTGCAGGCGCCCGTGTTCCTGCCGCCCGCGCTGCCCAGCCCCGGCATCTTCCCCGTCGAGTTCGTCATCGCTTCGACGGGCAGCCACGAAGAGCTGGTTCGCGCCGCCGACCAGCTGGTCGCCGAGGCCATCAAGAGCGGCCAGTTCGCGTTCCCGCCCATCACGGACGTCAAGATCGATCAGGCCAAGGCGGACATCGTCCTCGACCGCGAGAAGATCGCGTCGATGGGGCTCAGCATGCAGCAGGTGGGCGCCGACCTGGCGACGATGCTGGGCGGCAACTACGTCAACCGCTTCAACATGGACGGGCGAAGCTACAAGGTCATCGCCCAGGTCGAGCGCGCCGGCAGGCTGACGCCCGCCGACCTCGGCGAGATCCACGTGACGGGCCCCGGCGGCACGCTGATTCCGCTGTCATCCATCGCCACGTTCCGCACGGACGTGGAGCCGCGGTCTCTCAACCGTTTTCAGCAGCTGAACGCCGTCAAGATCTCCGGCGTCGCGCCGCGCGGCCTGGAACAGGGGCTGGCCGTGCTGGAGAACGCCGCCGACAAGGTCCTGCCGCCGGGCTCCCGCATCGACTACACGGGGGAGTCGCGCCAGCTGCGGCAAGAGGCGGGCAAGTTCCTGCCGGCGATGGGCCTGGCGATCGTGCTGATCTTCCTGGTGCTGGCCGCGCAGTTCAACTCGTTCCGGGACCCGATCGTCGTGCTGGCGGGCTCCGTGCCGCTGGCGATGTTCGGCGCGATGATCTTCACCTTCCTGAAGTTCTCTGGGCCGCCGGGAATGAGGTTCGCCCTGACGGAGGGGTGGACCACGACGCTGAACATCTACTCGCAGGTCGGTCTGGTCACGCTGGTGGGCCTCATCGCCAAGAACGGCATCCTGGTCGTCGAGTTCGCCAATCACCAGCAAGAGAGCGGGCTGTCGAAGGTCGCCGCCGTCCAGGCCGCCGCCGAGACCCGCCTGCGCCCCATCCTGATGACGACCATCGCGACCGTCGCGGGCCACTTCCCGCTGACGCTGGTCAGCGGCCCGGGCGCCGCGGCCCGCAACTCGATCGGCGTCGTGCTGGTCGGCGGCATGGCCATCGGCACCATCTTCACCCTCTTCGTCGTCCCGTCGGTCTACGTCCTGATCGCGCGCGATCACCGCGCCACCGCAGGCCAAGGCCGGCAGGGCGTGGTCGGCAACACCAACCGCGACGGGCTGCTGCCGTCGCCCCTGCCCGTCGAAGCCGCCGAGGGCTGAGCGGGCGCAGCCCGGCGCCTGGACCCTTGTCTCAGGCGCCGCGGCCGCGGCCCGTTTTGGCCTGCAGCTCGTCGATCCGCTTCGAGGCGTCGGCCTTGGTCAGGTTCGGATCGAACGCCTCGTGCGCCTCCTCGGATAGCGTCTTCAGGTAAGACCCCTGCGCGCCGGTCATGGGCTCGTCGCCCGTGACCCAGTCGTCGGGATCCTTCTCGAGGTTCGACGCACCGCCGGGCAGCGCGTCGCGCCCCTCGGCCTGCTTGGGATTCACCGTCTCGCCCTGTCCGTGGGACTCGTCTTTTGACCGCATACTGAACAGATAATCACTCCTGCGGGAAAACAAGACCGACGTGCGGTGGGCGGCCCGTCAGCCGCAGAAACAGAAGCACGCGTTGACGCAGATCCGAGGCGCGGGTTGCGAGGGCGAGCAGCCGCACATCTCGCCCGGGCCGGCGCATTCGCTGTCGCTGTTGCACTCTTTGTGGCAGGTGCAGTTCGGCCGGCCGCCCGGGCCGCCGCAGCCGCAGCGGTAACCGGTCGGACACTGACCGCCGTCGAGGTCGCAAGCCATGCCGGCCACGCCGCCCTCGCCGGCCGCTCCCGAGGCGCCACCGCCGGAACGACCGCCGCTTCCTGCAGCCGCGCCGGCGCCGCCGTTGCCGCCGAAGCCCGCGGTGCCGCCCCCGCCATTGCCACCGCGTCCCCCTGCCCCGCCGCCCGTGCCGGTGACGCGGCCGCCGCCTCCGCCGCCTCCCCCGGAGCCGCCGCCATGCCCCGCGACGTTGCCCGCCCCGCCCCCGGCTCCGCTGCCGCCGGTACCGCCGCGCCCGGCCGCATTCGTCCCAGCCTGTCCTCCGCTCGCGCTCCTGCCGCCGTCGGAGCCACCAGACTGGCTCGACCCGCAGGATGAAATGGCGAAGCAAAAGGACAACGCCACCCAAGCGCCAAGCGTCTTCACCGTCATCGTGGTTCTCGCTCTCCTACCCAGCGCGCCCGCCGAGAGGACGCGCCTCCGAATGTTACGTTCGATCGTCGTTTGCGCGTGAGCAAAGCGAGTCTCCGGCCTGGCGCACTGGGGATGCTCGGAGAAGGTACGGAGAACAGCGCTCACAGGGCCGGCTTCGCGTTCCAGCGTCGCCCTCGGCGGCTCTCGAATCGATGGACACGCGCGTTCCCGTGCCCTTGCTACCGATGATGGCGCAGAACCAGAAGCAGAACATGCGCGATCACCTCTCGGCCGTGCAGCGAATCATCTCCGCAATCCGGTCGAAGGACTTCGACGGTATCTCGCGCAACGCCGCGACGATCGGCTACTCCGAACAGATGGGCCGGATGTGCACGCACATGGGCGCGGGCGCACCCGGCTTTACCGACCAGGCGCTCCGGTTTCACCACGCGGCGGACGAGATCTCGGCGGCGGCCCGCTCGCATGACATGCAGGCTGTCCTCGGCGCCCTCGACGCGACGGTCGCGGCATGCACCGGGTGCCACTCGGTGTTCAAACAGAAGGTCGTGGACGAGGCGACGTGGGCTGCGCTGGTCAGTCAGCCAGTGCCTCGACAGCCGTGAGGCGCGTGCCGTCATCGTGTGCACGCGTTTCCGCGGAGACCCTGTCTATCCCTCTGAGCCGCGAACTCGTCCTTCGACCCAGGCGTGGTGCCCGGCCGAGATCGGAAGACGCACGGGCGTCGAGGGTGAAAGCTCGACGCGAGCCTGGACGTCCATGTTGTCCCATGCCAAAAGGCTTCATCCCGGATCCGCGACAGCTCTGTCGCTGTTTGCCGGCGCTTGTCCGGTTGATCTCAGCGCCGGGCCCTAAGTTTCGCGGGTTGTGTCGGGTCCGGTTATTGCTTCACCATCGGAAATGAGCAATCCCATGCCGGGTCGCCGAGCTTTCGAACGTGTTGCCCCTGGACGCGTCCTCCATCTGGCGGCGCTTCTCCTCACCATCGGGTGCGGAAGCTCGCCGGCGAGTGGACCGGGCGGAACCGGCGGTGCGTCAGGGGGCGGCGGCAGCGGGGGCGCAGGTGTTGGAGGGTTCTCCGGCTCTTCTGGCGCTGATGGTGGCGCGGCGCAGGGGACGCCCTACTCGTGCGCCGGCGGATTCGTTGTCACGGCGGACGGGAGCGTGGGCGCCGCCCCCGACGCCGGCTCGCCGGACGTCTGCATCGTCGGGCAAACCTATTGCTATGTCGCTCTCCCGCATCCGCGCACGACCGGCGAGGCGAGGGCGTCATGCAGAGCCTTTGAAGCCGGAGTGGCACCCGCGTGCGCGCAGGATCCAACCTGTGCCTGCTTCTGCGACCTTTCACGCGGTGGGTTCCACTGTCAGACCGAGTGCCGGTGCAGCGAGACGAACGGCTTTGCGACCGTCTCCTGCCAGGCGATCTGACCGAACTAATCCTTCGGCCCAGGCGTCGCACCTGGGCGATATCCGAAGACTCGGCGGGCGTCCGCGGTCGTAAATCGCCAGTTGATCTTCCTGCGGGCACGGTCGGCAGTTCTGTTCCAGAGGCGCGTGCGGTACTTGAGCTCGCAGAGCGTCGCGATGCGATCGCGGCCCATGCACTCGCGTGACCACAGACTGACCTCGATCTCGGCGGGATTGAGCCAGCTGCCGTGCTTCGGCGTGTGATGGACGACGAAGCGACGCCAGAGCCGACGCCCCTCGGTGTCGCCATAGGACTCGGTGAGGGACTTGAGCCGATGGGTGTTGAGATTGTCGAGGATGACGTGGATCCGCTTCGCGTCCGGGTATGCGTCGCTGATCCGCTTCATGGCGGCGCCGAAACGACGGGCCTTTCGATTCGCTGTCGCGTGGGTGAGATGGCGGCCGGTGTTGGGCGCGACGATGCGGAAGATGTTGGCGGTGTCGCGCCGAACGTATTCGTAGTCGCGCTGGGCGACGCGACCGGGGACCATCGGTCGACCGTTGCGCTCGGTCGCGTGCAGCTGGACGGGCGTTCATCGAGGGCCACCACGGGCTCATTCTCCGTCGCCGGGAGCTCGAGGATCCGGATCCGCCGCCACCGTCGGATCGACAGGCGCTTTCGGCCAGCCCTCATCGCCGCCAACGCCTGTCGTTCGTCCTCCTTCAGACTCAGCCCCGGGAATCGCTCACCCGACTGCTTTTTCGGCTGCTTCACACACCGCTATAGATCATTCCGCGATCCACGACGCAAGTCTGATCCTCACGCGCGGGCCGAGGGACTAGAGCTCCTTTGCCTCGATGCGCCGGTTCTTCTGGCGGCCGTCCTCGGTGTCGTTGGAGGCGATCGGGTGCTCGTCGCCGAAGCCGACGGCGTCCAGGCGCTTCTTGTCGATCCCCTTCGAGACGATGTAGTTGCGGCAGGCTTGGGCGCGCTTTTCGGACAGCGTCTTGTTGGCGGCGGCGTTCCCCACGTTGTCGGTGTGGCCCGAGATCTCGACGCGCGCGCTCTTCTTGTGGACCATGAAGTCGACCACCGTGTCCAGCTGCGCGAACGACTCGGGGCGGATCGTCGCCTTGCCGGTGTCGAAGTTGACGCCCGCCAGGATGAAGGGGCGCTGCTCCGTCTCGCGCTTGTAGCGCAGGGTCAACTTGACGGACTGGTTCGGCTCGTCGGCCACGGGAACCGTCGCCGCGATCTCGCGCCGCCCGAGACTCAAGTACGTCACGTCGTATCGCTGCCCCACCGGCACCAGCACCTCCGCGTATCCCGCGCTGTCCGTCGGCTCGGTGTAGTACTTCTTCTTGTCCGGTCCGGTCAGAAAGATGACGATGCCTTTGACCGGCCCCTTGTCCTTGTCGACGACGAACAGCTTCATCGCCGCCTCGGTCTTGGTGGGCACGATCTTCGACGCCCCGGCGCCATGCGCGTCCTTGGCCGTGTGCGTGTCCTGCAGCTGAAACTCGGGCTTTTCGCCGGCTGCAGCCGGGCCCGCCGGCGCTGCGTTCGCGGCGGTCTGAGCCGCCAGCACGATGGCCGCGATCGTCATCATCGAACCCTGAGTCATGGAGGCATCTCCGTCGGCAGAACTCTGCTCACTCGACCGTAACACGAACCGCCTGGCGGCCGCGACCTCGGCGCGCGCGTCAGGCCGGCGCGTCCTGAAAGATCTTGTCGAAGTTCCTGTCCAGGATCTCCAGGGCGTCCGCCTCCTGCAGGTTGAAGCCCAGCGTCTCCAGGATCATGGCGACCGACACGGCGTGCTGATCCTTCGGGTTGACCGGTCTCAGCATCGCGTCCAGCGCCTGCGTCAGCCAGCTCAACGCCCCCTGCAGGTGCGACAGCACGACGAACAGGAAGGCCTCCCGCAGGAACTCCTCTTGATCCATCTTCCCGTCGCGGATGTCCTCGAACGTGGGCATCTGGCTGGGCGCGAACGACTTCAGCTTCGCGGCGATCGCCCCGATGCGCGCGCCCAGCCCGGGGATGGTGGCCAGGTGGTCGAGCCAGCCCATCAGGATCTCGTCCACCACTTTGAGGATCTCGACGACCTTCGGCAGCGTCAGCCCCTCGTCGACCTCGATGATGTCGCGGTAGCGCGGATCCCCCAGCAGGATGTTCTCGATCTTGTCTTCCAGGTCGGCGAACGACTGGCGGCTGGTCGTGACGACCTGCTCGATCAGATCGACGTAGTGGAACAGCGCCAGCTTCAGCGCCGGCAGCATGGGATTGACGTTGAGCTGCGCCAGCAGCTGCTTCTTCACGTAGGTCCCCACCAGCTTGGCCTTGCCGGCCTTCGACTCCTTGGCCTTGGCCCAGCGCTCCCGCCAGGCGTCCTCGCGCTTGATGACGACGCCGCTCACCAGCAGGCTGGCGCCGATCAGGCCCATCAGCTGCCCGAACCTCTCCAGGCGGTCCTCGCTGGACAGCGCGTAGCTGAGCGAAGCCTTCGCGGGCGCGGCGATGAACTCGGCCGCGTCGCGGAACACGCCCAGGAACGACAGCACCTCGTCGCGGAAGCTGTCGCTCATCAGCATCGCCCCCGTGAACCCCGCGACCGCCACCTGGCCGGGCCTCGTCCGCACGAACTTGACGGTCGTCTTGGCGGCCGACTTCAGCAGCATCAACGCCATGCGCGGTAGCCCGCCGGCGCTGGCCACCTGCGCGATGACCGTGAACTCGACCCCCTTCGCCACCCAGCGCGCGCGCTCGACGTACTTCTGGGTGGTCGCGTACAGCTCGGCGATCTCTTGCCCCTCTTCCTTCACCGCCTGCTCCCAGTAGGTGAACGTCTGCAGGAACTGCTGGTGCCGCAGCTGGTCCCAGTCGGCCTGGGACGGCACCGGCTCACCGGTCAGCTCGGCGTACAGCTCCAGCAGCGGGCGCGCGCGGTCGTAGTCCAGGTAGTACATCGCGTGCAGCAGCCCGATGAAGCCGGTCCCGACCTCGACGACGACCGCCGCGAACCGATTTGCCAGGACCGCCGCCACCTCCTCGGTCACGAAGTCCTTGAGCGCGGACATCTTCTCGTCGACCCAGCGGATGATGGCCTCCAGCTTCCACATCATCTTGATGGCCCGGTACGAAGCAGGCTCGAGCTGGAAGAAGGAGACCCAGCGGCTCATCATCGTGTGGAAGGCCTGCTCGGTGAACCCTTCGACCACGCCCTTGATGAACGCGTAGATCTTCGTCCCCCCGACGGCGCTCATCAGGGTCTTGATCCCGAAGAGCTCGAGGATCGGGAAGATCAGGTTCGCGCTCAGGCGCTCCCGCAGCGCCTTGAAGGTCTTTGCGAGCAGCTCCTCCAGCGCCGCGCTCGCCAGCTTGTTGCGGACGTAGTTGCCGAGGTACTGGCGCGCGCCGTTGACCAGCTCCTCGGTCCCGATGATCCCCCAGCCCATCACCGCGGCGCCGCCCCACGTGACCGCCTTGATGAAGGGGAGCATGCCGCGCGTGTTCTCGTACACCTCGCTGATCACCTGGGACGCGTTCACGTCCGCCCAGAACGCGAACATCGGCAGCCGCGTCACCAGCCGCGCCTTGTTGTTGTAGAAGTAGACGAAGGCGTCGTCGCTGCCGATGACGCGCCTCTCAGTCCCGTACTTCGAGCCGCGCCGGACCAGGTACAGGTTCGGTTCCGCCTGCGCCCGCTGCAGGAACGTCTCCAGCGTGCCCTTCAGCGGGCCCACCGCCTTCTTCGTCGCGTCGCGCAGGTCGGCCAGGAACAGGCGCTCGCGGTCCAGGCCGTAGAACATCTGCACGCCTGCGTTCTTCCAGAACCAGACCCACGGGTCCGAGAAGCGCAGGCGCACCATCTCTTTCAACCAGTCGATCTGACGGAACGCGCTGTGCTCCTGGTCCAGCATCGTCACCGGCAAGCTGGCGGCGGCCTGCACGACCCGCTGCGGGTCGACCACGTGCTCCAGCACGTGCAGGCCGTAGCCGCCCGACGCGGGCACCTGCACTTCGCCGCTGGCGAACTTGGGCGACGCGTCCGCGCCCTCCAGGGCATAGACGAACTGGGCGTTGCCCAGCACCTTCTGGTTCTGCGCGCGCTGATCGCGGATGTACGCGTTCACCAGCTGGAACAGGTCCCCGACTGAGGGCAGGTGGTGGCTGAAGATCACCTCGTAACCCAGCCGTCCCTGCGCATCGAACGACAGCTTGCAGAGCGCGGTGATCGGACCGACGGACAGGTAGAGGTGCAGCCCGCCCTTCTGCAGGTCGTAAGCCTGGAAGTTCAGACGCAGGTAGGCGTCGCTCAGGTGGTCGAAGTCGAACACCCGGTCCTTGGCCGCCGACGGGCTCTGCGCGCGCCACTTGGCGTAGTACGGCTGGCCCGAGGCGGACGCGTCGTACGTGGCGCGGACGGCGGCCGTGGCCACGAACTGGTCGCCGGTGTCGAAGAAGCCGGTGTCCGCGGAATCGGCGGGCGGTTTGACGCTGCCCAGATCGCTCCCGTACACCTTCGCCCGCGTGCTCCGCCCCAGCGCCGTGTCCACCGCGGTGTACGGGAACTCGCACGCCAGCAGCTCGGCGGCGTCGTCCCAGACCAGATCGGCGCGCCGCCCCACCAGGAACGCCGGAATCAGGTCGACGGGAAGGCTGGTGTCGTCGGGGCCCGTCGGGAACCGAAACCCGGTGACCGACCCGTCGGTGTCGGCGCGCGCCGCCGGCGGCCGCAGGATCCCCAGCGCATACCGGGCCACCACCCCCAGCGCGGTCGCCCGCGCCGTGTCGGCGATCCCGAAGGGCGGTCGCGGCTGATTCAGGTACTTGCCGATGCCGGCGTGAATCGTCCAGTCGCGCGCGTCCAGCACCTTGGCGTCGTTGAAGACCGCCTGCATGAACACCCAGATGTTCTGGCGGGACCGAACGAACTCCTCGACCGCGCCCATCGCGCTATTCGTTGGTCAGGTCGGGGAGCGCGTTGCCGTCCTGCAGGTACACCAGGCTGGTGGGCAGCCGCACCTCCCAGGGATCGCCCACCAGACGCCCGCCGAACGAGTACGCGGCGCCCGTCGCCGACGGATCGCGGTACGGCTGGTCCAGCGTCAGCTGCGTGGGCGAGGTGACGTGCGCGACCCGGTAGACGCGGTTTTCGATCATCAGGTCGCGATCGTCGTGCAGCTTGGGGTCGAAGGCCGTCTCCGTGCCCGTGACCTCGATCGAGCCCTGCTGAACGGCGACGGTGCCCTGCCCCTTCGTGAAGGCGCCCCGCTGCTCGTCGATGATCTCGTCGACGATCGACTGGTAGAGGTCGCCCTGGATCTGAAACGCGGAGTCGTCGTCCTCCCAGGGTTTGTTGGCGGTCTGCAGCAGGTACATCACGGCCCGCTCGTAGCCGGGCTGGACAGGCAGCTGCACGCGCGCGGCCCCGGCCTGCAGGAACTGCGCGAACAGCGGGTCCGTGTCGTCCTGGCGCAGCAGGTCCGGCCACTCCGACTTGCGCCCCCAGAAGTAGGGATAGAACCGGTAGCTGATGTTCGCCCACTCGAACGCCTGCTCGAAGAACTGGATGTAGCCCGCCTCGGCGGTGGCCTCGCTCAGGCTCGCCTCTGGATAGCCGTACGGCGGCACCCCGCGGCGCATGGCATCGAAGTCGTCGAACTGCTGGCCCGTGATCAGCGCGATGCACTGCCGTTTCAGCTCGCGCCGCTCGACGTCCCGGTTCACGTCGGGGTTCTGCCCGGCGATCCCGGTGCCCGCCTGCGCGTTCTGCTCCAGCCGAGCCAGCGCCGCATCGTACTGGCTCTCGAGGTCGTTGTACGCGCCGATGATCGCGTTGAACGTCGACATCTGCCAGGCCGCGTAGGTCTCTGGCGCGCGCACGCACAGGACCTCGACGGTGACCGCCATGGCCGCGACGCTGTAGCCGTGACCGACGACGGGGATTGTGCCGTCCTCGCCGTTCATGGGCGCCGACTCGTTGACCGGAATGGCGGAGCGCCCCACGTGGAAGGTCATGAAGGGGGCCGGATTCCCCGAGCCGGAGTTGTCCCAGTAGAGCGCCTCGCCGCCCACCCAGGCCCGTTCGGCGAGATACCCGCCCGGCACCTGCAGGTCGTTGCTCATCAGCATCGTGAAGTCGTCCCCGCTCGCGGGCTCCTCGGACAGCGTGATGCCGACGGTACGGTACATCGGCGGCGGCGGGTTGACGCCGCTGACGCCGTACTTGCTGACCCAGAACGGGTAGTTGCTCTCGGTGATGTCGCCGGGGACCAGCGGCACGAAGGCGCCCGCCGGCTGGTGGCAGTAGCCCGGCGGGTCCGGCTGATCCAGCTTCAGCCCCTCGGGCGGCAGCGCGCTGGAGGCGTAGCGGTAGAAGGCGGCCGGCTCGGGCACGACCAGCTCGAACATCATGCGCAAGCCGTAGCTGACCACCTGCGCCTGATAGACCTTGTCGACCCAGCGGTAGATCCCCTGCACGTGGTGGGTGCCGGCCGTGTTGTCGAATCCGTGACGCGACAGCTCGACCACCTCCTGCATCGTCGTGACCGTGCGGCGCTGCAGGATCCGGTCCTGCACCTTCTTCACCGCCTTGTCGGTCACCTCACGCGCGTACTGCATCGCGTTCTTGGTGGTGGTCTCCTTGGAGTCGCCGTGCGCGCTGCTGATGTTGGCGGTGCCGGACGCGAACGGCCCGTACGAGGCCGAGATCGACAGCGCGATCTGGCGAGACGAGTCTTCCTTGATGACCGCGTCGGTCTCCTGCTGCAGCTCGTAGCGGTCGGTGGTCTGCAGATCGCGCGACTCCTCGGTCGTCTGCTCGGTCTCGACGGTGACGGTCTCCGTGGTGCGGGTCGTCTCGCGGTGCAGCCGCCGCCGCGACTCGCCCATCATGATGTTCTCGACGTGGGCGATCTCGCCCAGCGCGTACCGCTTGACGTCCTGGCGCACCAGCAGCAGATCGGCGATGCCCGCCGGTCGCAGCGCGCTTTGCGTCAGGGACGGAACCGTCGGCGCGCTGTTGACCGGATCGACGGGCGGCGATTCGCACGGCCCCGGCGACATCCAGAGGTCCGTTCCGAACACGCCGCCGAGGCCCGCCGTCGGGATCCAGCGGTTCCCGATGCGCGTGACCGTCCGCGACCCCTTGCCCTGAAACAGCTTCGCCACGTCGGACGCCAGGCTCGCCTCCAGCGTTCCCACCGCGTAGGGCACGTCCACGAAGTCGGTGCCGATGCCCAGCGCGCCCAGCGCCGAGCGGGTGCTGGCGGCCAGCGCGGTGGCGGCCGCGTGCGACAGCACACCGGGCGGCAGCGACGGCGGCGACGGGTGCAGGACCTTCCTGCTGGTCGCCTTGGCGGCCGCCGCCCGCCGCGTGGTGGTGCGCGCCGCGACGGGCGGCGACACCGGGCGCACGGCCGCCTTGCGCAGCTGGTTCGAGTCGGCGCGCAGCGCGCCGCTCAGCTCGACGATCGCCTGGCGCTTCACCTCGATGTGGGCAGCCAGCTCGGCCAGCTGCTTGTTCCGCGCCGCGCGGTCTTCCTGCTCGCCCGTGGACGCGTCCGCCTCCTGCTGCGCGTGCGGATCGGCCGTGAGCGGCAGCGGAAAGACGTCCGCCGGCAGCAGCACCCGGGCGCGCAGCAGGTCGTCGACGCGGACCGGTCCTGGAGACAACCGCGGCACCGCCTCGACGACGCCGGCCAATCGCAACAGCCGGGTCAGCGCCGCCTTGTCCGGGGCCGGACCGCGGGCGACGGTGAGCGCGAGGACGCTGTCGGATAGGCGGCTGCGTGTGGTGCGAAAGTTGGCCGCTGCGAGCAGGTCCTGAGGCGAGCCACCCAGCGCCTGCCGGACACCGTCCGCCAGCGCGTCGACGGTCAGCTGGCCGGACTGCCTCGCGAGCCATGCGCCCAGCGGCGTCAGGTCGAGGGGCAGCGGGGCGCGCAGCCCGTAGTCGTCGCTGCCGATGAACTTCGCCGCGCGCCCCTCGATCTCGCCGCGGGGCCGCCCGGCCGCCCGCAACGCCGCCAGGTCGGCGTGCAGCGCCGTCGGCTTCCCGTCGGCCAGAACCACACCGTCGGAAGGCGGGCGGGCGTCGACGTCGAGGGGACCACGAAGGTTGACGAACCGGAACACCTCGCTGGGGCTGAGCATCGGTTGCCGGTAACAACGTCGCGTGCCGAGGTTCTTCCCAAAGTGCGCGCGCGCCGGGTGCATGGCTGAGCTTTGCGACCACCTCGGAAGTGCCGCTCACCGTCGAGAAAACGCCTGCGATCTCGTCTCAAGAAGCGCGCCCCTCATGACGAGAAAATTTCAGGATCACCCGCCCTCTCCTCGGCGTTCACGACGGCGGCACCCAGGGCTCCGGGCCCGACGGCGCGCCGCGAACGCTTCGACTCTCCCCTCGCGCTCGGAGGACTCGTTGTCACACGTCTGTCGGTCCGCTCGCTTTCGGATGGCTCGCTGCGCTCTACCGCTGCTCGGCGCGCTCGTGTGGGCCGGCTGTCACGACGGCCACGGCGCCCCGCTGGGCCAGGGCGTCACCGACGACACCGTGATCGCCCGCTTCGATCCGGACGCCAGCGTGTACCGCCAGATCACTCTCAGTCTGCAACCGCACGGCGCGCCTGCCTCGGGCAGCTGGAACTTCGACATCCTCGACGTGGACGACAATCGTCTCGCCGGCGTGAAGACGCACTGGGAGTCCAGCGACCCGAGGGTCGTGACCCTGACGACGCCCGACCTCACCACCAAGGCGACCGACGTCATGTGGGAGACCGAGCTCGATTTTCAGGCCGTCGGCGCGGGCGACGCCGTCGTGACGGGCACGGTCGTCGGTGGCAAGACCGCCAGCGGCGCCCCGCTCTCGATCACCGTGAACGTCCACGTGACCGGCCCCGCCGCGAAGATTGTCGTCACCCGCCCGTTCCAGGCCAACGTGCTGACCCTGGACCCGGCCGTCCGCAGCCAGGGGCTCGACACGATCTCGCTGTCGGCCGCCGTCACGGACGCCGCCGGTGAGCGCGTCCAGGGCGCCTGGGTCGACTGGACTTGCGCCGGTCCGCCGACCGACGCCGAGTTCACCAAGTTTCAAGACGGCGGCGGCGGCTCGGGCGGCTCCGGGTCGATCGTGGGCGCGGGGTGTATGCAGTCCAGCAAGGACTACGAAGGCGTGAGCGTCCGCGGGTACCACCCCGGCCTGTTCGGGTTCCACGTGGCCGTGGAGGGCGCGCCCGAGATCAGTGCCGACGCGGAGATCGTCTTCGTCGGCGCGGGGGCGCAGCTCGAGCTGGACCCGCCGGCCATGGCGCTGGTGGTGGGCGGCTCCCGGCAGGTCGCGGGCACCGTCGTCGACGCGGACGGGACGCGCTATCCAGCGGGCAGCCTGGACGTGAGGTCGCACGACGAAGCGATCGCGACGGCCGTCGGCAACCTGGTTCGCGGCGTGGCGTCGGGCGCCGCGGCCGGCCAGGCGCAATCGACCACGATGACGGCGACGCTGGGGGGAAGCCTCTCGGCAGAGCTGGGCGTCATCGTGTACCGGCCGCCGGCAGTCGTGGCCGTGTCGCCGGACCTGACGCTGGCACCGGGTGCGCAAGGGACCGTGACCGCCACGCTGCTCGACACCGACGGCGTCAGCGTGATCCCCACCGCGGCCACGACGCTGAGCTGGTCGACGGATCAGCCGGCGGTCGCCAGCGCCCAGGCGAGCTCGGCGGGCGACAGCGCGACCGTCACGGCGGTCGCCGTCGGGATGACGCAGGTGCGGGCCACGACTGCCGAGGGCGTGTCGGGCGTCGCCCAGGTGACGGTCCAGACCGGAGGCTCCGGCACGCCCGGCTGCTATCCGGAGTGCATCGAAGCGCTGCGGCGCGCCTGCGTCCCGTCGGGCGCCTGCACCATGAACTCCACGCCCCCGCAGCCCTACAGTGACACGTTCTACTACTGCTACGCCGACGGCGTGCGGATCGTGTCCATGTCGACGAACACCGGCAGCCGGCACACCCAGTACCGCCCCGACGGCAACGTCTGTTTCGTGATCGACACGACCTTCTCGGGCACGAACGGCCGCAACGTCACCGAGGTGTGGCAGGACCCCGCCGGCAACGTCGTCGGCACCGAGACCTACGACTCACTCGCCCCCGACGGCGGCCGCAGCCACTCCGTCACCTGCGGCGGCCAGACCACCACCATCGACTCCGCCGCCCCCGGCTGCGACTACCCCGACTGCTCCACCCAGGACGCCTCCTGCAAGTGAGCTTGGCGCCGATGACGCCGGGGAACGCCGGACGTCGCGTTCATCGCGCGTCGAGCGGCAGCCAGAGCAGCACCAGCATGTCCCACGCGACGTGGGCCAGCAGGCTGGGTACCAGGCTCGCGGTGGCGGTGCGCAGCGCCCCCCACACCAGACCGCACGCGAGCGCGGCGACCACCAGCACCGGCGAGCCGAGCGGCGCGTGGGCGAGCGCGTAGGCGAGCGCCGCCAGCGGGACCCCGCGCCAGGCGCCGAGGCGCCGCACCAGCTCCGTCTGCACGACGCCGCGCCAGACCAGCTCCTCGCCGGCGATCACGGGCACCAGCGCCACTGCTGCAATCGCGAGCGGCGGGGCGCGGAACGACGCGTACAACCTCGCCAGATCGGTGCGCATGAACGGCAGCGCCCGCGCCAGCACCGGATAGAGGACGTAGGTGGCCGCCGCCATCGCCCACCCGACGGCTGCGCCGGCGACGACCAGGCGCGCGCTGGGCCGAAGCAGCCGGAGCGCGGCGCGGCGGTCCCGCACGAAGATGGCGAGGGCCAGCGCGATCGAAACGCTGCCCATGGCCAACCAGATGCCGACGGCGCGTGCGCTCGCGGCGGCGACGAACCACGCGACCGCGCACACGACCGCGAACGCGCCCGTCGCGGGGCGCGCTGTGCGCGCGCCCGGGTCGTCGCTCAAACGGAGCGCTCCCGCAGGCCCCGAATGTGCTCGATGGCGCCCCAGGTCCCGCGGACCGGCCCGTCGGTTCGTTCGGCGTCGACCGCCAGCCTGGCGGCCTCGGCGAACGTCAGGCGTTTCGGATGATCGATGAGGCCCCAGAACCGATCGTCGCGCGCGAGGAGGTCCTCGGCGAGCCCGACCACCACCTCGCGCGCCACCGACCACTGCGCGCGCGTGACGAACCGAACCCACAGCGACGACAGCCGCGGCGACAGCAGAGGCACCTCGATCATGCGCGGGTGCGGAAGTCCCAGCACCCGCGCCGTCTCCTCGAGGATCGACTTCCCGGACAGCGTGAACGGCCCGGGGATGTCGAAGGAGGCGCTGCCCGCCAGCTGCAGGTCCAGCGCCCCCACCAGCGCGACCACCACGTCGGCGATGGCGACGGGCTGCGTGCGCGACTTCAGCCACTGCGGCAGGATCATGAACGGCAAGCGCGCCGCCAGATCGCGCACGATGAGCCAGCTGAGGCTGCCGTGCCCCACGATCATGCTGGCCCGCAGCTCGACGGTCGGTACCGGGCCGGACCGGAGCGCCTCGCCCACGTGGAGCCGGCTCCGCAGATGTTCCGAGCCAGCGCCCGCCGGGGCGATGCCGCCCAGATAGACGATGCGTTTCACCCCGGCCGATTCGGCCGCCCGGCTGAAGGTCGTCGCCGCGGCGACCTCGCGCTGGTGGTAGTCGGCGCCCTCCCCGATTCCGTGCACCAGATAGACCGCCGCCTCGCAGCCCGCGAGCGCGCGCGCAGCCGACGCGGGATCCCCGACGTCGCCCTCGACCCAGTCGACCGCGGGAAGCCGCCGGCGCGCCCGCGACGCGTCTCGCGTCAGGCAGCGGACGCTCCATCCCTTCGCGACCAGCGACGGCCGGACGGCGTTGCCGACGAACCCGGTCGCGCCGGTCAAGAGCAGTGTGCGAGGAGACTCAGTCATGGTGTCGGCAACCAGCGAAGCGATCCCGAAACGCCACCCCTACAGTGTGAGCATACCTTCGCAGGACACGAAGAGCCCGAGCCCGCGCCATCGGCGCCGCCTCTCCAGCGGGCGGCGCCGACGGTTCCGGGATCGAGCTAGTAGCGGTAGTGCTCGGGCTTGTAGGGACCCTCTTTAGGGATCCCCAGGTAGGCGGCCTGACGGTCGGTGAGCTCTTCCAGCTCGACGCCCAGCTTCGCCAGGTGCAGGCGCGCGACCTTCTCGTCCAGCTTCTTGGGCAGCGTGTAGACCCGCCCCGGCTCGTAGCCGGCCACGCCCGAGAGCGTGGGCTTGCGCTGCGACGCCAGCCACAGATCGATCTGCGCGATGGTCTGGTTCGTGAACGAGTTGCTCATCACGAAGCTCGGGTGGCCGGTCGCGCAGCCCAGGTTCACCAGGCGCCCCTCGGCCAGGACGATCAGCGACTTGCCGTCGGGCCAGATGACCTCGTGCACCTGGGGCTTCACCTCGACCCACTTGTGCTTCTTGATCTTGGCGATCTCGATCTCCGAGTCGAAGTGGCCGATGTTGCACACGATCGCGCGGTGCTTCATCGCGTTCATGTGCGCCTCGGTGATCACGAACTCGTTGCCGGTCGTGGTCACGAAGATGTCGCCGCGCGGGGCGGCCTTGCTCATCGTGGTGACCTCGTACCCTTCCATCGCCGCCTGCAGCGCGCAGATCGGGTCGATCTCGGTGATCAGGACGCGCGCGCCCTGCCCCTTCATGGCCTGGGCACACCCCTTGCCGACGTCGCCGTAACCGGCGATGACGACGACCTTGCCCGACAGCATGACGTCCGTGGCGCGCATGATCCCGTCCGGCAGCGAGTGACGGCAGCCGTAGAGGTTGTCGAACTTGGACTTGGTGACCGAGTCGTTCACGTTGATGGCCGGGAACAGCAGCTCCTTCTTCTGGGCCATCTGGTACAGGCGGTGAACGCCGGTCGTCGTCTCCTCGGAGACGCCCTTGATGTTCTTGGCGGCTTGCGCGAAGAAGCCCGGCCGCTCTTTGATGGCGCGCTTGACCAGCGCGTAGAGGACCCGCCCCTCGTCGTGGCCGGGATCCTGGTCCAGGAACGAGGCGTCCTTCTCGGCCTTGACGCCCAGGTGGACCAGCAGCGTGAGATCACCGCCGTCGTCGAGGATCAGGTTCGGCGTGCCGCCGTCGGACCACTGCAGAACGCGCCACGAGTAGTCCCAGTACTCCTCCAGGCTCTCGCCCTTGACCGCGAACACGGGCACGCCGCGATCGGCGATCGCGGAGGCGGCGTGATCCTGGGTGCTGAAGATGTTGCACGAGCACCAGCGAATCTCGGCGCCCAGCGCCTCGAGCGTCTCGATGAGGACCGCCGTCTGGATGGTCATGTGCAGCGAGCCGGCGATGCGCGCGCCCGCCAGCGGCTTGGACTTCGCGAACTCCTCGCGCGTCGCGACCAGACCCGGCATCTCGGTCTCGGCCAGGTCGATCTCCTTGCGCCCGAAGGCCGCGAGCGACAGGTCGCGAACCACGTAGTCGGGCTTGCCCTTCACGACGGGGGCTCTCTTGAACGTGCTGATCTCGGGCATCTCTATCTCCTTCTTGTCGGATACGTGGCCTATATATATCCCATTATTCGTATCAACGGATAGGTAAATTTAGCAGATTCCCGGCGGCCAGGGCCCGCGCGGTGGGGCTGACCGCGACAGGTGCACGTCACGCATCACGACAGGCGGCAGCAGGGCGCGTCGATCTATGAGCCGCGCGCCGGACCGATCATACTGAGGGCCATGGACTTTCGTGGGGCGCAAGCGCCGAGGGCGGCATCCGGGCGGGCGGCCCGCTCGTGAACCTGGTCTCGGTGATCGCCGAGCAGGGCCTGCTGCTGGTGTTCGTCAACGTGCTCATCCAGCAGCTCGGCGTTCCGCTACCGGCCGAGCCCACCCTGGTCGTCGCCGGCAGCCTGGTGGCGCGCGGCCTCTTGCCGTTGCCGAGCCTCCTGGGTGTGACGTGGCTGGCGGTGCTGCTGGCTGACTCGATCTGGTACTGGACGGGACGCCGCTACGGCAACCGCGTGCTTCGCATCGTCTGCCGTCTGGCCCTGTCGCCCGACTCCTGCGTGCGCGCCACCGAGCAGACCTTCGCCCGCTGGGGCCTGAAGTCGCTGGCGCTGGCCAAGTTCATCCCCGGCCTCTCCATGGTGGCGCCGCCGCTGGCCGGGGCCATGCGGGTCAAGTGGCGGAGCTTTCTTCTGTACGATCTCCTGGCCGCGGTGCTGTGGTCGTCGGTCGGGATCGGCGGGGGGCTAATCTTATATCGCCAGGTCGATCGGGTGCTCGCGGCGCTGGCCGGCCTGGGCGGGTGGGCGCCCGTGGTCGCCGCGAGCTTGCTGGCTCTGTTCGTGGCCGGCAAGTGGGTTCAGCGGCAGCGCTTCTATCGCACCCTGCGCCTGGCCCGCATCTCGGTCGAAGAGCTGAAGCGCCTCATCGACGCGGGCGCCACCCCCGTCATCTTGGACGTCCGCACGCCCAGCGCGCGCGAACGCGATCCGCAACGGATCCCCGGCGCGGTCGCCTTCGATCTCTCGCAGCTCGACGCCGTCGTCGCCGAGCTCGCCGCCGAGCGGGAGGTCATCCTCTATTGCAACTGCCCCAGCGAGGCCTCCGCCGCCCGCATCGCCCGCCTGTTGATGGACCGCGGCGTCCGGTCCGTGCGCCCGCTCGCGGGCGGCCTGGAAGCCTGGATCGACGCCGGATTCAAAGCGGACGTGGGATGAGGGTGGCCGCCGGCGGCAGTGTTCGCGCGCTCAGGACATTTACAAGGGCAGCTGGCAGATGCCGCCGCAGACGTACCAGATGTTGCCATCCGGTCCGCCCGTGATCGCGGCGGCGCCGTTCAGATTCATTTCGGCGGGGAGCGGAACCTCGGTGATCGTCCCGGCGGGGGTCACGCGAATGAGCGCACTGTAGGTCGTGAACCAGATGTTGCCGTCGGGTCCCGCCGCAATGCCGCTGGGATAGTCATTCGTTGTCGTCGGCGCGGTGATGTTCGTGACCCAGCCGCTGGTCGAGGCAACACCCAGCTCATCCAGGTCCGCGGGTGGGGTTTGCGTCGATTTCGGGTCGAACGCCCACGGGGTGAGGAACCACAGATTCCCGTCGGCACCGGCGGCGATCTGCGCGAAGGAGGCATCGATGACGGATTCATCGGCCTGGTGTACGGGGTAGGTCGTGACCTCGCCGGCGGTCGACATCCGTTCGACGAAGATGGGACCTCCGGCCTTCTGCGGGATGTTCGCGATGAACCAGAGAGCACTGTCCGGTCCCGCGGTGATCCCGTAACCCGGGCAGCCTGAGTACCCGAGAGCTTGGTCGGCGGCGGACAACACCGGGTACTCTTCACCCAGCACGCCCGCAGTGGTGATCGTTCCAATCTTGCAGGACGACGTGATGAACCACAGCCTGCCATCGGGTCCCGCGGTGATCCCACCGCCTTTCTGGTTCGGCGTGTGGGGACTGTACGGGTATGCCACGGTGGGGGCAGCGAACTCGGTGATCACGCCCGCGGGTGTGATTCGCCCGATCTGACCGATGGCTTCCGTGAACCACAGGTTGCCGTCTGGCCCCGGCGTGATGACACCCGGCGACGCACCTGTCGTCGGGATCGAGAACTCCGTGACAACCCCTGCGGTCGTGATCCGGTCGACCTTGTTGACGAGCTCGGTGAACCAGAGATTGCCGTCCGGCCCGCTCGTAATCCAAATCGGGTTGGCGACGCCCTTGGCATAGTCCGCCACCAGCTTCGGCTTTCCGACGCAAGCAGCGTCGCTCTCGAACACGCGTTCCATGTGCAGATGACCGGACGGAAACGCGATGTCCAGCACGCCGTTCGTGGCAACCGTCGGTGGCGACGCCGCGTTGCCGGGCCACCACACCGCGTCCGCCAGCTTCTGGGTGCAATCCGCCCCGAAAACCGCGAGCCATTGCGTTTCTCCGACGCCCTTGATCGACGGCGCGTCGGTGCCCGAATTGCTGCCGTAGTCGACCTGCATCACGCCGTCGTTCGGGCCGATCGCATGGGACGACACGCTGGCCGCCGTCGCGCACCCGGGGCTCGCTCCCAACGCGAGCTCGACGGTGCCGCTTCGAGGCTGAAAGGTCTTGGTGGAACCGTTGCTGCCGATCTGTGCAAAGACGAAATTCGCCTTCAGTTGTTCCGATCCGTCCGGGAAGGTGAAGATCGAGCTACCGACCCAGGTCTCCTCGGTGTTGCCGGGGCAGCTCGGTCCCGAACCGCTCGCGCCGCCGACGTGGGTGCCGGCCGCGCCGCTGGTTCCACCGATCGGAGCTCCCCCGGCGCCCGCGGCGGCGC
>CAZPUH010000729.1:0-2347 GCA_964589215.1 uncultured Myxococcales bacterium | reverse complement strand
CCAGCGCGGCGGCGCCGCGGGCGGACGCGCGGGGGCGGTGCTGATGGTGGCCGGGATGGCGGGCGTCGTCGTCGTCGCGCGCGGCGTTTTCGGATTTCACCTGCCGACGATCTTGCTGGTCCTGCTGTTCGCGCTGGTGATGGCGGTCGTCAGCTCGCGCGCGACGGGCGAGACCGATCTGGCGCCCGTGGGCGCCGTCGGGACGGTGACCCAGCTGCTGTTCTCGCGCTGCGGGGCGATCGGCTCGATGCTGTTTGCGTCCGTGGCGTTCGGCGCCTCGACGCAGGCCGCGCAGACGCTGTGGGCGCTGAAGGCGGGCCAGAAGCTGAACGCGGCGCCGCGGCCGCAGCTGGCGGCCCAGCTCATCGGGGCGCTGCTGGGGGCCGCGGTGGTCGCGCCCGTCTACGTCATCCTCTTGAAGGCTTACGGCATCGGGACGGAGAGCCTCCCGGCCCCCTCGGCGATCTCCGTCAAGGCCACGGCCGAGGCGATGCGGGGCGGGCTCAGCACGCTCCCGCCCTACGCGACGCTGGCGGGGGGCGCCGGCCTGGCGGTGGGAGCGTTGCTGTCGTTGCTCGGGCGCGGCCGGTGGGCGCGGTTCTGCCCCTCGCCGGCGGCCATGGGGATCGCCATGATCATCCCCCCCGCGCTGTCGGTCGCGGGGCTGACGGGTGTGCTGCTGGCCCGGTTCGCGCAGCGGCTGCGTCCGGACCTGGACGACGATTCGATGACCTCGATCGCGGCAGGCGGGCTCGCGGGCGAGTCGGTGATGGGGGTCGTGATCGCGGCGCTGGTGCTGCTGGGGGTGGTGTGAGCACGACCGGAGGCGAGGACGGGGACGAGGACGGGTTAAGAGGCTGAAGGGGTCAGGTGGACGCCTTCGGTGTCCTCTTGGGGGGCCCAGTCGGCGGTCGAGAGGATGTCGCCGCCCACGATCTCTTTGCCGTCGGGCGCTTCGGCGGATTCCTTCACCGAGGCGCCCGCGATGTGGACCGAGATGTTGACGTGGACCTCGGGCACCGCCGTCGGGCGCGCGGCCAGCTCGTCGGCCAGCGCGTGCGCGAGCCCGATGACCTCCTCGCGCACGGTCGCGGCGCCGCCGTCGTCGGGCAGCACGCGCGCACCGATGATCGCGCTGCCGGTCTGCAGGGGCAGGCCCAGGCCCGCGCCCCGGAAGGTCTGCTCCGTCGCGTCCAGGATCGCGGAGGTGTCGTCCAGGACCGCGTCGCTCTCGGCGTCCGCGCCCTCGGCCACGCGAACCTCGACGAAGATCGCGGCAGCCTGGGCGGAGATCTCCGGCTTGTCGGTCTTGGTTCCGACCGCCTCGCGCAGCGCCTCGATGAACGCCCGCACGCTCTGGTAGCGGCGCTCGGCCGCCTTCTCCATGCAGCGCAGCACCACGGCGTCGAACGCGGGCGAGACGGGGGCCGCCTGGCTGGGGCGCGGCGGCGGCGCCTCCAGGTGCATCCGCTCGATGTCGGTCATCGTCTCGGCGCGGAAGGGGTACTGCCCCGTCAGCAGGTGATAGAGCACGACGCCCAGCGCGTAGATGTCGGTGCGCGGGTCGACGCCGTCACCGCGGATCTGCTCGGGCGCCATCGTGTACGAAGTCCCGAGGCGCGTGCCGACCACCGTCAGCCCCGCCTCCGACGCGTCCGGGTGCATGAGCTTGGCGATGCCGAAGTCCAGCAGCTTGATGGTGCGCGTCTCGCCGCCGGTCTTCACGAAGATGTTGCTGGCCTTGAGGTCCCGGTGAACGATCCCCTGCTCGTGCGCGACCTGCAGCGCCGAGCAGACCGGCTCGAGGATCTCCAGCACCTCGGCGGGGGTGAACCGGCCCCGCTCGTTCAGCAGCGTGCGGACGTCGGTCCCCTCGAGCAGCTCCATCACATAGAACGGCCGCCCGTCGGGGAGCGTGTCGAACTCGTAGATGTCGACGATGGCCGGGTGCTTGATCATGTTGACGGCCTGCGCTTCGCGGACGAAGCGCGTGACCATCTGCGGGGATGCCGCCAGCTGCCGGCGCAGCACCTTCACGGCCGCCTTGCGCCCCAGGACCTTGTGCTGAGCCTCGTAGACCGTGCCGCCGCCGCCCGACGCGATCTCCTTCTTCAGCACGTAGGGGCCCGCCAGGGTGCCCGGCGCCAGCGCGTCGGCGTCGACGGCCACCGCGGCGTGCTGCAGGACCGAGGGAGTCTGGTTGGGTCCCAGCGCCCTGGTCTTGTCTTCGTCTTCGGGTTTGGGGAGCACGGTCATCCTGGGCGCAGTCGAAACCCGCCGCTTCCGGTACAATCGGCCACTCGGCTCGAAACATTTAACGATGATCGATTCCCATTGTCATCTGGAT
>CAZPUH010000728.1:0-1669 GCA_964589215.1 uncultured Myxococcales bacterium | reverse complement strand
GTACGAGACGTCGAAGAAGGAAAAGGCTTCGCGGAAGCACCAATCGACGATCGTGCTGAAGGAGATCAAGCTCCGCCCGAAGACCGACGAGCACGACTTCGATTTCAAGGTGAAGCACATCCGCCGGTTCCTGGCGGAGGGCAACAAGTGCAAGCTCGTCATCGTGTTTCGCGGCCGCGAGATCGTCCACCCGGAGACCGGGCAGGCGATGCTCGACCAGGTCGTCAAGTCGGTCGGCGACGTCGCCATGATCGAACAGCGGCCCATGATGGAAGGGCGCCGCATGGTCATGGTGATCGGCCCGCGCGGCGGCGTCATCCGCGCCGGAGCGCCCAGCGCCAGCCCGGGAACGACGACGGGCGCAGCCCCGTCCGCTCCCGCGCCGACCAGCCCCCCACCGAACATTCCGCGCCCGACGACGGTCGCGACGGGTCCCGCGCCCACGCCGGTCCCCGCTGCCGCCAAGGGCTGAGGAACCTAATCCGCCTTCCCTCAGGCGATTGAGCCGCCTTCGCTCACGCGCGATCGCCTCGTTTCGCGTATAGGATGCGGGCGCGATGAGGCGCCCGCTCTGTCTCGCTGCCGCAGCGCTGGTTTGCGCGCTGGCAGCGGCCGGCTGTCGGCACGACGGGTGCGTCGGAGGCGATGACGGCACCTGCGTTCCGCCCCCGCCGTGCGCGGCCCTGCTGCCGCCGGCGTGCGTCGCGGCGCCCGCGCTGGGCGTGAGCCGCATCGGCGACGACAGCCAGCGCGTCGCCGGTCCCAAATCGCTGGCCGGGCGAGGGGACTTCGTGCTCGAGAACGATCGGGTGCGCGTCGTTCTGGACGCGCCGGACCACCCGCACGGCCTGGGGCCGACGGGCGGGGCCATCCTCGATCTCTCGCCGCTCGGCAGCGCCTCCGGCAACGACGGCGATCAGACGAACACGATCTATCAGGCGGCCGGCCTCCTGCCCCGAGACGCGGTCCACTACGAGACGGCAGAGATTCTGGACCCTGGCCTGTCCCCGGCGGACCCGCGCGCGTACGCGGCGGTGGTCTTTCGCGGCCACCTGGAGGCGGACACCCGTGTGACGGTCGTGACCCGCTACGAGGTCCGCCCGTGCGAGGACGGCGTGCGGGTGCGCAGCGACCTCTACAACGGCGCGACCGCGGCCAACACGCTGTACCTCACCGACGGCTTCTTCTGGGGTGACAACGGCCTGGCCCCGTTCGTGCCGGCTCAGGGGATGGGCTTCGTGCAGCCGGACCTGGACCTTCTGCACATCGACGCAGCCTGGCGGACGTGGCCCTTCATCGCGGCGCGCGGGCAGGCGCCGCCCGAGACGGCGTACGCCGCGGTGTCGTGCGACCACACAGAGGCCGCCGGATTCACGAGCACGACGTTGTCCGCCGCCGGCGTTCCGCTGGGCGTGACACAGCCGGGAGACGGCTTCCACTTCGAGCGGTTCATCGCCGCGGTGCCCAGCGACGGGACCCGGCGTGGCGGCGTCGGCACGCGCGCGCTGGCGCCGCCGGCGGCCCGCCGCGCGCACGCGCAGCGCCTCGGCGACCGCCGGCGCGAGGCCGGCCGCCGACGGCGCCAGCGCGCCCGTGCCGTCGACGGCACGCCGGGTCCCGTCGCTGGGCACCGCGGCGATGAACCGCTCGAAGTGGAAGCCGTCTCCCG
>CAZPUH010000727.1:0-16914 GCA_964589215.1 uncultured Myxococcales bacterium | reverse complement strand
GGGCGGCGTGCCCGCGTCCGGCGGGGGGCCTGGGACCGGCGGCGTGCCCGCGACCGGCGGCGTCCCCGGCGCTGGTGGCGCCACGCACGTGCCCTGCGGCGCCACGATCTGCACGGCGACGGAGTTCTGCTGCGATCCGCTCTGCAGCGTTTGCGCGCCACACGGATCGCTTTGCACGCAGGGTTGCGCCCTGGACGGCGGTAGCACCGGCACGGGCGTCTGCGCGTCGCTGGAGGCTCAATACGATCAGGCGCTGGTTGCCGCCCGGGCCTGCACGCCGGCGTCCAGCGGTGCTTGCGCGACCACGCTCCCGGCGGCGCTGCGCGGCAGCGAATGCGGCTGCAACCCGGTTCCCGTCAACGACGACGCGCAGGCCAATGCGATCTACCAAACCTGGCTGTCCCTTGGTTGCGAACGCATCATCCTGTGTATCGACTGCAGGCCGCCGGTGCGGGCCGGCGTTTGCGTCGCCGGGGACGCGGGGACCGGCATCTGCCAGTTCGTCCTGCCCGCGGGCGGCTGAAGGCGCCGCGGTGGCCGGCGCTCGTCACATTCGGGCGCGTGAATCCGTCATAAAGAAGTGATGGACGACGACTGGTTGGCGAAACGGTTCGACGACAGGCGGGCTCACCTGCGCGCGGTTGCGCTGCGGATGCTGGGCTCGGCCGGGGAGGCGGACGACGCCGTGCAGGAGGCTTGGCTGAAGGTCAGTCGCGCCGAGACCGGCGCGGTCGAGAACCTGGGCGGGTGGCTGACCACCGTCGTCGCGCGGGTCTGCCTGGACATGCTGCGTGGCCGCCGCGCCCGCGGCGAGCAGCCGCTGGAGCCCGCCGCCGACGCGCTGCCGTCCGCCACGACGCCGGAGACCGAGGTCGCGTTCGCCGATGCGATCGGGCCCGCGCTGCTGGTCGTGCTGGACGCACTGGCCCCCCAGGAGCGCGTCGCGTTCGTTCTGCACGACCTGTTCGATCTTTCGTTCGAAGAGATCGCGCCCATCGTCGATCGGACCCCGGCGGCCGCGCGCCAGCTCGCGAGCCGTGCCCGCCGCCGCGTGCGTGGCGCGGCGGGAGATCGCGCCGCCAAGGCGGCGCCTCGCGCCGTCGATTCAGCGGCGCGTGAGCTGGTGGACGCCTTTCTGGCTGCTTCGCGCGACGGTGACTTCGACCGCCTGCTGGCCGTGCTGTCACCGGACGCCGTCCTGTGCGCCGACGCCAAATCATTGCGCGTGGCGGCGGCCAATCAGCACCGCGGCGCGCCCGTCCTGGCGCCCGAGGTGCGCGGCGCGGCCGGCATCGCGCAGGCGTTCCTGGGTCGCGCGAACGCCGCCGTGGCCGCCGTGATCGACGGGCAGCCCGGGGCCGTCTGGGCCATGGGCGGTCAGGTGCTGTCGGCCTTCGTGTTCACGATTGCCGGCGGAAAGATCACGGGCATCGCGCTGGTCATGGACGACGAGCGCCTCGCCGCGCTCGACATCCAGTTCGCCTGAACCTCCCGCGCCCGCAGCCGCGCTCACCCGTTGATCTTGACCATGGCGCCGTCGATCTGGACGCCGGGCGCGCTGGCCTTGATGTTTCCGCTCCCGGCCGAGACGTTGACCTCGGCCTGGCCCGCGATCTGGATCTTCGTCCCGTCGACGGTGACGTTGGCGCCCCCGGCGGCCTGGGCCAGAACGTTGCTGTCCAGCGCGACCTGGGCGCCGCCGCTGGACTTCACCAGCGCGTTCGCGTCGAGCACCATCTTCGTTCCGGCGTTCGACTGGACCAGAACATTCGGGTCGAGCAACACCTGGGCGCCGCCGTTGGCCTTCGCGAACACGTTGGCGTCGAGGACGACCTGGGCTTTGCCCCCGGACACCATGGTGATCTTGCCCGGCTCGATCAGGAGATAGCTGTCGCCGACCGCCAGCTTGATGTGGGTCGGCGCCTCCATCTCGATCGTGTCGGTCGCGTGCACGTGGTGCTTGCCCGTGACCTCCAGGTTGCTGTGATTGGGGCTCTTGCCGCCGCCCTTGACGGTGACCGAGAGGTTGCCGGTGACGGTGACGCTGCGGTCGCCCCCCACCGAAATGCTGTCGTTCGCGCCGACGTCCGCGCTCCGGTCGTTCTTGACGTGGGTGGTATGGTCCTTCTCGGCCTGGATGTGGAGCTCCTCGCTCCCCTTCTTGTCCTCGAACCGGATCTCGTTGAAGTTGCTGGGACCAGCCCCCTTGGTGCTGCGCGACTTGATCCCGCTCTGGGTCTTGTTGTCGGGCAGAGCGTAGGGCGGCATGTTGTCCGCGTTGTAGACGCGCCCCGTGATGATGGGCCGATCGGGATCGCCCTCCAGGAACTCGACGATCACCTCCTGCCCGATGCGGGGAATGTGCATCGCGCCCCAGCCGGATCCCGCCCAGACCTGCCCCACGCGGACCCAGCAGGAGCTGTCCTGGTTCCGCTTGCCCTCCCGGTCCCAGTGGAACTGAACCTTCACGCGCCCGTACTTGTCCGTCGTGATCTCTTCGCCGTCTTCGCCCACGACGATCGCGGTCTGCGGCCCCTCGATACGCGGAACGGGCGTCGTCATGTTCGGCCGAAACGTCTGGGCGGCCGCGATCAGTGTGAAGGCGGAGTGAAAGTAGCCCCCGCCGCCCGAATCGCCTGTCTGGTGCGCGTTGTTCACCGCGTCGAACCAGGCGTCGACGATCAAGTACTCCTTGTTCTGATCGTCGCTGGGGAAGTCGGACAGCGTGAACAGGTCCCCCGCGCTCAGTGCCTGGACGTCCCCCGAGGCAGTCCGGGTGGCAGCGTCGCCGAGGAGCCCGGTGAGGCGGTTCTTCACGAAGCTGTCCACCTGGGGCTGCTTCGTGTAGCCCGCCGGGTAGTCGAAAACCTCGAGGTCGGCCTGCTTGAACGGCAGGGACGCCTGAACGCGCGCCGTGAGGTCGGCCTTCGGGCGTTCGAAGTCGAAGTCGCTGCTGGTGACGGTGTTCGACCGCCACCGCATCTGGACTTCCCACCGATTCAGCTGTTCACCCGAGGCGGGGGTCGTCGATCCCTCCGGGTGGAACGGAATCGTTTCGGACCCGGTGACGGTCTTGTGAGCCGTCGACGAATCGGCGAGCACGAGCAGGTGTCGCCCCTTCTCGTGTCGGAAGAAGTAGTAAATCCCGGCCCTTTCCAGCAGACGCGACACGAATGCGAAGTCGGACTCCCGGTGCTGGACGACGAACTCGCGCGGCTGGTACTCCCCGGACAGCTGGTCTTCGAACTCGGCAAAGCCATGCTCGCGGAAGAGCGCCTTCGCGATGGCCGGGACGCTCTGCTTCTGGAAGATCCGGTTGTTGACCCGCCCGGACAGAAGAAAGAACCAGGGCACGACGTGTATCGAGTACCGGGCGTGGCGATCGAAGGTTCCGAGCAGGCCGGCCCGGGTGACGTAGCCGTGAACGAAGCGGGGGTCGCTTTCGCCGCGGTCGATCGTGATGCTGACGGTGTCGCCGATCAGGGTGGAGACATCGAACGTCGGGGAATCGCTGAGCAGGGTCACGTCGTACGCGAAGCACTGCCCCAGCGTTTCCCGGCCGCTCAGCCGTTCGACCGTGAAGGTGCCGTCCGGGAAGGATCCGGCGATCGCCAATAGCCGCTGACCGAAAGCACCGACGCTCATCTGGGGTCCCTACTCTTCTATATCGGTTGGCGATTCGTAGAGGTTGCTTACGACGGGACAACGGCCGACCGACGGAATGATTCCCGCCAGTTCCGGGGAATTTCGGCCCGGGAGCCAGTTTGACCCAGACGGAGGGGCGAGCGAACCTCCCCTGACCGAATCTCTTCGCGACCACCTCCCGGATGGAACTTCTCAACTACACGCCGTTTCCGGCGCTCATGACGCGCTTCGGGGCCTCGCCGGACGTCATGGGGGCGTCCCTGGTCGCCCGCGTGACCTACGACCTGCGCGACGGCATCGCGACACCCAGCGACGAACAGAGCTGGATCGTTTCCCCGAAGCCCTGGGAATGCGAGTACGGGCCCATGGAGGCCGACGAGGTCTTCTACAAGGGAGGGACCGACCTCTTCGTGTTCGGCAGCGCCCGCACTCCCCGCCAGCGGCCCCTGACGGAGATGATCCGGCGCTGGGACGACCGCCCGGCGCCCGTCGGTCTGGGATCTGCCCTCCGTCACACGGCGGACGCCTGCGCGCCGGCGTCACCGTCGGCAAGAACGGGGAGATGCAGAAGATTCATCCCCGTCTCTACAACGCCGCGTTTCCAGAGATGGTGATCACCGACGAGGTCAAGCCGGGGACGCCGCGCATCGACCAGATCGGGATCGAGACGGGGCGCCCATGGTCTGAGCACGAGGCTGGCGGTCGGGTGGGCGCGGTCAACGGCTGGAACGGGATCCCATGACCTGGACAGGAACGGTCTACCAAGGTCAGAGGGCTTCGGCGCAGCGCGCCCGCGTCGCGCTGGACGGCTCGACGCTCACGGTGGCGGGCCTCGCGAACGAGACGCGAAGCTGGGACCTGACGGCGGCCGCCGTCACCCGGCGACACTGGGGGCTGGCAGGGGGCACCGTCCTGCAGATCGCCGGTGCGGCGGGCGAGCTGTCGCTGGGCGCGGTCGGCCACAGCGATCCCTCCCGGCCCTACGCGGCCGGCACCGCGGTCCCGCAGGTCGCGCTGGCGGCCCCGGACTTCGTCGCGTTCGAGCGCGCGGTGGCGGACGCCGGCGTCGCCAGCGCGCAGGCAGCGGGGGTGTTCACGTTGTGGCGCAACCCGCAACGGCCGCTGTGGGCCTATCGCCCCAGCTGGATGGGATTGCTGCTGGTGGGGCTCCTGGGAGTGGCGGGCAACTTGCCGTACCTGCCGCTGGCCATCGGGCTGGTCGCGCTGCTGGCCGGGGCCTTCGCGCTTCTCGCGCGACATTTCAGCCGCCTCATGAAAGAGCCGGCGCTGTCGCTGGCGTTCCCGGGCGACGAGATCGTCGTCCAGCGCTTGCCGTCCGCCGGCGCCGCCGTGCGCGTCGCCCGCGCGGCGACGACGATCGAGCGCTTTCGCTGGCAGCCGCCGACGGGGCGGACGGGCGGAAGCGTGTGGGACTTTCCGGCGGTGACGTTGCGGCTGACCGGTGATCGGACGGTGTCGGTGGGCGTGGCGGCCATCAGCGCCCAGACCAGCGGCCCGTTGCGCGGGGCGCCCGCCTACCTGATCAACCCGGCCTGGTACGCCGCGCTGTCCGCCGCCGTCGCGGAGCGGCCGGGGGTACATGATCGCGAACGGAGAATCGAGCCAGACGGAGGGGGATGCGATGGCTGACGACGGGGAGTTTGCGAAGGGCTCGGCGGCGGAGATCGCGCCGGCGGCGCCGGTCGTCAGCGCGCGGCGCTTCATGGACGCGTGCACGGGCGGCCTGCTGGTTCCGGGCGCGCTGCGGCGGTTTTCGGAACGGGTGGTCGGATTCGACCCGCGCGAGGTGCGGATCTCGGTGTCCGCTCACGTCGAGACCGTCGGCGCCGCGGCCGTCGCCGTGGGTGACCGCATCGCGGTGCACCCGTCCGTCTGGCGTGGCTTCGACGACGCGCGCTCGCTGCACCTGCTGTTTCACGAGCTCACGCACGTCGCGCAGCAGCGGGCGGGGCGGCTGGCCGGTCGCGGCAGCGGCCTGGTGGTCGACGGCCTGCTCGAGTCGGAAGCGGAGCTGATCGCGGAGCGGGCCGTTCGTCAGCTGGCGCTCGCGAACGCCGCGCCGCTGCCGATCGCCGGCAGGGTTCCGAGCGTGACGGGCTGGTTCGACGGGATCGCCGTCCAGGCGCATCCGGGCTCGGCGATCATCCGCCGGGCCATGTCCTGGCTCGAGAAACGCAGCGCCAAAGCCATCTCGAAGCACATCGCCAAGCACGCGGCGCGGAACTTCTCGAAGGCGGTTCACGGCGTGTTTCGCTCGATCGACAAGATCCGACCGCTGATCGCGAAGACCCTTCAGGAGGGCGCCGCCCTCGCCGAGCGCTTCGCCGAGAAGACGGGCGCCGAGGCGATCGAGGAGGCGGGGGTGAAGGTCACCCGTCAGACGACGGCCACGCCCGGCAAGTTTCGCTGGCTGATCCAGAAGCAATTCTCGAAGGAGATCGGAACGAAGGGGGAGACCGTCCTCCGCGTCGTGCTGGACATGTCCGGTCGAATCGTGACCGCGTTTCCCGCCGACAAGATTCTGGCCATCCTGATCACCGTGGGCGCCGTCGAGGCCTTGACGGAAGGGATCGCGGACGCCGCGGAGAAGGTGGCGGCGGAAGCCAACCGCATCGAGCAGATCAAGGAGAGGGAACGAAACAAGATCGACCTCTGGGAATTCGTCCCCGTGATCGGGGATATCTGGGGCGGAAGCTTGAACCAGTTCGAAGACATGGACCTGGCCTACGATCGTTTCGTCGACCGAGTGGTCAACACCGTCATCACGGCCGCCGAGCAGCGGGCCGGGGCCTCGCTGGCGAATCGCGAAGAGCTGGAGGACATCGTCCGGTGCGGGATCGGCCTCCCCATGATGCTGGAGAACCCCTTCTAGTGGAGGAGCTGTTTCCTGACGTGGTGCTGCCGATCTCCATGGGCGTGGGGGGCGACGTGTGCGTCGCGACCGGCGCGTCACCCGACGAGATGTTGTGGCTCACGGCGCCCCGGGGCGCCGCCGACCGCTCCACCTTCGCGCGCGACATGGAGGTTCACCTCCACTCGTTCCGCGCGGGTCCCGAGGTCACGACCCGGTCCTACAGGGTGCGCCAGCGCCCCCACTTCCTTCAGCGCACCCTCGACGGGGTCCTGTGCGCGAGCGCCCGCCAGCCCGACGGAGAAGCCAACGCGTGGGTGATCGACGGCGCCGGCCGCGTCGCGCGGCGCCTGTCGCTGGGCGACGGCCTCTCGGACGTTCGGGTCTCGCCCTCCGGGAAGATCTGGACCGCCTATTTCGACGAGGGGGTCTTCGGGGGCGGAGAGGGGGCGGCGGGGCTGGTCGCCCGCGACCGTTCCGGCGCCAGGCAATGGGCGTTCGACGCGCAGAAGGCGGGGACGGACGACATCGCCGACGTCTACGCCTTCAACCTGGCGGCGGAGGACGACGCGTGGGTCTACTTCTACGAGCCGTTCGCCATCGTGCGGTGGCGTAACAACAGGCCCACCGTCTGGCAGACCCGCGTCGAGGGCGCCCGGGCGATCGCGGTGCGTCCGACCGAGGCGCTCCTCTTGGGTGACTACGACGATCCGACCGTGGTCCGCATCCTCGACCTTCCAAAGGGGGGCGGCCGCGCGCGCGTAAAGCGGCGGTTGCGGTTGCGCCTGCCGAAGGGGACCGACCCGCGCTCGCTGCAGGCCGTCGGCGCCGCGGACACGATCGCCCTCTGGTCGAACCGGGACCTGATGATCCTCCGCCGCTGGTAGACAGCGCATCACGTCAGCCGAATCAAGCGCGTCCCAGATTCGGCCGAGGATCCTGACAAGGAGTATCGGCTCATGGCGGCAAGGCGTGGGCTCGTTGGAACGGCGTGCGCGCGCAGCGCGGCGACGGTCGCGGTGCTCTCCGCGCTTGCGTCGGGGGCGCGCGCGGAGCGTTTCGCGCCGCTGCCGCGGTCGACACCCGCGTTGAACGCGGCGGGCGGTGTGTACGTGCTGACCGCGCCGTTCGCGTTCGAGCGCCCCGTTCCGGTGCTCATCGACCTGGGGCGTCGCTTTCGACCCGCCGGGGAATGGCACCTCCGCCTGGAGTTGCAGATCGACTACGTCGACCTGCCCCTGATCCCGGCGCGCGGGCCCGGCGTCTTTGCATTCCTCGGAACCTCGATCCAGAGCATTGGCGGCTTCCGTCTCCACTTCTGACGTTCGCCCCCTGAGCCCCCTAATAGACGCCGAGCTCGGCGATGGCGGGACCGTCGCGGGCGGCGTCGATGACCAGGGCCACGGCCTCGGCCGTCGTCGAGGGCAGGTGCCAGAGCTGGCGCTGGCCAATCAGAGAGCCGGCGATGGTGGCTCCGGTGGTGTCCGTCGGGCTCTTGTTCCAGGTGCCGTTCTTCTTGATCTCGACGTGGTAGCTGCTCACGCGCTCGCCCAGCTCGATCGGCTCGCGGATGCTGAGCACCGTGAAGGTGATCGGCGCCGGCGGCGAGACCTCCAGCCGACCCGACGTCTGCCCGGCGGACGCGGCCCAGTAGGTACAGAGATCGCCGTCGACCGCCTTGGCTCCTTCGAACCCGGGGGTGGCCCACGTGGAATCGGTCGTGACGGGCTGGCCCTGGAGCAAGTTCGTCGCGTACAGGGATCGGTACCAGGCGCCGAACTGCCGGAGCAGCTCGAGGTCCGGCGCGTCGAGCTGCCCGGTGCTCGACGGCGGGACGTTCAGGAGCAGCGTCGTGTTCATGCCGACCGACGTGAAGTAGCTCGACTGCAGGCTGGCCTGGGAGATCACCGAGTTGTTCGGGTGCCAGAACCAGGTGTTGAGGCCGCGGTCCGACAGCGGCGCTTCGGCTGGATACCAGACGTTCGCGGGACCTCCGTTCGGGACGCTCGCGATCGACGACGTCGCTCGCGTGGCTTGCGCCGTTTCGACGCCCAGCCATCGCAGATCCGCTCCCGTGCTGGCAATCTCTGGACCGATGTACACCAGCACCTCCGGCTGCAAGCGATGGGCGAGCTGGATGATTCCGGCCCAGTCGAGCCCGGCCGGCGCCTGATAGCCGTTGAACTCGATCTCGTACACGGGGCCGTAGTCCGTCAGCAATTCCGTGAGCTGGTTGCGGAAGTAGGTCTCGTAGTCGGGGCTCGAGCTGGGGTAATGGTCGTCGGCCGGCGACAGGTAGAAGCCCACGCGCATCCCGGCGGCGTGCATGGCGTCGGTGAAGTCGCGGACGACGTCGCCCTGGCCGTTCTTCCACGGGCTGTTCTTGACGGAGTAGTCGGTGTAGCGCGACGGCCAGAGACAGAAGCCGGTGACGTGCTTGACCGTCAACTTGGCCTGGCCGAACCCCGCGTCCTTCAGGGCTGCGACCCACTGGCCCGCGTCGAGCGCCGCCGGGTTGAACAGCGACGGCACATCGATCGTCGAATTTCCGTACTCGGTGCCGTCGAAGGTGTTCAAGCCGAAGTGAAGGTACGCGGCCAGCTCGGTTCGCTGGAGGGCCGCTTGCGCGGGCGTCGGGACCGGGGCGAGGGCTGGCGGCGCGCCGGGTGGCACCGGGCAGGCCGGGATCAGGGGCGCGCTGCTTCCCGCGTCGACCCCGCCGGCTGAGTCGTGGACCGTCAGCACGGAATCGCGCCAGCCGCACCCGGCCAGCGCGGCCCCGCAGGCGAGCAGGAGGCAAAGCGGACGAGTCATGTCGCGGGACGGGCCCCGTCAGGCTACTGCCGCAAAGCGGCCGGATCGTAGCGAAAAAATGGCCTCCCGCACCCAGATCGGCCGGATCGGGTCGCGGTGCAGCAAAAAACGCGTGAGCCGCTTTTCTCCCGTCACCCACTCAGGGCTTGGAGGCAGTAAGCGTCGGATGTGGAAGGCGGAACGCCCGCAGCCTGTCGTGCTCCGGCTCTTGCCGGGGGGGGACGCACGCCCGACGCTGGACGAGATCTACCGGCAATACTGCCGGTACGTGGCCGCGGTGATCCTGCGCCTGGGCGGCCGCCCTTCGGAGGTCGACGACCTGGTTCAGGACGTATTCGTCGAGGCCGCCGCGGGCATCGATCGTCTGCGCGAACCGGACGCCATCAAAGGCTGGCTGGCGACGATCGCGGTGCGGACGGTCAGGCGCCGCCTCCGGATGCGTCGCGCGTGGCGGCTCCTGGGGTTCGACCGCGACGACCCTGAAGTCGTCTTGGTGGACCCCCGGGTCTCTCCCGCCGACCGCGCCCTCTTGCGCGCGGTTTACAAGATTCTGGAAGACATGCCCGTCCAGGACCGCCTCGCGTTCACGTTGCACGTGATCGAGGGCGAGACGCTGCCGGCCGTCGCCAAGCTCTGCGGCTGTGCTCTGGCGACGGCCAAGCGCCGCGTCGCGCGTGGCCAGAAGATGATCGAGCAAAGGATGTCCGATGGTTGAGGGGGAAGACCTGTTCCGGCGGATCGCCGACGCCGGCCGGCGGATCGACCCGCGTCTGTCCGACCGCGACGTGGAGCGCCTGGTGGCCGGCGCGCGGCGCCGACGCGAGCGGCGGGAGGCGATGCGGCGGGCCGTGCTGGCGGCCGGCGTCGCGACGGCCATGATTCTGAGCGGGACGCTGGCGGTCCACCGTTTCCGGAAGACCCCGGCCGCGCCGCTCGCGACGTCGGCCCCAGCCACCCCGCCGGCGGAGACCGGCGCGACCGTGCAGCTGTCCGACGGGTCGACGGCGACCCCACTGGACGACGAGAGCCAGATCGACGTCCTGGAGGACGGCGTCGATCGGGTGAGGCTGTCGCTGGCGCGGGGGCGTGGCCACTTCCAGGTCACACCGCGGCCGCAGCGCACGTTGACCGTTCGGGCCGGCGACGTGACGGTCACCGTGGTCGGAACGGTCTTCACGGTCGAACGCGTCGCCGATCGCGTCGGGGTAGCCGTGCAGCGCGGCGCCGTGCGCGTCGACTGGAAATCCGGGTCGACGCGGGTGGTGGCTGGTCAAAGCGGCTGGTTTCCACCGCTGGTCACGGCCGCCGACGAGCAGCCCGAGCCGTCGAGGGCCGCTCACCGCGTTCGCTCGGCCGGCAAGGTTCTGCCGGGGGCCGCGCATGACGCCGGGGGCGGGGCGGCGGCCGAGCTGCTGGTGGCGGCCGATCGCGCGCGTCTGTCCGCACACCCCGAAGAGGGCGCGGCGCTGCTGCAGAAGCTGCTCCGCGAATATCCGAACGACGCGCGGGCGCCACTGGCGGCGTTCACGCTCGGCCGGCTGCTCCTGATGGAGCTGGGGCGCCCCGCCGAAGCGGCCGCCGCGTTCGCGGAGGTCCGCCGGATCGCGCCGGCCGGGCCCTTCGCGGAGGACGCCCTCGCGCGCGAGGTCGAGGCGCTGAGCAAGGCCGGACTGGTCGCTGACGCGCGCGCCCGCGCCCGCGAATACCAGGAGAGGTACCCGAACGGGCGGCGTATCGAGACGGTGAGGGCGTCCGGCGGAATCCAGTGAACGCCAGAACGGCGGCCGCGGCCGTCGCGTGCTTCTTTCTGGCCGTCCGGGGGCCGGCGGCGCGCGCCCAGGTGGCCGCGTCTCCCCCCGGCGGCCGCGTCGAGCTGGAGATGCAGGGGTGCCCCGCCGTATCCACCGCGGCCGTGCGCCGGGTGCTGTCGGTCGAGATTGGCGACTTGCTGCTGGACGCGCCGGCTGGCGGTGGCGCCGCCGACTCCGATCGGCTGATCATCCGGTGCGCCGGCGACGTCGCGGCCGTCGAAGCGACCGGCAGCTCCGGCGCGGCGCCGACAGAACGGATCCTTCGCCTGGACGATTTCCCGGGTGACGCGGCCCCGCGCGCCCTGGCGCTGCTGGGCGTGGAGCTGCTCGCCGCGCGCAGCGCGACCGTCCGCGCGCGCATCCTGCATCCCCGCCCGACGGTGGTGGCGCCGGCCGCCCCGGCCGTCGAGTCCGTGGTCCGGTCGCCCGCCCTGGACGCGCGCGCCGACTCTGGCCCATACCAGGCGCGCCTTGGCCTGGCGGCGGTCTGGCGCACGTTCGTCACGCCGGACGCACGACCGGCGTTCGGGGCGCGGCTCTACGGCAGCCGGCCCGTGTGGGGGCGCGGCCTCGCCGGCGGCGATCTCGAGCTCGTCGAAGCCCGCAAGACCGTGGAGAACGTCGGCGAGGCGACCGCGGCGTTGCTCTCCGGCGCGGCCACCTTGGGTGCGTTCACCGGCGGGCGGCGCTGGTGCCTGGCCGGCGGGCTCGGTGGCCGTCTGGGGCTCGTCCGTGAGTCCGGGAGCAGCGCCGCTCCCGCCAACGTCACCAGCGAAGCGCACTGGCGCCCGTGGGGTGGACCGACGGCCAGCGCCACCTTGTCCGGATGGGTGGGGCGCGTGGACGTGGCCGTCGGGGGGGAAGCGGGCTGGTCGTTGTCGTCAATCCACGAGGTTGCCGCAGGCGCGACGGCGATCGCGATCCGAGGTCCCTGGCTCGCCGCGTGGATGGGCGTCGGCCTCCGGCTCTGAAGTTTTCTTGCGCGCCGCCTGAGCCGGTTTCCGAAAGGGTCCCACTCAGAGAACGATGACGACCCGTCGCCCGCGCTCCTTGTTGCTCTCGCTGCCGCTGCTGACGCTCATGTGGCAGTGCTCGTCCTCGCCCACGGGGTCTTCGCCGGGGGGCACGGGAGGGACCGTCGCCACGGGCGGTCGTGCGAGCTCGGGTGGCACCGGCGGATCGAGCGCCGGTGGTTCGAGCAGCGGTGGTTCGAGCAGCGGCGGTTCGAGCAGCGGCGGTTCGAGCACGGGCGGTTCGAACAGCGGCGGTTCGAGCACGGGCGGCGCCCGCGGGGGCGCGGGTGGGGGCGTGACGGCCACCGGCGGCGCGGGCGCAGGGGGCCAGGCAGGCCGCAGCGCCACCGGCGGAATGGCTGCGGGCGGCAGCGCTGGCGCCGGGAAGCCCGGCATCCAGCCCGACGGCAGCTTCGTCAGCACCTGTCCCAACCTGTTCCAGGCGAACGGGGACGGCCCGCCGGCGGTGAAACCGATCCCCACCCCCGAGCAGGCCAGTTACCAGCACACGGAGATGACGGCGTTCATCCACTTCTCGCTGGCGACGTTCGACGGGACCGAGCAGGGGAACACCGCCGACAAACCGACGGTGTTCGCACCCACCAACCTGACCCAGGACACGATCAACTCGTGGGTCAGCCAGCTCAAGGGGGCGGGCTTCCGCCAGGCGACGCTGACCGCGAAGCACAGCATCGGGTTCTGCCTCTGGCCGTCCAAGTCGACGAACGATTGCAACCAGTACTCCGTCGCCGAATCGAACTGGATGAACGGCAGCGGCGACGTCCTCAAGATGTGGACGGACGCGATGCACGCCGCCGACATGCGGGTCGGCTTCTACCTGGCCCCGTGGGACCAGCACTTTCCGAGCTCGAAGACGGGCTATCAAACTTACCTCGAGAGCCAGCTGACGGAGCTGCTGACCAACTACGGTCCGGTCTACGAGCTCTGGCTGGACGGCGCGAACTCGCCGGGCTCCAACGTCGTCGACTGGGCGCACGTGTTCAGGCTGGCCCGCCAGCTGCAGCCGCACACGCTGATCTGGGCGGGCCCGGAGATCGACCAGCGCGCCGCGGCCTCGGCCCAGCCCGCGTTCGCCGACCTGCAATGGATCGGCAACGAGAACGGCATCGCCAGCCGCACGTCGTCCAGCCTGAACGTCTCGAACTGCGGCGGCTCCGCGAACATGAACGCCTGGTGCGCGTGGGAGACGAACGTGTCGGATCGCCTGCCCGACGGCGACCACTGGTTCTGGCACCCGCAAGACTCCCCGATGTCGCTCAGCGCCATGCAGTCCATCTTCTTCACCAGCGTCGGCATGAACACGACGTTCCTGTTCAACGTGCCGCCCAGCGACACGGGCGCCTTCGACCCCAAGGACGTCACGCTGCTGCAGCAGTTCGGAAGCTGGTACGGGGCGCTCTATCAGACCAACGTCCTCGCGGGGCAGCCGACGACCGCCGACTCCACCTGGAGCGCCGCGGGGTTCGAGGGAGCGAAGGCCGTCGACGACAGCGTCTGCACCTACTGGGCAGCGGCGGAGGGGAAGACCAAGGCAAGGCTGGAGGTCGATCCGCCGGCGCCCGTCACGTTCACCATGCTCAGCATCCGCGAGCCGATCGAGCTCGGTGAGCGCTCGACTTCGTACCACGTCGAGATCAAGCAGAACGGCACCTGGAACACGGCGCCCAAGGACAAGTCGGGCAATCAGATCAAGGGAACGGTCATCGGCCAGCGCCAGCTCTGGCAGCTGAGCTCGACGACCGCCGAGGCCGTCGCCGTCGTCATCGACGCCGCCCGCGGCGTACCCGCCATCGCCGAGGTGGCCGCCTACTGATGTGGCGTCAGGGTTCGCTCATCTTGCTGGCGTGCTGGGTCGGCGCGTCGTGTGGTGGGGGCGGGCAGGGGAGGCGCCAGGGCACTGGCGGCTCCGGCGGCGTCGTGCCCGGCACCGGCGGCTCGGCGGGGGCGGCGACCGGCGGCGCGACGATGGGCAGTCGAGGCGGAGGCTCGGGTGGCGCCAGCACCGGCACGGGCGGGTCGGTCACCGGGACCGGTGGCGCTGCCGGCGCCGGCGGTCAACCGGCGGGCGGGCGCGCCATGGGTGGCACCGGCGGCGGGACGGCCGGGGCCCCGGGGACCTCGTCCGGCGCGCCGGCGCAAACCTACGACGGCCAGCGCGGCGTCCCCTTCAACGACGGCTGGAAGTTTCACCTGGGTGACGTCACGGGCGCCCAGCAGCCGGCGTTCGACGATTCCGGATGGCGCAGCCTGCGCGTCCCGCACGACTGGAGCGCGGAGCTTCCGTTCAACAAAAATTCCCCGGCGCACGGCGCCGGCGGCTTCCTCGACGGCGGCGTGGGTTGGTACCGCAAGACGTTCACCGCCGACGCGTCCTATGCGGGCAAGAAGGTGCGGATCGGGTTCGACGGCGTCTACATGAACAGCCAGGTCTGGATCAACGGCACCTCGCTGGGGACCCGCCCGTACGGCTACACGACCTTCGAGTACGACCTCACCCCCTATCTGAAGGCGGGCGCCAGCAACGTCATCGCGGTCCGGGTCGACAACAGCAGCCAGCCGAACAGCCGCTGGTATTCGGGCAGTGGAATCTACCGGAACGTCTGGCTGACGGCGCTCAACCCGGTGCACGTCGCGTATGAGGGCGCGTTCATCACGACGCCCGCCGTCAGCGCGACGTCCGCTGGCGTTTCGGTGGCCGCCGACGTCGAGAACCAGTCCGCCGACGCGCAGTCGGTCACGATCACCGCGGAGCTCCGCGACGCCAGCGGCGCGGTCGTCGCCAGCGGCACGTCTCCGGCCGCCAGCGTCGCGGCCGGCAAGACGTCGACGCTGACCCAGAGCCTCACCGTCGCGAATCCTCACCTCTGGTCGGTGGATGCCCCGTATCTGTATGAGGTGAGCATCACCGTCCAGGCGGGCGGCGCGGCGGTCGACACCTTCGTGGTCCCGATCGGGCTGCGGTCGTACACCTTCGACGCGGCGAAGGGGTTCTCGCTGAACGGTCAGTCGATGAAGCTGTGGGGGACGGCCAACCATCATGACTTCGGCGCCATCGGGGCCGCGTACCACCGGCGGGCTCTCGAACGCGAGCTGCAGATCTTGAAAGGGATGGGCGTCAATGCCCTGCGCACGTCGCACAACCCGCCCGCGCCCGAGCTGCTGGATCTGGCCGACCAGATGGGCTTCCTGGTCATGGACGAAGCGTTCGACGTCTGGGAGACGGGCAAGGACGGGCTGAACGACTACCACCTGTTCTTCAAGCAGTGGGCGCAGGCCGACCTTCAGGACCTGGTCCGCCGCGACCGCAATCACGCGAGCGTGATCATGTGGAGCATCGGCAACGAGATTCAAGGCGCGTCCACCGCGACCGCCGCGAACCTGATGGCGTGGGTCAAGGCCGTCGACTCGACGCGCCCGGTGACCTGGGCCTGCAACAACATGGGTGACAGCACCAACCAGGCGGTGGCCGCGATGCTGGACCTGCAGGGCTACAACTACCTGCAGAACAACTCGATCACCTCGCCGATCTTCGACGGGCAGCACGCGTCTCACGCCGGCTGGAAGATCTTCGGCAGCGAGATGGAGTCCGGCGGACGCAGCCGCGGCTTCTATTCGAGCGCCACCGACACCCCGGCCGGCGGCGGGCAGTGCGACGACTCCGTCAAGGAGTGCTCGGACTACCCCGACACCGACGCCTCGCCCGCCAGCTACGAGCAGATGTACGTCATCACGATGAACCGGCCCTGGTTCGCGGGGGAGTTCGACTGGACCGGCTTCGACTACGGCGGCGAGCCGTGGCCCTACTCGAACGACGCCAAGAGCTCGTACTTCGGGATGGTCGACACGGCGGGCTTCCCCAAGAACGGCTACTACTTCTGGCAGAGCAAGCGGACGTCGGCGCCCATGGTGCACATCTTCCCGCACTGGAACTGGAAGGCGGGCACGACGGTGAACGTGTGGGTGTACAGCAACTGCGACAGCGTCGAGCTGTTCCTGAACGGGACCTCGCTGGGCGCGAAGTCGTTCACGTCCAGCAGCACCGCCAGCCTCGGGTGGACGGTACCCTGGGCCGCCGGCGCGCTGGTCGCCAAGGGGACGAAGGGCGGCGCCGTCGTCGCCACCGACGAGGTCGACACCGCGGGCGCGGCCGCCAAGGTGGGCCTGACCGTCGATCGGGACGCGATCTCCGCGGACGGATGGGATCTGGCCTACGTGACGGCGGCCATCCAGGACGCCGCCGGCGCGACGGTGCCCACCGCCAGCAACAGCGTCACCTTCGCGGTGTCGGGCCCCGGCAAGCTCGTGGGTGTCGACAACGGCGATCCCATGGACTTCACCGCGTACTCGTCGCCGACGCGCAAGGCGTTCAGCGGCAAAGCCCTGGCGATCGTGCAGTCGACCGGAGCGCCCGGGGCGATCACGGTGACCGCCACCGCCTCCGGCTTGACCGCGGGCACGGTCTCCACGACGGCCCGCTGACGGACACGATCATGACGCAGCACTCGACGTGGGGGCGAGCGGCCCGGTACCTGACCTTCGGCGCCGGCCTTCTGGCGCCTGTCGCCTTCTCCTGCTCGAGCGCGCCGTCCTCTGGCGCGCGGACCGGGGCTGGCGGCGCGGTCAGCGGCGGCAGTCCCGGGGGGAGCGCAGGATCGAACGCTGCGGGTGGAACCACCGGAAGGGGTGGAAGCGGCACGGGCGGCGCCCGGTCGGGCGCAGGGGGAGTGGCCACGACCGG
>CAZPUH010000726.1:0-24497 GCA_964589215.1 uncultured Myxococcales bacterium | reverse complement strand
TCAAGGTCCCCGAGATCCTGCCGCGCTTCCTGCCGCTGGAAAGCCTGGACCCCAGCCGGGGCGCGGCGGGGGTGGAGGGGAGCACGGACTTCCTGCCGCTCGAGCAGCTGCTGGCGGCCAATCTCGACGAGCTGTTCCCGGGGATGGAGATCCTGGGCACCTACCCGTTCCGCGTCACGCGGGACATGGACTTCGACATCCTCGAGGAAGAGGCCGCCGACCTGCTGTCGATCGTCGACCGCGAGGTGCGGCGCCGGCGGTTCGGCGCCTGCGTCCGGCTGGAGGTGTCGCGCGGCATCCCCGAGCGCGTGCGGCGGCTGTTGATGGAGAAGCTGGCCATCGACGACGAGGACGTCTACGAGGTCTCGGCGCCGCTGGGGCTGCGCGCGCTGATGTCGCTGGCCGCGCTGCCGCGCTACGATCTGCGCGACCCGCCGTTCGTGCCGCGCCTGTCGAACGACACGCCCGAAAAGGCGGACATGTTCGGGCTGGTGCGCAAGGGCGACGTGCTGCTGCACCACCCGTACGACTCGTTCGGCCCCGTGCTGTCGTTCCTGCGGCAAGCGTCCGAGGACCCGGACGTGCTGGCGATCAAGATGACGCTGTACCGCGCGGGGGCCAACGCCGAGGTGGTTCGCCACCTGATTCGCGCGGCCGAGAATCACAAGCAGGTCGCGGTCGCGATCGAGATCAAGGCGCGATTCGACGAGGAGAACAACATCGCCTGGGCGAAGGCGCTGGAGCGGGCCGGCGCGCACGTGTTCTACGGACACGCCGAGCTGAAGACGCACGCCAAGGCGGCGCTGGTGGTCCGCCGCGAAAGCGAAGGGCTGCGGCGCTACGTGCACCTCGCGACCGGCAACTACAACGAGGGGACGGCCCGCCTCTACACCGACCTGGGCATGCTGACGGTGAACCCGGACTTCGGCGAGGACCTGTCCGACTTCTTCAACGGACTGTCCGGGTTTTCGAAGAAGGTGCGCTACCGCAAGCTGGCCGTGGCCCCGACCGACATGTGCGACGCCATCCTGGCCAAGATCGACGCGCAGGCAGAGCGGGCGCGCGCAGGAAAGCCGGCCGCCATCTTCGCCAAGATGAACGCGCTGGTGGACGTCGAGGTCATCCGCGCGCTCTACCGGGCGTCGGGCGCCGGCGTGCGCATTACGCTCTGTGTGCGCGGCATCTGCTGCCTGCGACCCGGCATCCCGGGCGTCTCCGAGAACATCCGCGTGCTGTCGATCGTGGGGCGCTTCCTGGAGCACGAGCGGGTCTTCGTGTTCGGCGTTCCCGGCGACGAACAGTTCTTCCTGTCGTCCGCAGACTGGATGCCCCGCAACCTGCACCGCCGCGTGGAGATCCTGTTCCCCGTCGACGCGGAGCCGCTGCGCGAGCAGATCCGCCAGGAGGTCATCGAGCCGGCCCTGGCGGACAACGCGTTCGCCTACGACATGGACGCCGAAGGCGTTTACCGCCGCCGCATGGCGCCTGACGGCGAGTCCCCGCGCGGCGCGCAAACCGAGGTGTTCGACCGCGTCGTCCGGCGCGTCTTGCAGGTCGTCACGAAAGGGTGATCGCGCCGACGCGCGCGGGCGTCGTCGCCGGTGGCCGCGCGGCGGCGCGCGGCGCGCGGCGCAGATCCAGCAGCGCCGGCGCCAGGACCAGCGCCGCGAAGACGCAGGTCAGCTCGCCGACCAGCGCCGAGAGCCCGAAGGACCGAATGCCCTGGTTGTCCTACAGCAGCAGCGAGGCGTAGCCGACGACCGTCGTGAACGAGCAGAGCGCCACCGCCGGCCCCGTGGCAGCCAGGATGCGCCCCGCGGCGCCGGCCCCTTCGGCGCGGTGGCGCGCGGCGATGTTCACGGCGTAGTCGATGCCGATACCGATCGTGACCGGCAGCGCCACGAAGTCGAGGAAGTTGATGCGGATGCCCAGACCGCCGGCGGCGGCCAGCATCAGGCAGACGCCGGCCGCGCCGCAGGCGACGGTCACGGCGGCGGCCCGACCGGCGCCCAGGACCGCCAGCACGACCAGCACCGCCCCCAGCGCGGCGATCAGCGTCGACCGCGGGCCGTCGCGGTCGACGGTGCGCACGATGTCGTCTTGCACGAAGGCGTTCCCACCCACGATCACGTCGGGTCCCAGGTCCAGCGCCCGGAACGAGGCCACGAAGCGGTGCAGGTCCTCGGTCCGCCACAGATCGAACCCGGGGCCCGTCTTCGCGATCAGCAGCCGACCGCGCGTGCCGTCCTGCTCGGTGAACGGCCAGGCCAGCTGCGGCGGGACGTCCGCCGCGGCGATGGGGCGCAGGTCGGCCGGGGGCTTCAGCGCCAGCGCCAGCGCGCGGTCGCCGTCGGACATCGACGCCAGCGTGGCCGGCGTCAGCAGCCGGCGAAGCTCGCGCAGAATGTCCAGCTTGTCGGCCTGATCGGCCGGCACCAGCTCGTCGAAGCTGGAGACCCGCGCAAACAGGCGCTGGGCGTCCGGCTTGCCGGCGTCGCTGGCGCGCATGCGGGCCGCCACGGCGCGCGCGCGCTCGACCGTGGGGAGCGCGACCACCGTCCCGCCGGAGATGCCGCGGCCGAACGCCGCGTCGACGGTGGCGCTCCAGGCGCGGATCTCGCGGATGGCGGCGCCGCTGGAGCGCAGGTTCTTGAAGTCGGTCTCGAACGGGCGGCTGGCCAGATAGCGGGCCGCGCCCGCCCCTGCTCCGACGAAGATCGCCGCGATCACCACCACCACCGCCCGCGCATGGCGCGCCAGCAGCGCCGACAGCCATCCGCCGTCAGCGATGGGCGACCGGCGGCGCCGCGCGGCCGGCATCCAGCCGCGGGCTTCCAGCGCCGCGATGGCGGCCGGCAGCACCAGGAACGTCGCGCCCCAGCACAGCAAGATGCCGACTCCGCCGATCACGCCGAAGTGGCGAAAGCCGCGGAACTGGGTGGCCAGCAGCGACGCGTAGGAAACGGAAGCCGTCAGCGCGGCGGCCAGCGTCCCGCCGAAGCTGCCGGCCACGGCGCGGGCCAGCGCGACGTCCGGCGCGTGACCGGCGCGGCGCTCTTCCAGGTGGCGCGCCAGCAGGATGATCCCGAAGTTGATGCCGTTGCCGACCACGATGGGCGCCAGGAAGGCGGTGGCCAGATTCAGATGTCCCACGGCCGCCAGCGCGAACGCGAACGTCACCAGGGCGCCCACCGCCAGCGCGCCCAGCAGCGCCAGCACGGGCGCGGCCGCGCCGAAGAAGAGCAGGAGGCCGCCGGCGACGATCGCCGTCGTGAACAGCGTCGCCTGCAGCATCCCGCCTGACAGCGCGCGATGTTCTTCCGCAGACGTGATCACGTCGCCCGCCACGCCGGCGCGCGTGCCCGTGGCGCGCGCCTCGTCGGCGGCGGCGCGCGCCGCGGCCAGCGCCGGCGCGTTGTGGGCCAGATCGTCCGCCGGGTAGCGCGTACGCGCGACGACGATCTGCAGGCTTCCGTCGCGGGAGACCAGCGGCGTCGGATGTTCGGCCGCGACCCGCAGGGCGTCCACGCGCTGGGCCAGCCCGCGCAAGCGCCCGTCGTCGGCCGGTTCGCCGTCGTCGAGCGCGACGTACAGCGGATTGGCGCGCGCCTTCCGGTCACGCAGCTCGTCGCGCAAGGCCTCGAGATCGGCGGTCGACGCCAGCAGGTAGCGGTGCTCCCAGGCATAGCGATCGCGCACGGCGCTGTCGCCGTCGACCTGCAGGATCAAATCACGCGGCAACGCCTCCAGCCGGCGGCGAACCTGGGCGGCCGCCGCCGCGCGGCGCGACGGATCGTCCGACTGGACGGCGACGATGATCGTGCCGAACACCTGCGCGCGGCGCTCGAGCGCGCGCAGATCGCGCACCGACGTCGCCTCGGGCGGCAGCAGCGCGGCCAGCTCGCCGTGCAGCGGCAGGCACCGCGCCACCGCGCCCGCGGCGGCGGCCACGGCGATCGCCGCGATCAGAATCGGGCGCCGCCGGCGCGCCGTCCAGCGCGCCCACCGGGCCGCTCCCCTGACGAACAGCCTGTTCATGCGGGGCGGACACTGCAGCCGACATGCCACGCGCCGACTGGGCGGGCCGGCGCGGCTTCGAGTGCGTCAGGCGCCCGCCCGCGGGGCGCGACTGTTAGATCCTGGACGGCTTCCGCGGCCGATTTCGACAGGTGCGGCGGCGTTCAAGTAAACCGGCGACCCTCCGATCTCAGATCGTGAGGGAGACGACATGGCGAACGGCTTGATCAGCGCGCTCTTCGTGATTGCAGGCGGAGCCTGCGCCCTGGCCGGCTACGTGGTCGGATCCTGGCACCAGCGACGAGCGCTGGAGGCGGACCTGGCGAACGATCTGTTCGGCGGCGACCACTTCGACCTGCTCGACGAGCCGCCTCTGGGCGGCCGCCGCCGCGACCAGCGCCCGAACTGACACACCCTTTTCCCGACGTCGCGGTTCTGCGATCGGTCCCAGGACCGGCGCGGAAGCCGCGTGCGTTGGCGTTTGCGCGAGTGGGGCGACGTAGGGGCGTGTCGCTGACGAATTTCCTCGGAATTCGCTTCCCATTTCTGATTCTCAGCGTAAGATCGGGTATTGACGCTTACGTGTCCTGCCATCAGAGTTAGGCGGGTGCCGGCGTCAAACGAGGTCTCATGCCCCTGCGCGCTGGCCCGAAGCTAGGCTCCCACCCGGGTTTGAAGACGGGCGACGATGCCCCCACGGGCGAGCGGCCGACGGAGCTGTCGCAGCTCCACGACGTCCTCTTCCTGCTGGAGACGTTGATGGAGAACGTCCCGGACTCGATCTACTTCAAGGACCTCGAGAGCCGGTTCACGCGCATCAACCGCTATGCGGCCCAGCGCTACGGCGTCTCGAGCCCGGCCCACGCGATCGGGCGGACGGACTTCGACTTCTTCACGGAAGAGCACGCGGCCAAGGCCCGCCGCGACGAGCAGGAGATCATCCGCACCGGGCAGGCGCTGGTGAACGTCGAGGAAAAAGAGACCTTGCCGGGCGGCGGCGTGCGCTGGGTCTCGACGACGAAGCTGCCCCTGCGCGATCGGGTCGGCAACATCGTCGGCACGTTCGGCATCTCGCGCGACATCACGCATCGCAAGACGGCCGAAGAGCAGCTGCAGCACCGGGCGTTCTACGACCCGCTCACGGACCTGCCGAACCGGGCGCTGTTCCTCGATCGCCTGCAGCACCTGTTCAACCGGTCGCGCCGGGCCATGGGGCACGCGCCGTTCGCGGTGCTGTATCTGGACCTCGATCGGTTCAAGGCGATCAACGACAGCCTGGGGCACCAGGCCGGCGACGAGCTGCTGGTGGGCATCGCCCGCCGGTTGCAGAGCTGCGTGCGGCCCGGCGACACGCTGGCGCGCATGGGCGGCGACGAGTTCACGGTGCTGCTGGACGACATCGCCAGCGAGGCGGACGCCACGCGCGTCGCCGACCGCATCCACCAGGAGCTGGCCACGCCGCTCAAGCTGCGCGACAGCGAGGTCTACACCAGCGTCAGCGTCGGGATCGCGCTGTCCAGCGCCGGCTACGACTGCCCGGAGGACATGCTGCGCGACGCCGACACGGCCATGTACCGCGCCAAGGCCGCAGGGCGCGCCCGTTACCAGGTGTTCGGCGGCGACATGCACCAGGTGGCCGTCTCCGCGCTGCAGCTGGAGACCGATCTGCGCCGCGCGCTGGAGCGGCACGAGATCTTCCCCCACTACCAGCCGATCGTGGACCTCGACACCGGCGCCGTCGTCGGGTTCGAGGCGCTGGCCCGCTGGCGCCATCCGACGCGCGGGCTGCTGGCGCCCGAGATCTTCATCCCTGTCGCCGAGGAGACCAACCTGGTCGGCGAGATCGACGAATGGATCCTCGGCGAGGCGTGCCGCCAGGCGCGCGAATGGCAGCGCGCCTACCCGGCCTTCGGGAAGCTGGGGATCAGCGTCAACGTCTCCGGCCGCCGGCTGGCGCAGGGGGGCGTCGCGGCGGGAGTCGAGCGCGTGCTGCACGCGACCGGGCTCGATCCGACCTGCCTGACGCTGGAGATCACGGAGACCGCGCTGATGCAGAACCTCAGCGCGGGGGCGGGCGCCGTCCAGCGGCTGCACGCCATGTCCGTCGGCCTGCACCTGGACGACTTCGGGACCGGCTACTCGTCGCTGGCCTACCTGCACAGCTTCCCGGTGCACGCGCTGAAGGTCGACCGGTCGTTCGTGAGCCGCATGGACCAGGCGCCGCAGCACCCGGCCATCGTGAAGGCCATCGTGTCGCTGGCCCAGAACCTGGGCATCGAGGTGATCGCCGAGGGCATCGAGAACCTGGCCCAGGCCGAGGCGCTGCGCGCGCTGCGCTGCCGGCGCGGGCAGGGCTTCCTGTTCTCGACGCCGCTGCCGGCGAAAGAGGCCGAACGGCTGATCGCCGGAGGCGCCGGCCCGTTTACGCCAGCCGCGCGGCCTTGAGCGCCGTCAGGATCATGCGCGTCGCGGGCGACTGATTCAGCGTGTAGAAGTGGATCCCCGGCGCGCCGCCGTGCAACAGCTCGACGGCCTGCGCGGTGGTCTGGGCGATCCCCAGCGACAGCGTGGCGGCCTCGTCGTTGCGGCAGCGCTCCAGCTCCGCGTGCAACGGGGCCGGGAGCGTCGCGCCGGAGAGCTTCGTCATGCGCTCGATGCCGGCCACGCTGCGAATGGGCATCAGCCCCGGCACGATCGGAACGCCGATGCCGGCCGCGCGCGCCCGCGCCACGAAGTCGAAGTAGAAGCGGTTGTCGAAGAACAGCTGCGTCACGACGAAGTCCAGCCCGGCGTCGACCTTGGCCTTGAGGTGGCGGATGTCCTGGTCGATGTCGCGGCACTCGAGGTGCCCCTCGGGGTAGCCGGCGCCGCCCAGGCAGATGCGCCGCCCGTAGCGCTTGCGGATGAACGCGATCAGGTCGGCCGCGTAGCCGAACCCGCCGGCCGTGCGTTCGAACTTCGTCTGGCCGGCGGGCGGATCGCCGCGCAGAGCCATGACGTTCTCGATGCCCGCTTCGACCAGGTCGTCCAGCACCGCGCCCAGCTCGGCCTCCGTGGCGCCCACGCATGTCAGGTGCGCCATCGCGCAGAGGCGCGCCTCGCGCTGGATCCATTCGACCAGGCCCAGGGTCTTGGCGCGCGTCGAGCCGCCCGCCCCGTACGTCACGGACACGTACGCCGGCTGCAGCTCGGCGAGGTCCCGGATCGTCCGCTCCAGCGCCACCTGGCCGGCGTCGGTCTTGGGCGGAAAGAGCTCGAACGAGAACACCTTCCGCCGCGGATCGGCGAAAACTTCGGAGATCTTCATACTGCCAGGTCGCTTTCCAGCCGCTCGGCCACGTAGTCCACGTCCAGGACCACTGTCTCACCTTTCCGCTCGGGCGCGTCGAACATCACGTCGTGGCAGAGGCCCTCGACGATGGTGCGCAAGCTGCGCGCGCCCGTCCGCCGCTGGATGCAGTGGCGCGCGACCAGCCGCAACGCCGCCTCGGTGAACTGCAGCTCGACGCCGTCCAGCTTCAGCAGGGCCTGATACTCGCGCACGACGGCGTCCGGCGGCCCGTTCATCACCAGGAACAGGTCCTCCTCGGACAGCGGCTCCAGCTCGACGCGCACGGGCAGGCGGCCCAGGAACTCGGCCAGCAACCCGTAGTCGATCAGCTCTTTCTCCGTGACCCGCCGCGTCCGTCCGGGCGCGCCGTGGCCGGCCGCCGTGCCGAAACCGACCGGCTTGCCCGCGTCGGTCACGTGCAGGTCCGAGAAGGTCCCGGCGGCGATGAACAGGATGTCCTGCGTATCCAGCACCACGAAGTCGTGCTTGTTCCAGTGCTGGGTCACGTTCATGGGCGCGAAGATCTCGCGCCCCTCCAGCAGCTTGAGCAGCGACTGCTGGACGCCCTCGCCCCCGATGTCGCGCGCGCCGGCGCCCGTCCGGGCCCCCTGGCTGCGTCGGGCGATCTTGTCGATCTCGTCGATGAACACGATGCCCCGCTGCGCGACCTCGACGTTCTGGTCGGCGTGGTGCAGCAGCTCGCCGATCATGACCTCGACGTCCTTTCCGTAGTACCCGGCCTCGGTGTACTCGGTCGCGTCGGCGACTGTAAACGGAACGTCAAGACAGTGTGCCAGGGTCCGGGCGATGTGGGTCTTGCCCGATCCGGTCGGCCCAATGAGCAGCAGGTTCGACTTCTTCAGCAGGCGCTTGCCCGCCGCGGTCGGCTGCCCGCACCGTTTCAGGTGGTTGTAGGCGGCGATCGCCACCGTGCGCTTGGCGCGCTCCTGGCCGACGACGTACCGGTCCAAGTAGGTGTAGATCTGGCGAGGCGTCAGCAGGGGCCGGCGCTCGGCTCGGGGGTTCGCCTTCATGAGCGCGGGCCAGTATCCCACCGCGGCGCGGGCGCCGCCACTCGGCCACGGCGTGGTTTTGTATGGCGCCGGCGACGGCTTCCGCGCTAGAAGTCGCGGCATGAGCATCACGACCACGGCCATCATCGAAGGCGTCTTCGCGCGCGAAATTTTGGACTCGCGCGGCAACCCCACCATCGAGGTCGACGTCGTCCTCGAGTCGGGCGCCAGCGGCACCGCGGCGGTCCCCTCGGGCGCGTCCACCGGCGAGCACGAAGCGCTGGAGCTGCGCGACGGCGACAAGAAGCGCTACCTCGGCAGGGGCGTCAAGAAGGCCTGTGAGAACGTCGTGAAGCTGCTGGGACCGGCGGTCATCGGCCGCGACGTGTTCGACCAGGCGGGCCTCGACGGCGCGATGCTGGCGGTCGACGGCACCCCCAACAAGGGGAAGGCCGGCGCCAACGCGATCCTGGGCGTGTCGATGGCGGCGGCCCGCGCGGCGGCAGTCGAGCTGGACCTGCCGCTCTACAAGTACCTGGGCGGGCCAGCGGCGCGCGTGCTGCCCGTGCCGCTCATGAACATCATCAACGGCGGCGCGCACGCCGACAACTCGCTGGACTTCCAGGAGTTCATGATCGTCCCCAAGGGGCTGCCGCGCTTCTCCGAGGCGCTGCGCGCCGGGGCCGAGGTGTTCCACACGCTGAAGAAGATCCTGCACGACAAGAAGGCGTCGACGGGCGTCGGCGACGAGGGCGGCTTCGCTCCCGACCTGCCGGGCGCCGAGGCGGCCTGCAGCACGATCGTCGAGGCCATCGAGAAGGCCGGCTACAAGCCCGGCAAAGAGGTCGCGCTGGCCCTGGACGTGGCGTCCAGCGAGCTGTGGGACAAGACCAGCAAGACCTACAAGCTGGAAGGCGAGAACAAGGAGCTCGACGGCAAGGGGATGGTCGAGTTCTACCGCAAGCTGTGCGAGCAGTTCCCGATCGTGTCGATCGAGGACGGCATGGCCGAGGACGACTGGGACGGCTGGGTGGCGCTGACGCAGGCGCTGGGCTCGCGCGTGCAGCTGGTCGGCGACGACCTGTTCGTCACCAACACCGAGCGCATCAAGCAGGGCATCGCCAAGGGCGCCAGCAACAGCGTGCTCGTGAAGGTGAACCAGATCGGCTCGCTGACCGAGACGCTGGAGTCGGTCGAGATGGCGCACCGCAACGGCTGGACGACCATCATCTCGCACCGCTCGGGCGAGACCGAGGACACCTTCATCGCCGACCTGGCGGTGGCCGTGCGCTCGGGGCAGATCAAGACGGGCTCGCTGGCGCGGTCCGAGCGCGTCGCGAAGTACAACCGCCTGCTGCGGATCGAGGAAGAGCTCGGCCCGTCGGCCATCTGGGGCGGCAGCATCGGCAAGCTGTAGTCCGCGCCACATCTGGCGCGCCAGATTTAGATCGATCATCGGCGGCGTGGATCCCCTATGAAGGGGAGATGCGCCGCCGTTTCAATTTGGCCGCCGTCGTTCTGATGACGGGGTGCGCGTCCGCCGCGCCGCGGCCCGCGGAGCAGGATCGCTATTCGCCCGATCGGATGCGGAGCGGACCGTCGCTGACCGAGACCGGCCGCTTCGGCGTGACGCCCGTGTCGCGCGGCGGTGTCCACATCGAGGACGCGCGCGCGGACGGGCCCCCCGCCGCAGTGCCAGCGCGCCCCCGGCGCGGAACGCGGCTACGCACGTCGGACCGCAAGCGCTCGACGCCCCGCTGACCGCGGCGCGAGCCGTCCGGCCCGCGGCGCGCAACTCACAGCGCGGAAGGAGCCGCTCATGCGCGACCGTCTGTGCTCTGCCCCGCGTCTGCCCTGGGGACCGATCCGCCTGACCGCGTTGCTGGGAGCCGTGCTGTCGATGCTCGCCTGCGGCGCCGGAAGCGCCGGCGGCACGGGGGCCAGCGGCGGCTCGACGCCGTCGGGAACCGGCGGGAACAGCAGCGGCTCGGGCGGAAGCAGCGCCACCGGCGGCAGCAGCGCCACCGGAGGTCACCTGGGCTCCGGCGGCACGACCGGCGCCGGCGGCGTCCCGGGAGGGACCGGCGGGACGGCGAGTGCCACCGGCGGAACCGCAGGTGGCAAGGGCGGATCGACCGGGAGCGCCGGCAGCGCCGCGACGGCCGCGGGGGGACGCGCCGGCGGCGCGGGCGGAGGGCTGGCCGGCGGCTCGGGCGCCACCGTTCGCCAGTCCGCGACCTGCCAGATCCCGGCCTGGCCGACGGCCACCGGCACGCCCGTCAGCATCTCGGGCACCAAGACCGTCACGGGCGTCTACGACGGCAAGATGGCGCTGCACGACGGCGACCTGAACGACTGCACGAAGGGCGACCAGGGCAGCACGCACGCGATCATCGAGATCGCCGACGGAGGCACCGTGAAGAACGTCGTCTTCGGCGGGCACGTCGGCGACGGCATTCACTGCCTGGGGACCTGCACGATCGACAACGTCTGGTTCCCGTACATCTGCGACGACGCCATCACCATGCTGGGCGGCTCCGGCAAGACGGCCACCATCACGAACAGCGGCTTCAAGGGCGCGCGCGACAAGACCATCCAGCACAACGGCGACGGCAGCACGGTCGTCATCGATCACGTGTACGTCGAGACGGCCGGCAAGCTGTATCGGTCCTGCGGGCAGGGTTGCAGCAGCTCGGACAAGCGAACGGTCAAGATCAGCAACGTCGTCGCCGTCGGCGCCAGCGAGATCGCGGGGGTCAGCACCAACGACCACGCGACGCTGTCGAACATCTGCGCGTACCGGACGCCCAGCCTGTGCCGGACCTACAAGCCGGGCTCGGAGACCGAGACCACCACCGGCGCGAACGGCACCAGCGAAGGCCCGGACGCCAACTGCGCCTACAGCGGCACGGACACGCACGGGCTGCTGGACGACGTGGGCAGCGGCACCGCGGCGACCGACGTGCTGTGCCCGGGCCCCAACTCGATCAAGACGGGCAGCACGGCCACCGCCTGCGTGAAGGGTTTCGCGTCGTGCCTCAAGACCTGCGCGCCGGGCGGTTACGGCTTCAAGGCGGTCACCTGCGACGCGGCCAGCGGCAACTACACCAGCAACGGCCCGTGCTTGCTGCCGGCGGACGCGGCCATCGCCGCTCACTTCGCGTCGACGAACGCTGCCGGCGCGACGACGACGGTCACCAACAACGACCCCTGCACGACCCAGTGGGCCTGGGGGACCGACGGCGCCGGCAAGTACTGCATGTGCGTGTACAAGCCCGGCTACTACCAGGCGTCCAGCGGCTGGTTCGTGTGGGACTGCCAGTCGCAGTGGTGGTGATCAGCGGGCGGCCGGCGGGTCCTGCCGGCGACGGACACCGTACTTGACGATCGCGTAGACGGCCCGAACCCCGTCTTTCCAGCCGATCTTCTTACCTTCCTCGTAGGTGCGGCCCCGGTAGCTGACCGGAACCTCGTAGATGCGCAGCCGCATCTTGGCGACCTTGGCGGTCAGCTCCGGCTCGACCCCGAACCGGCTCTCCTCGATCTGCAGCGCGTGAGCGACCTCGGCTCGAAACGCCTTGTAGCAGATCTCGATGTCGGTGAGGTTCAGGTCGTTGAACATGTTGGACAGCAGCGTGAGGCCGCGGTTGACCACCATGTGCCAGAAATACAGGACCCGGTGCGAGCCGCCGATGAACCGGGACCCGAACACCACGTCGGCGTTGCCGTCGAGGATGGGCTGAATCAGCTGCGGGATGTCGCGAGGGTCGTATTCGAGATCGGCGTCCTGGATCACCACGATGTCGCCCGTGGCCTCCGCGAATCCGGTCCGCAAGGCGGCGCCCTTGCCCATGTTGCGCGGCTGCAGGATCACCCGGGCCTCGTTGCTTCCGCGCGCCGGAGCTCCGGCCGGCAGCCAGGCCGCCAGGCCCTGGTCGCGCAGCGCGATCAGCAATTCTCGGCTTCCGTCCGTCGAGCCGTCGTCGACCAGCACCAGCTCTTTGTCCAGATCGACGGCGACCACGCGCGCAACGATCTCGCGCAGCGTGGCGATCTCGTTATAGACGGGAACGATCAGCGATAGCTTCACCGCGCGCGCGATACCACGCGCGCGGGCCGACGGTCAATGCGCGTCAAGTCGCGAGCACCTGGCGGGCGATGACCATGCGCTGGATCTGGCTGGTCCCCTCGTAGATCTGCAGCAGCTTGGCGTCGCGCATCAACTTCTCGACTGGGTACTCCTTGGTGTAGCCGTAGCCACCGAAGATCTGGACGGCGTCGGTGCTCGCCTTCATGGCGGCGTCGGCGCCGTAGGCCTTCGCGTAGCTCGAGACGACGTTGTCCGCGCGCCCGGCGTCGATGTTGGCCGCGGCCTTGTGGCACAGGAGGCGCGTCGCCTCGTGGGCGATCGCCATCTCGGCCAGCATGAACTGCACCGCCTGGTGCTGCGCGATCGGCACCCCGAAGGTCTTCCGCTCCAGCGCATACTTGCGCGATTCGTCCAGCGCGCGGCGGATGATGCCGGCCGCCGCCGCGCCGATCCAGGGGCGCGTCCGGTCGAAGGTGCGCATGGCGACCTTGAACCCCTCGCCCACGCCGCCCACCACGGCATCGGCGCCGACCTTGACCTCCTCGAAGATCACGTCGGTCGTGTTCGAGCAGCGCTGCCCCATCTTGTTTTCCTTCTTGCCGACGGACAGCCCGGGCGTGTCGCGCGCGATGAGAAAGCAGGTGATCCCCTTGTGCCGGGTGGTCCCCTCCTCGCGCGCGAACACCGTGTAGAAGCTGGCGACCCCGCCGTTCGTGATCCAGCGCTTCTGTCCCGTGATGACGTACTCGTCGCCGACCTTCGTGAACTTCGTCTTCATGCCCGCCACGTCGGAGCCGGCGTCGGGCTCGGAGCAGCAATAGGCGGCGAAGATCGGCTCTGCCAGCAGCGCCCCGAAGAGGCGCTTCTTCTGCGCCTCGGTGCCGGCGATGATGACGGGCATCGCGCCCAGCATGTTCCCGGCCATCGTCGTGTTGACGCCGGTGCAGCCGTACGAGATCTCCTCGTGCAGCAGGCAGTGCGCGAAGCACGACAGCCCCAGCCCGCCGTAGGCCTCGGGGATCTCGCAGTTCATGAGGCCGGTCTCCCAGGCCTTCTTGCAGATCGCCTCCGGGAACGTGCCGTGCTCGTCCAGCGCGCCGGCGACCGGGATGATCTCGTTGCGCGTGAACTCCCGCGCGGTTTCGGTGAGCTGCTTCTCCTCGTCCGACAGCTCGAAGTTGGGCATGCCCTCAGGATAACGTCATTTGGGCGGTTCGGTCGAAGCCGCGGCTGCCTGCCGCCGCGCCCGGCGCTCTTCGCGCTCGGCCGCCTTGCGGGCCTCCAGGGCGATCGCGTCGCGGGTCGCCTTGGACCCCATCATGAACCCCAGCACGATCCCCAGGATGAACACGATGGGGATGTAGATGAAGTGCGACGAGGGCGGCAGCCCGATGGCCAGCGCCAGCATCAGGACCGCGGCGCCCGGTCTGACGCCCGATCCGACGCCTGATCGACCTTGGCACGCAGGTCGTTCGTGTCCTTGCGAACGCGCGCCAGCCCGCGAGCCAGGACCACCACGTAAGCGAGCACCGCGATCCAGATGAAGGCGTAGGCGGCGGCCACGAAGCGCCCCGCCGGCAGCTCCTCGCGCGCCGCCCCTTCGACCTTGACGAACTCTTGCGCGCGCGCGACGGCCGGCGCCAGCGCCGCCAGCAGGCTGGCCCAGGCCACCCAGAGCCGCCTCACGCCGCGCTCTCCAGCAGGTCTTCGGTGTCGAGCCGCAGCGCCGCCAGATCGGCCCGCGCCCGTTCCAGCCGCAGCCGCACGGCCAGCAGCAGCGACCAGACGACGATCATCAGCGCGAACGAGCTCCAGAACGCCGGCCGCATGCGCGGGTCCAGCGTCGGCACCACCGTCGTGCGGGGGTGCACCGTGCGCCAGATGTCCACGCTCTTGTAGACCAGGGGCACGTCGATCGCCGCGAACAGCGCCAGCGCGGCCGACAGCTTGCGCCCGGCCGGGCCCGCGTAGCGCCGCGCCAGCAGGTAAGCCACCATCATCAGCACCAGCAGCAGCGAGCTGGTGAGGCGCGCGTCCCACTGCCACCAGACGCCCCAGGCCTTGCGTCCCCACAGCGGCCCCGTCACCAGGACGCAGGCGCCGAACAGAACCGCCAGCTCGGCCGAGGAGACGGCGAGCCGATCCCCCGCCTCCGAGCCCTTGAAGAGGAAGGCGATGCTGCCGGCCGCACAGGTGAACGTCGACAGGAACAGCAGCGAGGCGCACGGCACGTGGAAGTAGAAGATCTTCTGGACGAACCCCATCACCGGTTCTTGAGGCGCCGCCACGATCAGCTGGGGGACCAGCAGGAACCCGGCGGCAGCAACCAAGGCGGTGACGATCAGGCCGACGCCTACGCTCCGCATGGGGGCGGATGTTACCCCGAAGTGGCCGGGCCCGCGCGTCTAAAAGGCCCGTCCGAAAACCGTGTTGGTCGGCGCCCGGCACGGCGGTATCGTCATCGGATGCGCCGCCTGGCTGTCGTGGTGGTCCTGGCTGCTGCTTCCGGCGCGGGCTGCAGGGACGCCGACCAGCCGCTGTCCGAGCGCACGGGCGCCATCGGAGAGCCGAGCAACGGGTTCCCCTCGCCCCTCGAGCGCCTGGGGTTGATGGCGATCAACCGCGCGCGGTCGGACCCCGAAACCGTGAAGGGCGCCAGCTCGGCCAGCTACCCGGCGCGGCCGCCGGTGATCTGGAGCCTGCCACTGAACCAGTCGTCGCGGTTCCACGCCATGAACCTGCGGCTCAGCGACGTGACGCTGATGCACGACTCCCCCTGCCCGCTCAAGACCGACGTGGCCAGCAGCGGCTGCAACGGCGACCCCAGCTGCGCCTGCGCGACGCCCGTCGGCAGCGCGTGCGCCATGTGCGCCAAGGTCGCCGCCACCAGCAACGGGTGCGGCACGCCCATCGCGACGCGCCTCGGGTACTTCGTGGCCGCCACCAACGTGAAGTTCAGCGGCGAGGTCGCGGCGGCCGGCTACGCCGACCCCATCGCGACGGTGAACGGCTGGATGGACGAGGCGTCCGGCAGCGACGGCCATCGGCGCAACCTGACCGACCAGGGCGTCACGTCGAACACCATGGGGTACGGCCATGCCAGCGGGATGCCGGCTTGCTTCTCGACCTTCGACGTATCGGACTCCGGCAACATCACGGGCGCCGCGATCCCGAAGATCCCGACGGCGGCCGTGAGCCCGGCCAGCGGCAACGCCGGGACGTACACCTTCTATGCGACGTGGGCCGATCCGGCGCACGGCGCGCCGTCGTCGCTGAACGTCGTGCTGGACGGCGCGTGCGTGGCCATGACCCGCGAGCTGGGGACGGACACGCTGAACGCGACCTACAAGGCCACGGCGCCGCTGGCGGCGGGGTGTCACCAGTACGCGATCGCGGGCACCGACGCCAGCGGCGCGGCGGCCGCCTACCCGACGACGGGCATGCTGACCATCTCGGTGGGCGCGACCGCGTGCAGCGCCGACTTCGTCGCCGGGGACGCCGCTTCCTGCAGCGCCGACGGCGGCTCCAGCAGCGCGACGGGCGGGGTCGGCGGCGCCACGCCCGGAAGCGGCGGCGCGGGCGGCCGCGGGACAGGCGGCCGGGATACGGGCGGCAGGGACAGCGGCGCGGCTGGAACGACCGGCGGAGGCGGGTCCGCCGCCCCGGCGACGGGGGGCACCGCCGGCGGACCGAGCGGAGGCGCAGCCGGCGGCGCCACCAGCCAGACGGGCGGGACCAGCGGCGGCGGAGGCAGCTCCGGCGGCTGCAGCTGCGCGCTGGGCGGCCGCAACCGACCATCGGACACGGCCTGGCTGCTGGCGGGCGCCCTGGCGACGCTCGTCAGGCGCCGGCGACATGCGCGCGGGCGCGGTTTGTGCCAGGCTGGCGGCACGGCCGTCGATGTCCATCGAACCTAATTTCTCCGCCTTCCGCACCGTCCCCCGCACCGGGGTCATCTACGTCACCACCGAGGCGAGCCGCCGCGGCTTCCACCCGGGCGACCCAAGCTGGTCGAACCTGGGTCAGGGGCAGCCCGACACGGGTCCGCTGCCTGGCGCGCCGCCGCGCGTGGGGCAGGTCGCGATCGACGTCGACGATCAAGAGTACGCGCCCATCCCGGGCATCTGGGAGCTGCGCGAGGCGATCGCCGGGCTCTACAACCGCCTCTACCGGCGCGGGATGCCGTCCCAGTACAGCGCCGAGAACGTCAGCGTCTCGGGGGGCGGCCGCGCGGCGCTGACGCGCGCCGCGGCCAGCCTGGGGCACGTCAACCTGGGCCACTTCCTGCCCGACTACACGGCCTACGAAGAGCTGCTGGACATCTTCAAGGCGTTCACGGCCATCCCGATCCTGCTCGAGGGCGAGCGCGGGTACGCGTTCACCGTCGACGATCTGCGGCGCGAGGTGGCTGGCCGCGGCCTGTCGGCGCTGCTTCTCTCGAACCCTTGCAACCCGACGGGCAAGCTGGTGCGCGGCGACGCGCTGGCGGGCTGGGTCGCGCTGGCGCGCGAGCTAGACTGCGCGCTGCTGTTGGACGAGTTCTACTCGCACTACATCTGGACCCCGCCAGCCGCCGGACTGCCGGTCGAGAGCGCGGCCCGCTACGTCGAAGACGTGAACCGCGACCCCGTGGTGCTGTTCGACGGGCTCACCAAGAACTGGCGCTACCCCGGCTGGCGCGTCACCTGGACGATCGGCCCGCGCCAGGTGATCGAGGCGGTGGCCAGCGCCGGGTCGTTCCTGGACGGGGGCGGGTCGAAGCCGCTGCAGCGGGCGGCCATCCCGCTGCTCGAGGACGCTCACGTCCGCGCCGAGACCGAGGCGATCCACGCCACGTTCGGCGCCAAGCGCGAGCGGCTGCTGGCCGGGCTCGCCCGCCTCGGGATCGAGGTCGACGCGGCGCCCGAGGGGACGTTCTACGTGTGGGGGCGCGTGGGTGCGCTCCCGCCACCGCTCGACGACGGCATGGGCTTTTTCCGGGCCGCGCTCGACCACCGGGTCATCGTCGTCCCCGGCGAGTTCTTCGACGTGAACCCCGGCAAGCGCCGCCACCAGCGCGCCTCCCGGTTCCGGCGGCACGTCCGCTTCTCGTTCGGCCCCTCGCAGGAGAGCCTGGACGGCGCCCTGGAACGGCTCGCCGCCATGATCGGAAGCGCGCATCGCAGCGGTTCGGCCCCCTGAGCACCTCCTCCGACAACGAAGCCCTCAAGGTCTGTAAGGAACCTGCCGCTGTTCCTCGCATGCCAAGGGGGGGGGCCCAGGCAAAGGTCATCGTTCTGTCCGAACGACGATGGACCACGCCGGAGGTTCGTCAGAGCTCTGACGAGGTCCTCCCGGGCGCGGTGCTGCGTCTTCCGACGGCGCCAGGTACCGGCGAGCTTCGCGAAGGCGGCTCACCGCAACCAGCGACGCTTCGCTGCCTGTCGGTGAGCACCGCTGCGGCTTTCACGGAGCTCGAGCAGAGGTGGCGCGACGTTCTCGCCCACTCGTCGGCGCCGTCCCCCTTTCACACCTGGGAATTCGCCCACGAATGGTGGCATCAGTTCGTCGTGGGCCGCCTGGGCGGCGCGACGGGACAGTTCGAAGTGGTGGTCGTCTCGACCGCCGGCGGCATGCCCGTGGCGATCCTTCCCTTCTACGTCGAGAACACGCTGGGGCGCGCCAACCTGGGGACGACGCTGCAACCGTTTGGCCGCAGCAGCTTCTTCGAAACGATGACCGACTCGCCCATTGCGATCTACCGGGCCGGGTTCGAAGCACGCGCCCTGGAGGCCGTGAAGTCGTACCTGGGCGGCGCTCGCCGCAGCTGGGACGTGGCCGCGCTGCGCACGAACCCCTCGAGGAACGCGGCCGCCTCCTCGTCGTCGCGACTTTCGCCCGCGTCGAGCCTGCTCGAGGTCACCCGGGTGTGCGAGGCCCCGCTGACGGCCCAGCTGCCGACGTCCTGGGCTGTCTACCGCACGACGTTGTCGAAGTCGATGCGCGACAACGTCGCGTACTACCCGCGCAAGCTCTCGCGCGAGTGCCCGGGCTGGCGCCTCCGTGAGGTGCGTTCGCCGGCCGAGATCGGCGGCGCGACCGACGCGCTCATCCGCCTTCACAGAATGCGCAGCACCACGCGGGTCGGCATCCCACACCGCAATCACATCGAGACCGAAGAACAGGCCGCGTTCCTGCGACGCTGGTTCCGGCGCGCGGCGGAACGCAATCAGATCGCCATCTACATCCTCGAGATCGACGGCCGAGCGGCCGCGGCCCAGGCCTTCCTGGAGGGCCCCGCGTCTTTGGCAGTCTACTACTCCGGCTACGACGCGCGCTACTACCGCTACAGCCTTCTCACGATCATCACGGCGGAGGCCATCCGGACCGGCATCAGCCGCGGCGCGAGCCGCATCGAATTCCCGCCGATCGCCACGCCCTGGAAAATGCGATGGGGCGTGCAGGAGCGGAAAGGCATCGCCGAGACCTCGCTGTACTCCACGCGGCCGGGCGCCGTGGCGCGCGGCGTGCTGCGCCGCCTCTACCTCCGGGCGACGGCTCAAAATCCCGACGCCGCCGGCTCGCGCCCGGCTTACGACGGAAGCTGAGCGGCGATCACTGCGCCGGTGGCGGCAACACCGGGGGACGCCAGGCGGGGCCACCCGGATAGGCCGGCGGCAGAAAGTGCCGCGCGGGGTCGTCCCGCTTCAGGTCGGCGCACCTGCTGGTCGTCACCGCGCCGTAGATCGCCGAAGCCAGGAAGACGGTCGCGAACGCCGCCCCGACGGCGACGCCGGCGTCCCGATTGCGGGCGTCGCTCTGGAGGCCCACGTAGACGGCCGACGCCGCGTTGGTGAGCGTCAAGATCGCGTCCACGACGGGCATGGTCGGCTCGGAGGTGCAGCCGGCAATGCCACCGAGATCGTCTTCGTGCGCCGGCTGGACGAAGGCGAACGAACACCCCGCCAGCGCCAGCGTCAACGCCATCGACGCGCGAAGCACGGTCAGTCGCTGGCAGCGATGGGCTCGAAGGCCCACACGCCGGCGGTGATGAACAGGACGTCGACGGCCACCAGGAACTGGGTCCAGAAGCGGGCGCCGTCGAAGTCGGGCGCGACGGGATCGATGAGCTGGGTCGTGCCGCGCGCGCCCGCGATGACGATGGGCACGATGATCGGGTAGAGCAACGTCGCCAGCAGCGCGTCGCGGCCGCGCGCACGCAGCAGCGCCGCCGAGAACACGCAGCCGGCCGCCGCGAACCCGACGATCCCCAGCCCCAGCAGCAGCGCCACCCGTCCCGCCACGGCCGCGAACGAGGTCGAGAACAGGACGCCGGCCAGCCCGGTCAGCACCGTCTGGGTGATCGCCATCAGCGCGGCCGTCGCGGCCAGCTTGCCCAGGTAGATGGCCGCCCGCGGCGCCGGCGTCAGCAGCAGGGACCGGATGGCCTCGCCCTCGCGCTCGCGATCGAACGCGCGCGCCAGGCCGACGGTGCCCGAGACGACCAGCGCGATCCACAGAATGCCCGCCACGACGGGCGCCGGCGGACGCGCCCCCTCGACGACGAAGGCGAAGCTGAAGATCAGCACCACGACCACCGCCAGGAAGGTCATGGTCGCCAGCACTTCGCGGCTGCGCCATTCGATGGCCAGGTCCTTGCCCGCGATGCGCAGCACCTGGGCGAGGAACCCGGGCGCCCGGGGACCCGTGCCGCCGTCACCCACGGGTCTTCTCCTCGTAGATCGATCGCAGCGCCTCGACCCCGAAGCCGCCCGGGCGCACCTCGTCGAAGACGACCCGCCCGCGGCGCAGGATCACGACCTGGTCGGCGACGGCCGCCGCGGCCAGGTCGTGGGTCACCAGCACGACCGTCCGGCCGGCGGCGCGCTCGGCCGCCAGCTCGCCCGTCAGCCAGGCAGCCCCCGCCGGATCCAGCGCCGCCGCCGGCTCGTCGAACAGCAGCAGCGTCGGGTCGTGGACCAGCGCGCGCGCGAGCGCCAGGCGCTGCAGCATCCCGCGCGAGAACGTGCGGGCCGCCGCGTCCCGCTGCGCCTCGCCCAGCCCGACGCGCGCCAGCAGCGCGGGCGCGCGGCCGGCGCCGTCCGGAACGCCGTGGAGACGCGCGAACAGCGCGACGTTCTCGGCCGCCGTGAGATCGCCGTAGATGCCCGGCTCGTGGCCGACGTAGCCGATGCGCGCCCGGGCCGGGGAGCCGCGGCCGAGGGGCTCGCCCCCCCAGCGGACCTCGCCCGCGCTGGGCGTCACTAGCGTCGAGAGGATCCCCAGCAGAGTCGTCTTGCCGGCACCGTTCGGCCCCAGCACCGCCCCGATCCGGCCCGGCTGGAAGGTGACGTTCACGTCGGCCAGCACCCGCCGCCCGCCGTAGACCTTGCCGACTTTCGCCAGAGCCAGAGGCGCAGGGGTCGTCATGCCGCGGTCAAGCCGCCTGGCGTTCGTCCAGCGCGGCCAGCTCGCGGTAGATCTGCTCGAGCCGGGCGACGAGCTGCTTGCGCGGCTCGGCGGGCGCCGGCGCCCCCGCCGCCCGCGCGCGCCGCTCCAGCGCCAGCAGCTCGGCGAAGGCGGACTCCCGCTGCTCGATCAGCCGCTCGCGCGTGTCCCCGACGGTGCCGCCCTTCGAATCGCCTTTCCCGTCGCCCTTCTGGCCGGGCGCGCGCGGGCGGCGTCCGAAGACGAACGCGCCGCCGATCAGCGCCAGCGCGAGGCCGCCGGCCACGTACTGCCCCGTCGCGTCGGTCGAGGGCAACCCCGACAGCGTGAACGACAGGACGCCACCGGGCGGGATCGGCTCGATGGGCATCACCCAGTACTTGCGGCCGCTCAGCTCGCGGGCCTGGCGGGCGCCGATGCCCGGGCCGCTGACCGACAGCCCGGTGATCTGTTCGGTGATCAACGTGCCCGCTCCCATCCCGTTCGGCATCGGCTGCGCGAAGGCGCGCGTGTCGCCATGGTAGGGGAGCACGAAGCCGAACACCACTTCCTGGCCCGCCGCCTTGGCGGTCGTTCCACCCAGCGAGCGCCGCGGCGTGAACACGCCGTGCACCGCCATGCCGTGGTTCTGGCGGACCTCGACCTTGCGGTCCCCCTCTTGCGCCTCGGCGCCGACGAAGCCCTGGGGCAGCGGGATCTCGACGGCGCCGGGGCCGGGGTCGAAGATCTTGTCCGACGTGTTCTCCAGCGGGAGCATCTCCAGGAACTGCAGCGTGTCTTCGTGCATCTGCACGATGACCCGCCCGCCTTCGCCGATCGTCATCACCGACGTGTCGGCGGTGCGCCCCAGGGCGCGGATCTCGGCGCGCGCGCCGCTGGCGTCGGGCATCGCGAACGGGGCCGTTCCCAGGCGCAGCCCGTGCCATTCCAGCACCGCCGCGTAGCCGCTGCCGTCGCCGTGCGGGAGGCCGGCGAAGTGCGCCACGCCGCCCGCGTCGCTGTCCGCCTTGCGGACGTCGATCTTGTTGCTCTTGTCGACCATCCCCAGCAGCACCGTGTGCTGCGGGATCGGGGCGCCGTTCTCGTCGAAAAGCTGGACGTCCAGCCGGCCGACCGGCAGCGTGGTGTCGGCGACGGCGACGCCCGCGGTCGCGCCCAGCGTGAACCGCGCGGACTCGTCCCCCTCTTCGCCAGAAGGGGCCGCGCCCGCAGCCGCGCCGCCTTGCGGGGGCGCGCCCAGCGCCGCGATCAGCATCGTGCGCAGGCCGCCCTGCGACGGCAGCGTGAACGTCTGGGTCTTCAGCGTCTCGCCGTCGACGGTCGCCTCGGCCCGGAACTCGTCCCCCGGGACCATCCCTTCGAAGATGACGCGCCCGTCGGCGTCGGTCTTCTCGGTGCGGCGGCGCAGCTCGCCGCCTTCCTTCTTGATGACCGCCGCGACCTCGATGCCCGCGGCGGCGTTCGCGGGCATGCGCCGCGCGACGCGCACGCTGACCGTCCCCGTCGCCATGCCGGCGTCCGGCAGCGGCCGCCCCACGATCTCGGACAGGTTCGGCATCCCCGCCCCGCCCATCATGGGCTGGGCGCGCAGCGGCCCGGCGCCGAGCAGCGCCGCCAGACCGATCAAGACCGCCGTGAGGTTCAGAGGCGCTGGCCGCATGTCTTGCAGAACTGGGCGTCGGGGTCGTTGCCGGTGGAGCACGCGCCGCAGACCCGGCGCGCCGGTTCGTTCTTCGCGACCGGCGCAGCGACGGCCGCGGGCACGGGCGCGCCGGCGGCCGGATCCACGGCCTGCACCTTCAGCCGCAGCGCCAGCTCGCGCTCGATCAGCGCGCGGTAGTCGTCGCCCGCCTCGATCTCGCTGATGAGGCGCATGGCCCGCGTGCGATAGCGCTCGACCATCTCGCGGTAGTCGCGGTCGGCGATCTTGCGCATCTGGTAGTCGAGCTCGATCTCCTTGATCGCCTTCAGCACCAGCTGCTTCTCGCGCTCGAGCTCTTTCAGGTGACGCCCGGTTCGCGGGGCCAGCGCCGCGCCGCGCTCGTGCGCCAGGGGATCGATCACCCGGTACAGGGCCGCGGCCGAGAGCGCCAGCGTCATCCCGCCCAGGCCGAACATCACCAGCGGCGGACCGAAGCGCATCTTCTCGATCAGGCCGGCATACGCCGCGGCCACCACCGCGCCCAGCAGCGCGATCGCCCACGTCGGCAGCCGCCTGCGCGGCCGGACCGGCGCGGCGGGCGGAGCGGCCGACTCAGTCGAGGCTGCGGAGCTCGTCATCAAGCTTGTCGGCCAGCTCGCCATCGGGCGTGACGGGCGGACCCAGGTCAGGGACGGCGCGGGCGGGCGCGCGGCGGGAGAGTCGATAGGCGCCGTAGCCGAGTCCAGCCGCCGCCACGGTGCCCAGGCTGTAAGGGAGCAACCACGCGAGACGGTTGAAACCGCGGTCGATCGGCGCGGCCAGCGCGACCTGCCCGCCGTACTTCTTGATGAAGTACTGGATCACCTGCTCGCGCGTGCGCCCCTGGTCCAGCAGCTGGCGGATCTCGATGCGGTCCTGGACCGCATGCCCGCAGCCGTCCGACTCGCACTCGAGCAGGCTGTGCCGGCAGGTGCCGCACTGGCACATGATGTTGCGGATCAGCCAATTCTCGTCGGGGCCTTTCGGTTCGGGCGCGTCCACCGTCGCCTGGGCCATCTCGTTCTCGGCGTGACCCTGCGCCTGCTGATCTTGCGCGCGCGCGGCGCGCCCCGGCAACGTCGCCGCCGCCGCCCCGGCCGCCATCAGCAGCACGAGGCCCGCGGTGCTGGCCTGCCGCGCGGCGGCCGGAGACGTCACCCCCGCCGTGAGCCGCTCGAGCACCGCATCCGGCATGAGCGCGATGCCGGTGCCGATCGCCAGCAGCATGAACCCGAACCAGATCCAATCCACGACCGGGTTCACGACGACCTTCAAGGTCACGTTCCCCTCGGCCAGATCGTAGTTGCCCAGCGTGATGTAGAGGTCCTCGGCCGGCGCGCGCCGGATGGCGACCTCGGTCGTGGGCTCGCTCTCGTGGTTGTGGAAGAACCACTTGGCCGGCCGCAGGTGGTCGATCACCTTGCCGTCCTTCATCGCCGTCACCTCGCCGGTGACCATCTCTTTCTGGCGGTCCTCTTCGTGCGCCAGGCGATCGAAGTGCAGCGTGTACTTGCCGATCTTGGTCTCGGCGCCCGGCACCAGCTTCACGTCGGCTTCCTTCTTGTACGCCGTGCCCGCGAACCCGATGAACATCAGCACGATGCCCACGTGCACGATGTAGCCGCCGTAGCGCCGCTTGCCGCGCAGGACCATGCCCATCAGGGACGACATGGCGTCCTGTCCGGTGTTCCGCTTGCGGACCGACACGCCGCGCGCGAACTCTTGAATGATGGTCGCCGCCGTGAAGGCGCAGAAGCCGAAGCAGATGACGCCGGCCACCGCCTCGCCCAGGCCGAAGGCCAGGCAGGCGGCGATGGTCGCGCCCGTGGCCAGCAGCGGCCACATGAACTGGTAGCGCAGGTGCGACACGGTGGCCTTGCGCCACGCGATCAGCGGCCCGACGCCGGTCAGGAACAGCAGCACCAGCCCGATCGGCAC
>CAZPUH010000725.1:0-14729 GCA_964589215.1 uncultured Myxococcales bacterium | reverse complement strand
GTTAGGGCGTTCCAAAACTGGCTACCTTCAGACAATCGGCAGCCGGGGAAGTTCCTTCAGCTCCCTCGGGACGACCCCTCAGCAAGGCGAATGTGGTTGCGCCGCGCCATTGCGCAACCCGGGGCCTTCGCCCCCACGGTGCCGGCGAACCCCAGTTGGTGTCCGTCGATACGCGTCGATCAGTTCAGGACTTGAGGCTCAATACGCGGGCTCGAAGCGGTAGACGTACTGCATCGTGCCGGCCTGCTCGATCTTCGGGTACTCGAACTCGTTGAGCTTCGAAATCAAGCAGTCGCTGACCTCTTTGTTGTTCAGCGTGCCGCCGATGACCTGCGCGGTCCCCTTCGAGCTCTCCGCGCCGTTCGGCTCAAGCGAGAGCAGCACGATCACCGTCCCCTTGAAGGCGCGGTCGTGCTTCTCGTCGAGCACGTCCTGGTAGCAGCGCAGCGTCGAGGGGTCGCGTTGCTGCAGCAGCAGCTGAACGTCGGCCTGCTTGTCCGGCGAGATGCCGCCCTTCTCGGTCGACGCTTCCGGGTTCTTCACGACGCGGACGTTTTGACCACCCTGGCTCGTGTCGGCGCACCCGACGGCCAGCAGCGACAACAAGGCCAGGGTTCCGATTCCAAATGTGGGTCGCATGGGGAGCCCTCCTCGACGGTGGGCAACTTATCCCCAGGTTCACTCCTTGAGCAAGGCCGAAGCGATCACCATCCGCTGGATCTCGGAGGTCCCCTCGTAGATCTCGGTGATCTTGGCGTCGCGGAAGTGGCGTTCAGCCGGGTAATCCCGCAGGTAGCCGTACCCACCGAAGATCTGGACCCCCTCCTTGGCGGCGCGGTTGGCGACCTCCGAGGCGAACAGCTTGGCCATCGCGGCGTCCGTCGAATACGCGCCGCCCGCGTCCTTCTTCACGGCCGCGCGCCACAGCAGCATCCGCGCGGCGTCGATCTCGGTGCGCATGTCGGCCAGCTTGAACTGAATGGCCTGATGCTCGGCGATCGCCTGGCCGAACGTCTTGCGTTCCAGCGCGTATCGCGTCGCGTCCTCGAACGCCGCGCGCGCGATGCCCAGCGCCTGCGCCGCGATCCCGATGCGGCCGCCGTCCAGCGACCGCATCGCGATCTTGAAACCGCCGCCCACGTCGCCCAGCCGGGCGTCGTCGTCCAGCGCGCAGTCCGACAGGAACACCTGCGCGCTGGGCGCGCCGCAGATTCCCAGCTTGTCGTCGGGCGGACCGACGGTGACCCCGGGCGTGTTCATGGGGACGATGAACGCCGTGATGCCCCGGCTCCCCTGCGCGGGGTCGGTCGCCGCCATCACGATCGCCAGGTCGGCGACGGGCGCGTTGGTGATGAAGTTCTTCGTGCCGTTCAGGATCCAGCGCTTGCCGTCGCGCACGGCGCGCGTCTTTTGCGCCTTGGCGTCCGAGCCGGCCTCGGGCTCCGACAGCGCGAAGCAGCCGATCTTTCGTCCGGCGGCCAGGTCCGGCAGCCAGCGGGCCTTCTGCGCGTCGGTGCCGTTCTTCAGGATCGGCGCCTCGACCAGCGAGCTCTGCACGGACATCGCGACGCCCGTCGACGCGCAGGCGCGCGAGATCTCTTCCAGGGCGACGGCGTAGGACAGCGTGTCCATGCCGGCGCCGCCCCACTCCTCGGGCACCATGATCCCCAGCAGGCCCAGCTCGCCCAGACGGCTGAAGATTCGGCGCGGGAACTGGTGCGACTTGTCGATCTCGGCCGCTTGCGGCGCGATCTCGCGCGTCGCCACCTCGCGCGCGGTGTCGCGAATCATCTGTTGTTCGGGGGTCAGCTCGAAGTTCATTTTCCGGTCCACACGGGGGCCCGCTTTTCGAGAAAAGCGCGCATCCCCTCCTTTTGGTCCTGCGTCGCGAACAGCGACGCGAAGAGGTGTCGTTCCAGCGCGACGCCGCCGTCCAGCCCCGCCTCGGCGCCCCGGCGCAGCGCCTGCTTGGCCGCCGCGATGGCCAGCGGCGCACGGGAGGCGATCTCGGCGGCGACGGCGCGCGTCCGGGTCATCAGCTCCTCGGGAGCGGTGACCTCGTTGACGAATCCCAGGCGCAGGGCCGCCTCGGCGTCGATGAGCGCGCCGCGGTAGATCAGCTCGCGCGCGCGCGGCACGCCGATCCGGCGCGCCAGCCGCTGGGTGCCGCCCATGCCGGGGATGACGCCCAGGCCGACCTCGGGGAAGCCCAGGGTCGCCGTGCGCGCCGCGAAGATGAAGTCGCAGGCCAGCGCCAGCTCGAGCCCGCCGCCCAGCGCGAATCCGTGCACCGCCGCGATCACCGGCAGGCGCGAGGCCTCCAGCCGATCGGCCAGGCGCTGCGCATGACCGACCAGCACGTCGGCGCTGGAAGGATCCGCGTCGGCCATGGCCCTGATGTCGGCGCCCGCGGCGAACGCGCGCTCGCCCGCGCCCACGAGGATCGCGCAACGGACCTGCGGATCGTGCTCGGCCTCGGCGAACGCCGCGCCCACGGCGTCCAGCGTGTCGGCGTCCAGCGCGTTGCGCGCTTCGGGCCGGTTGATGGTGACGACGGCGACGCCGCCCTCCTCGCGCGCCACCCGCGCGCGCGGCGCGCTCACGAAGCCTCCGTGCGGATCGGACCCGTCGACTGGGGCGCCGGCGCGTAGCGGTAGAAACCGCGCCCGGCCTTGCGCCCCAGCCAGCCGGCGGCCACGTACTGCCGCAGCAGCGGACAGGGCCGGTACTTCGAGTCGCCGAGGTCGCGGTGCATGACCTCCAGGATCGACAGCGTCGTGTCCAGCCCGATGAGGTCCATCAGCGCGAACGGGCCCATCGGGTGGTTGAGCCCGAGATTGATGGCCGTGTCCATGTCCTCGACGGAGCCGATCCCTTCGTAGAACGCGAAGCAGGCCTCGTTCAGCATCGGCATCAGCACGCGGTTGACGATGAAGCCCGGGATGTCGCGCGACACGACGGTCTGCTTGCCCAGCCGTTCCGCCAGCGCGCGCGTCGTCTCGTACGTGTAGTCGCCCGTCGCCAGCCCGCGGATGATTTCGACCAGCTTCATCAGCGGGGGCGGGTTCATGAAGTGCATGCCGATCACCCGCTCGGGGCGCGTGACCGCCGCGCCGATCATCGTGATGCTGATCGACGACGTGTTGGTCGCCAGCACGATCCCGCTGCGGCAGACGCGGTCCAGCGTCTCGAAGATCTCGCGCTTGGTCACGACGGTTTCGGTCGCCGCCTCGACGACGAAGTCGGCCGCCTCCAGATCGCCGCCGTACAGATCCGCCGGCGAGATGCGGCCCACGATGGCCGCGCGATCCGCGGCGGCCAGCTTTCCCTTTTCGACCAGCCTGTCCAGCTGCTGCCCGATCGCCGTCACGCCGCGCGCCGCGATGTCGCGGCCGCTGTCGGCCAGCGTGACGGCGAATCCGTGCGACGCCGCCAGCTGGGCGATGCCGCGGCCCATCTGACCGGCGCCGATGACGCCGAGGCGCGAGATACCGTCCAGAGGAGACATTTGGTGGGCCAAGGTAGCGTCAGAGCCGTTCGACCGCCAGCGCGATCCCCTCGCCGCCGCCGATGCACAGCGAGGCGACGCCGCGTCGTTTTCCTGCATCGGCCAGCGCCGCCAGCAGCGTGACCAGGACACGCGCCCCGGACGCGCCGATGGGATGCCCCAGCGCGACGGCGCCGCCCCAGACGTTCACGCGCGCCGGGTCCAGACCCAGCATCCGGTTGTTCGCCACCGACACCACGGCGAACGCTTCGTTGATCTCCCAGAGGTCGACGTCGTCCTTCTTCCAGCCGATCCGATCCAGCAAGCGCTCGATGGCGCCCGCCGGCGCGGTCGTGAACCACTCGGGCGCCTGGGCGTGCACGCTGGCGCCGACGATGCGCGCCTGCGCCTTCCAGCCGCGCGCGGCCGCGACGTCCGCCGCCGCCAGGACCAGCGCCGCCGCGCCGTCGTTGATCGACGATGCGTTGCCGGCGGTGATCGTTCCGTCCTTCTGGAACGCGGGGCGCAAGGTGGGCAGCTTCTCGATGTTGCCGCGGCCGGGCTCTTCGTCCTCGGCGACGGTCAGCGGCGCGCCCTTTTTCTGCGGGATCTCGACGGGCACGATCTCGCCGCGGAACTTGCCGTCGGCCTGCGCGCGCAACGCGCGCCGGTACGACTCGGCGGCGAACGCGTCCTGGTCGGCGCGCGAGATCCCCTTCTCCTTCGCGCACAGCTCGCCGCAGTCGCCCATGTGCACGTTTCCGTAGGCGTCCCACAGCCCGTCGGTGATCATCGAATCGATCACCTGCGCGTGCCCCAGGCGGTAGCCTTCGCGCGCCTTGGGCAACAGGTAGGGGGCGTTGCTCATCGACTCCATGCCGCCGGCGACGACGACGTCGTGCTCGCCGGCCGCGATCGCGTTGCGCCCGAAGACGACCGCCTTCAGCCCCGAGCCGCACACCTTGTTGATCGTCACGGCGCCGACGGCGGCCGGGATCCCGGCGGCGATCGAGGCCTGCCGCGCCGGCGCCTGGCCGATCCCCGCCGTCAACACGCAGCCCATGTAGACCTCGCCGACGGCGCCGGGGGCCACGCCGCCGCGCTCCAGCGCCGCGCGGATCGCGACCGCGCCGAGCCGGGGGGCCGTCAGGCCGGCCAGCGCGCCCTGAAACGAGCCGATGGGCGTCCGGGCGCCCGACACGTTGACGACGTCTCTCATCGTCTCAATGATACCTCCGGAGGATCCAGACGTCCCGCGGCGGCGGCTGAGTTCAGCTCCGGAAGGGCTATGCCGCGGGTCTCGGGGAGGACCCACACCCACCCCGCGGTCGCCAGCGCCAGGACGCACGGGACAGCCAGCCCGCCGCCCAGGCCCCCGCGCGCGACGGCCGCCGCGACCACCACAGGCGCCAGCAGCTGGGCCGACCGCGCCAGATTGTAGGTGGCCCCCATCGCGGCGCCGCGGACCTCCGTGGGGTAGAGCTCGGCCAGCAGCGCGCCGAACCCGGCGGTGCAGCCCGAGCCGATGCCCAGCCCCAGCATCACCGCCCAGAAGAGCGGCGGGTGACCGAGCAGCGCTTGCCAGCGCAGCGCCAGAGCTCCGACGGCCAGCGCGGTCAGCAGCGAGTACGCGGCGAAGGCCGGCCGCCGGCCGAGGCGGTCCGACACCACGCCGAACGTCATCATCCCGAACAGCTGCCCCAACTGGGCCGTCACCATCCAGGTCAGCGAGCGGCCGATGCTCTGGTGCATGCCCGCGCTGAGAAAGCTCGGGAGCCAGGTGTAGCAGCTCCAGTAGGTCCCCAGCTTGAACACGCCCAGCAGCCAGGCGGCCACGAACCGGCGCGGCAAGCCGGGCGTGCGGAACGCCTGCCGCACCTCCTGCAGATACGGGCGGGCGGCGGCGCGCGCGGCGGGCAGGTGGACGGAGGCGCGCGCGGCGACCGCCAGCAACGCCGTCGCGCTGGAGCCGATGAGGACCAGGCGCCAGCCCACGCGGGGGAACACCAGGTAGCCGACCAGCGCCGCCAGCGCGACGCCCACCGGCTCGCCCGATTGCAGCGCGGCGGCGGCCCGGCCGCGGGCCTCGGGCGCGACGGACTCGGCCAGCATGCCGTGGCCGATCGCCCATTCGCCGCCGACCCCGAGGCCCTGAACGATGCGCCCCGCGAAGAACACCGCCCCGCTCGGCGCCAGGCCGCAGATCAGCGACCCCAGCGAATAGACCGCCACGGTGCCCGAAAGGACGGCGCGCTTTCCCACCCGGTCGGACAGCGCGCCCGCCACCAGGCCGCCGATGCCGGAGGCGCCTAGCCCGGCGCCCAGCAGCCAGGACTCGGCGGCGCGCGACAGGTGCAGGTCGCGGGCGACCGCGTCCTTGAGGAACCCGAGCAAGACCAGGTCGTAAAAGTCGAACGCCCACCCGAAGAACGCGAACAGGAAGATCGCGGTCGGGAAACGGCGGTCGGCCATGGGCTGGCACGTTAATGCGGGGCGGCGCCGGTCAAAATGTGGACAGGCTACCTACATGTCCTACCATCGCCGCATGGCTCTGCAGCTGCCGGGCGAACCCCGCTACCGGCTGGTGGAAATCTTCCTGGCCGTCATCGCCGTCCTGGGTCTGTGCGCGCTCGGGTGCGCGACACCGCGGGCGCACAGCCGGCGCTACCCGGCGTCGGTGTTCGAGGCCGCGCGCTACGAAGCCCGCACCCAGCCGGAGGGGCCGGCGACGGTCGGTCAGGAGGAGGGGGCTGCCTTCGTCGTGCGCACGCTGCACGCCGCCGGCCTGCGCTTCGGCACCGACGGCAGCACCCGGGCGCTGTGGGGCTACATGCGGACCTCGCACCGGTTGGTCGGGCCGTCCGCGGCGCGGCCGGGCGACATCCTTTTCTTCGACACGCGCGGCACGGGCGAACGGCCCACGTGCGCGGACCACGCGGGGGTCGTCGAGCGCGTCACCCCCGACGGCCGCATCGGGTTCATCGAGCTGCGGGGCGGCCGCCTGCGGCACAGCTTCGTCGATCCGGCGCGCCCCTCTGACCGCCGCGGCGCGCGCGGCGAGATCCTGAACAGCTTCCTGCGTCCCGTGCGCGCCGACGATCCGGCCGGTGCGCGCTACTTCGCGGGCGAGATGCTGTGCGGCGTGGCGCGCGCCTGATCGGCCTCACTCGCCGGTGCGGCGCGCGCCCCGGGCGGCGGCCAGCAGGTCCAGCCAGGCGGGCGCGCTCTGGTCGCGGGCCTGGCTGAGGAACACCAGCGCGATGTCCGGCAGGCCCGCGTCCACGGCGGTGCGCGCCGCTGCGAGCAGGCGATCGTCGGGGCGCGGCCAGCGACGGAGGTTCAGGAGCAGCAGCGTGTTCGCGCACGGCGGGCAGGCCCCGTGCGGGACCTCCGCGATGAGCCTGTCGAAGCGCGCGCGATCGTCGATCGCGGCGCCCAGCCGGCCAAGCCAGCGGTCGGCGGCGCCCGACGGCAGGCGCCCCTCGGCTTCCGCGCGCTTCGCGTAGAGGTAGAAGAGCGCGACGTAGCCCAGCGAGCTGTCGGGCCGCAGGCGCACGGCGGCCTGGTACTCGCGCACGGCGCCGCTCCAGTCGCCCGCCTCGCGCAGCGTCTCGCCGTACTTGAGGCGGCCCATGAAAGCGGCGGGCTGCGCGGCCGTCGCCCGTTCCCAGAGCGCCCGCGACTCGCGCCAACCGGCGCCCAGCTGGATGGTCGTGAACGCGAGCGCGCCTGCCGCGACGGCGCCGCCGCCCAGGGCAGCGGCGCGCGGCAGACCGCGCCGCCGCAGGAGCGCGTCGAGCCCCACCGCGGCCGGCGGCGCCAAAACCACCAGCGCCAGGAACGCATAGCGATCCGCGAACCGGAACACCACCGGAACCAGGTTGGCGACCGGGAGCAGCGCGAGCAGAAACGCCCCCAGCGCGAACCGGGCCGGCGCGGGCCAGCGGCGCCAGGTGACCGCGGCCGCGACGAGCGCGGCGCCGGCGACGGCGGCCGACAGCACCGGGGCCGGCATGGTGTCCGGGTACAGCGGCGCCAGATCGCTGGGCCAGAGAAGCCGCCGGGCGTACGTCGCGAGCGTCGCGAGCACGTCGATCCCCGCCGCCGTCGGCCGCGGCGGGATCATCTGGTGGCTGCGCCAGATCGTGACCACCAAAACCGCCCCGATCGCCGCCAGCGCGGCGTAGGGTGCGGCGCGCCGGGCGGCCGCATGCGTGGACGCGCCGCGCATCCAGACCAGCCAGCACCAAAGGACGGGCGGCAAGCACAGCGCCGAGCTCTTCGAGAGCAGCGCCGCCACGAACAGCACCAGCCCCGCCGCGGAGGGCCGCGTCCGTTCCAGGGGGCGCGCGTCCTCGATCAGCAGGGTGCCCAGGAAGAAGGCCGCAGCCAGCAGGTCCTTGCGGCCGCTGACCCATTCGACCGGTTCGACCGTCAGCGGGTGCGCCGCGAACAACAAGGTGGCGAACGCGGCGGCGCCCGACCCGGCGACCCGCCGGCAGAGCGTGAAGAGCAAGGCCGCGCCCACGGCCAGGAGCAGCAGGTTGAGGGCGTGGAAGCCGGCCGGGGAGTCGCGCCACAGCCAGCGGTCCGGCAGGTACGAGAGCAGATGCAGCGGGTGGTAGGCGTCGAACTGCACGCGCGTGAGCGCCGCCCGCACGTAGGTCCACCCCCCGGCCGCGAAGAGCGGGTTGGCGGTGATGAACCGGTTGTCGTCCCAGTTCACGAAGCCGTCCCCCAGCGCGCGCGCATGCAGCAGCGCGGCGCCCAGGCCCACACCGGCGGCGGCAACGCGCTGGCGGCCCGTCGAGGTCACGCCCGACGTTACCATCGTGGCGCGTCGCCCGGCTGCAGAGCCGAGGCGCGCCGCGCCTCCACCCAAGTTGACGCGGGTGCCAACGAAGTTGCCAACCAGGCCCGCCGCGCCCCGGTTCGTTCGGGCCTCCGGCTGGCCCGGGCGTTGCTTATTTGGTCAGCTGGTCGGGCGTTGCAGGGCCGCACGGAAAAACCTACAATCGCCCGGTTTCGATCGCCCGGCTCCCCGCACGGGCCCCGCCCCCCTCTCTCCCATTCCGCTCAGGAGGATCCCCCATGACTGGTCGTTCGGCTCAATCATCGTCTCGGTCGCGCGCCTGGCGCGTGCTCCGCTGGGTCGGACTGGCCGGCGCGGTACCGGCCCTGTGGGCTTGCACCTCGCGGTCGCTCGAGCCCGGCATCATCACGCCGACGGCGACGCTCACCGCGAACGTCACCCAGAAGATCAACAACAACATCGACATCCTGTTCATGATCGACAACTCGTCGTCCATGACGTCGATGCAGCAGAAGCTGCTGGCGCAGCTGCCGACGTTCATGCAGGTGCTTCAGAGCCTGCCGAACGGGCTGCCGAACGTGCACATCGCCGTCGTGTCGTCGGACATGGGCGCGCCGGGCGACTCGGTCAGCTCGATCGGCTGCACGCAGTACGGTGACGACGGCCAGTTCCAGTCGGCGCCGCGCGGCGCCTGCACGTCGACGACGCTGTCGAGCGGCTCGAACTTCATCTCGGACGTCGACAACATGCCGAACTTCACGGACCCCATCGAGAAGGTGTTCCAGTGCATCGCCCTTCTCGGCTCGACGGGCTGTGGTTTCGAGCACCAGCTGGCGTCGATTGATCGCGCGCTGGGCGCCGACGGCAACGCCGCCCCGGACAGCAACGCGAACTTCCTGCGCGACAACGCCTACCTGGGCATCGTCCTGCTGACGAACGAAGACGACTGCTCGGCGCCGCCGAACACCCAGCTGTTCTCGCTGAACGGCCAGCAGCAGGGCACGATGAACCCGCTGGGCCCCATCGCGAACTACCGCTGCAACCAGTTCGGTCACATCTGCAAGGATCCGAACGGCAACATGGTTCAGCCGCCGCTGACGCCCCCCGGTGGGAACAACGGCACGCCGACCGAGACGTTCACCGACTGCGTCTCGAACGACAGCGGCAACCCGCAGCAGCAGACGCTGACCCCGGTCAGCAAGTTCGTCTCCGACATCAAGTCGAAGAAGACGGACCCGGACAACCAGATCCTGGTCGCCGCCATCACGGCGCCGCCGGACCCGTACACGGTCGAGTGGATTCCGCCCGCCAGCCCGCCCCCGGGCACGTCGGGCCAGCTCTGGCCGCAGGTCATGCACTCGTGCGGGGCCAAGGGCGGCGACGCCGTGAACCCGGCGTCGACGATGAACACGACCGACGGCAGCTTTGGCGACCCGGGCGTTCGCATCACGCAGTTCGTGAAGTCGTTCCCGAACTACTTCGTCTCCTCGATCTGCGACCCCAGCTACGCGACGTCGATGACGGCGATCGCGACCAAGCTGGGCGCTCTCATCAAGCCGAACTGCATCACGGGGACCATCCAGAAGGACGGCAACGGCCACCCGCTCTGCACGGTGGTCAACCACCTGACCAGCGCGAACAGCACGACGGCCACCGACGTCAACATCCCGAACTGCGACACCAACAACAACACGGCGCCGTGCTGGACCCTCGAGGCCAACACTACCGCTTGCCCCAAGGGCGGCGTGGCCCTCAAGCTGAATCAGGACTCCGCGGCCATGAACGCCGCCAGCCTGAACAGCACGGTCGACTGCTCGCTCTGCCTGCCTGGGTCGACCGCGCCCGGCTGCTGACCGACATCACCGGTGTCTGACGCGAGCCGCGGTTCCTTCGGGAGCCGCGGCTCGTTCTTATTTGGGCGGGTTTGATACGCTGATCGGGATGCTCCAGCTGTTCCGCGAGGGCCCGGGGGACAAGTCGCCGGTCGCGGTCGCGGGAGACCGGCGGGCCGTGCTCTGCCTGCACGGCATCACGGGGACCCCCTGGGAGGTGCGGCCGCTGGCCGACGCGTTCGTCCGGCTCGGCTGCTCCGTCGAGGCGCCCACGCTGGCGGGACATGGCGGAACGCTGGCGGACCTGGCGCGCACGACCTGGCGCGACTGGCTGGCGTCGGCGGAGGCGGCGCTGGCGCGCCTCGAAAAGGTGGCCGCGCGTTCGGTCGGGCTCCCACCGCCGGTCGCGATCGTCGGCTTCTCGATGGGCGGCCTGCTGGCCCTGCGGCTCGCTCGCCTCTACCCGGAGCGCATCTCTGCGCTGGCCGTCATGTCGGCTCCGCTGCGGCTGCGTCCGTTTCAGGTGATGGGGATCCGGGCCGTGGGCCGACTGCCCGTCGACTACGCCCGGCGTGCCTGGGCGGCAGTTCCGAAGCTGTTCGGCTCCGACGTGTCGGATCCGGCGATGCGCGTGGACAACCCGGGCCTGCGCGCGTTCCCCGTGGCGGCGCTCGGCAATCTGCTGGACCTGATGGACACGGTGCGCCCCGATCTGCCGGCGGTGCGCCAGCCGACGCTGGTCGTGCACGGGCGCCAGGACCACACCGTTCCCATGGATGATTCGCTGGAGCTGACGGGAAGCCTCGGCAGCGATGTCATCGAGCGGCTGTGGCTGGATCGATCGTTCCACATCGTCGCCCAGGACGTGGAGCGCGCGATGGTCCTGGAAGCGGTGACCCGCTTCATCGGGAAACATGCCGGCTGGTCGGCCGCCGGGTAGCCGTCCCCGGCATCAGTCGAGCTACTGCGAGGCGCCGCTCGCCCGTTGAAGGCGGGCGCGCATGGCGGCCTGCTCGGCCTGTCGATCGGGCAGGCGCCCCAAGGCATCCACGAGGACCGCCGTGGCCTCCATGTTCCGAGGATCCTGCTCGACCGCCTGCTCCAGGAATCGAACGGCGGTTTCGGCGTCTCCCTTGTGAAGCGCCAGCTGTCCCAGCGCCGACAGCGCTTTCGAGCTGGTCGGAAAATATTGCAGGCTGAGCTGGAACTGGCGCTCTGCGCGCTCGAGAGCGCCGGACTTGGCCAGCGCCACGCCGGCCAGGTAATGCGTGCGCGCGTTCGCCGGCGCCAGCCGGGACACCTGGTTCAGCGCGGCCAGGGCCGTGCGCGCGTCGCCCGCGGCCAGGCGCTGCTCGGCCAGCAGATTCAGCGACGTCACGGCCAGGCTGGAGATCTGCGTCGTCGGGGTCAGAGGGACGACCTGCATGACCTCGCCGCCCGCGGGCTCGGTGCGCATCAGCGGATTTTCGTTCGGCACCTCGATCCAGTCGGTGAGAAACGCCAGGTGCGTCACCTGCCGCGCCCGCATGTACGCGAGCGTGCTCTCCGGATCGCCGATGTGACCCTGGATGCCCCGGTCCAGCAGCCCCACGACGTCGACGATCTTGCGCCCCGAGTAAAAGCCCATGGCGCCCACGTCGTGCGTGGCCACGACCGCGGTCGCGGGAAGGTGGTCGCGGCACCATCGGGCGGTCGCCACCTGCAGCTCGGCGGTGTGCCTGGAACGATCGGCCAGCTCGCGCTCGGCCCCGGGCAGGCGGGCCACGTTCAAGCTCACGACCGCCAGACCGACCAGAAGGGGAAGCGCGCGCGAGACCCGGGGCCTGCGCGCGACGGCGCGGCCGATCCGCTGGAGGCCGTCGACCGTGCCCAGGATGACGAACGGAATGATCGGGATCAGGTAACGGCCGCCTTGATACAGAAAGGGGAGCTTCCACCAGTAGGCGGCGACCAGCCCGACGACGAAGACGTAGCGGTACGCGCGCGGCGTCGGGCGGCGGCAGCGGACGTCGTCGAGCGTACCCAGGCCGGCCACCACGAACATCAGCGTCGCGGCGCCCAGGCCCCCTTCGGTCAGAAAAGACAGCAGGTCGGCGGCGAAGCGGCCGTTGCCGTGCCGGTAATATTCGAGCTTGGCGGCCAGCGTGTTGGGGAAAAGACTTCCGGACAGCGTCCAGTTGAACGCGAAGTATCCCAGCGCCAGCCCGCCGAAGGTCAGGAGGCCCTGGAGCATCCTCGACCGGTCGGAAGGCCGTTCGACGACCGCCGCGTACGCCAACTGCAGCGCCAGCGCGCCGGTGAAGATCAGCGTGTCGGGCCGCGTCCACAGCAGCAACCCCGCGGCGACCCCGACGGTCCTCCACCGTCGCCGCTGCGCCTGAAGCGCGGCAAACAGCGACAACGCCATCGTGGTGGTCGTCTCCATGCCGCTGACGGCGGCGCCGACCAGCTTCGGGTCGGTCGCCAGCGCCAGCGCCGCGAGCGCGCCAGGCCAGACAAGCCCGTCGTCCGCCGTCCGGCAGAGCTCGAAGATCAGCCCCACCGACGTCAGGAACGCCGCGATGCCCAGGCCGTACGCGATCAGATATTCGTCGTGCGTGAACAGCCAGGCGACGCTCTCGAGCAGCGTGAAGAGCGGCGACGTCGAGCCCGACGTGGCCGGACCGCCCGGAAAGTCTGCGAAGCGGCCGGTTTCGGCGAGCGTCCTCGCAAAAGAGAGGTGAATCCAGGCGTCGTCCAGCGGGAAGCCGAGCGTCCCGTTCGCGGCACGGCTGGCGAAGATGAACGACAGCGCGGCGGCCAGCGCGCCCAGAACCGCCAAGACGAAGACCACCCCGACGGGACCCGAGACGAGCGCGCGCCTGCCGTCGGCCGCGGGCCGGAAACGCTCGAGCATTGGTAAACCTTACCAACTGTCGCTTCGTTTTTTCCGGCGATCCCCTGCCTGGCGAGCTGCCGTTCGGCGCGCTTTATGGGCCCAGCCCGGCTGGTCGGTGATAGCGTAGCGGCCGCCGTGACACCGCCCGATCTGATCGTCGCCATCGATCAAGGCACGACGGGCACGACCGTCCTGCTCATCGACGCCGCCCGAACCGTTCGCGGGCGCGGGTACCGCGAGTTCCCGCAGATCTACCCCCGGCCGGGCGAGGTCGAGCACGATCCCGAGGCGATCTGGGGCTCCGTGCTCGCGGCCCTGCAGCAGGCGCTGGAGGGGGTGGACGGCCGCCGCATCGCCGCGCTGGGCATCACGAACCAGCGCGAGACGACGCTGCTCTGGCAGCGGGACGACGGCCGCCCCGTCGGCAACGCCATCGTCTGGCAGGATCGGCGCACGGCGCCGCTCTGCGCGGCGTTGAAGGAGGCGGGGCAGGAGCCGGCCGTTCGCGCCCGGACGGGGCTGGTGCTGGACCCCTACTTCTCGGCGACCAAGATCCGGTGGCTGCTGGACAACGTGACGGGGCTTCGCGCCCGGGCCGAAGCGGGGGCGCTGGCGTTCGGCACGGTCGACAGCTTCCTCATCTGGCGGCTCACCGGCGGGCAGCGGCACGTCACCGACGCCACGAACGCTTCGCGCACGCTGCTCTACGACCTGCGCGCCGGCGCCTTCTCGGACGACCTGTGCGCGCTGTTCGGGGTTCCGCGCGCGCTGCTGCCCGAGGTCGGCCCTTCGGCGGGCATCCTGGGCAAGACCCGCGGCGTTCCGGGGTTGCCGGACGGCATCCCCATCGCGGGCGTCGCGGGCGACCAGCAGGCGGCGCTCTACGGGCAGGACTGCACCGAGGCGGGCGACGCCAAATGCACCTACGGCACGGGCGCCTTTCTGCTCATGAACACGGGCGCGGAGCCGCGGATGTCGTCGCGTGGCCTGCTGACCACCGTCGCCTGGACCCTGGACGCCGGCCCGGCCCGCGGGACCGCCTACGCCCTGGAGGGGAGCGCTTTCGTGGCGGGCGCGCTGGTCCAGTGGCTGCGCGACGGGCTGGGCATCATCGGCTCGGCCGCCGAAATCGAGTCGCTGGCTCGATCGGTGCCGGACGCCGGCGGCGTCACGATCATCCCGGCGCTGACGGGCCTGGGCGCGCCGCACTGGCGATCCGACGCGCGGGGGCTCATCAGCGGCATCACGCGCGGCACGACGCGCGGCCACATCGCCCGCGCGGCTCTGGAGGCGATCGCGCTGCAAAACGTCGACCTCGTCTCCGCGATGCAGGCGGACGCGGGGCGGCCCATCAACAACCTGCGAGTCGACGGCGGCGCCGCGGCCAACGACCTCTTGATGCAGATCCAGGCGGACCTCCTGGGGGTGCAGATCTTCCGGCCCGAGATGGTCGAGTCGACGGCGCTGGGCGCGGCGAAGCTGGCGGCGCTGGGCGTCGGGCTCACGGCGCCCGACAGAGGCGCCAGGGGGGGCGAGACCGCCCGGATGCGCATCTTCACGCCGTCGATGTCGGCCGACGCGCGCGCCGCACACGTGGCGCGGTGGGCCGACATCGTCCAGCGCGCGTAGCGAAAAGCCTTGATCGCCGCCCCGCCAGTTTGTCACCTTGATGGATTCGATGTCCGCGCCGCAGCTGACCGGGGAGCCCCCGGCCCTCAC